>NZ_LT629751.1:3439444-3740000 GCF_900104805.1 Pseudomonas oryzae | reverse complement strand
GCTGGAGGTATCAGAAGTGCGAATGCTGACATGAGTAACGACAATGGGAGTGAAAAACTCCCACGCCGAAAGACCAAGGGTTCCTGCGCAACGTTAATCGACGCAGGGTTAGTCGGTCCCTAAGGCGAGGCTGAAGAGCGTAGTCGATGGGAAACAGGTTAATATTCCTGTACTTCTAGTTACTGCGATGGGGGGACGGAGAAGGCTAGGCCAGCTTGGCGTTGGTTGTCCAAGTTTAAGGTGGTAGGCTGATTTCTTAGGCAAATCCGGGAAATCTAGGCCGAGAGCTGATGACGAGCGTTCTTTTAGAATGCGAAGTGGTTGATGCCATGCTTCCAGGAAAAGCCTCTAAGCTTCAGGTAACTAGGAACCGTACCCCAAACCGACACAGGTGGTCGGGTAGAGAATACCAAGGCGCTTGAGAGAACTCGGGTGAAGGAACTAGGCAAAATGGCACCGTAACTTCGGGAGAAGGTGCGCCGGTGAGGGTGAAGTATTTACTACGTAAGCCCATGCCGGTCGAAGATACCAGGCCGCTGCGACTGTTTATTAAAAACACAGCACTCTGCAAACACGAAAGTGGACGTATAGGGTGTGACGCCTGCCCGGTGCCGGAAGGTTAATTGATGGGGTTAGCGCAAGCGAAGCTCTTGATCGAAGCCCCGGTAAACGGCGGCCGTAACTATAACGGTCCTAAGGTAGCGAAATTCCTTGTCGGGTAAGTTCCGACCTGCACGAATGGCGTAACGATGGCGGCGCTGTCTCCACCCGAGACTCAGTGAAATTGAAATCGCTGTGAAGATGCAGTGTATCCGCGGCTAGACGGAAAGACCCCGTGAACCTTTACTATAGCTTTGCACTGGACTTTGAGCTTGCTTGTGTAGGATAGGTGGGAGGCTTTGAAGCGTGGACGCCAGTTCGCGTGGAGCCATCCTTGAAATACCACCCTGGCAATCTTGAGGTTCTAACTCTGGTCCGTTATCCGGATCGAGGACAGTGTATGGTGGGTAGTTTGACTGGGGCGGTCTCCTCCCAAAGAGTAACGGAGGAGTACGAAGGTGCGCTCAGACCGGTCGGAAATCGGTCGCAGAGTATAAAGGCAAAAGCGCGCTTGACTGCGAGACAGACACGTCGAGCAGGTACGAAAGTAGGTCTTAGTGATCCGGTGGTTCTGTATGGAAGGGCCATCGCTCAACGGATAAAAGGTACTCCGGGGATAACAGGCTGATACCGCCCAAGAGTTCATATCGACGGCGGTGTTTGGCACCTCGATGTCGGCTCATCACATCCTGGGGCTGAAGCCGGTCCCAAGGGTATGGCTGTTCGCCATTTAAAGTGGTACGCGAGCTGGGTTTAGAACGTCGTGAGACAGTTCGGTCCCTATCTGCCGTGGACGTTTGAGATTTGAGAGGGGCTGACCTTAGTACGAGAGGACCGGGTTGGACGAACCTCTGGTGTTCCGGTTGTCACGCCAGTGGCATTGCCGGGTAGCTATGTTCGGAAAAGATAACCGCTGAAAGCATCTAAGCGGGAAACTTGCCTCAAGATGAGATCTCACTGGAGCCTCGAGCTCCCTGAAGGGCCGTCGAAGACTACGACGTTGATAGGCTGGGTGTGTAAGCGTTGTGAGGCGTTGAGCTAACCAGTACTAATTGCCCGTGAGGCTTGACCATATAACACCCAAACAATCTGATTGTTTGCGTGAGACAGGCCGAAAGCTTGCAGAACCGCAAATTACCGAATACGACTATCACGTACCCGATTCGGGGTAGCGCCACGGCGATGCCCCAACCGAATTGCTTGACGACCATAGAGCGTTGGAACCACCTGATCCCATCCCGAACTCAGCAGTGAAACGACGCATCGCCGATGGTAGTGTGGGGCTTCCCCATGTGAGAGTAGGTCATCGTCAAGCACCTATACAGAGACCCCGATCAGCTCATGCTGGTCGGGGTTTCGTCTTTTCGGGCCGAAAAGCTTGCCTCGGGTGGCCTATCGCGCCGGCGGGAGAAGCCTTTAGGGCCGGAGCTGCGGCGCTGGTCCGCGATGGTCACGCGCCATCGCCGTCAGGCAAGCCTGACGGCAATCAACAGGCAGGGGAGCCAGTCCCTGTCACGTGCTGCTGCCGAGTGCCTCGCTCCATAGACACAGGCCCAGGCTGTGGCGGGCTCCCGGTGCGAGTTCCAGACAATCGTCCCACACGTTGGCGGTTTCGATGCACAGCATGCGTTGCCAGGCGTCTTCGGCGAACTGCGTCAGCCGCTGAGCCTTGTCGATCCACGGATTCCACAGCACCGCCGTGCGGGAGCTGCGGCTCTCGATGAGCAACCGGCGCTGCCAGCCGCGGTCGTGCAGCGCCAGGCGTGCTGGCAGGTCGAGGTAGATGCGGTCGGTCTCGGCGCAGAAGTGCAGAGCGCCGTCCTGCTTACGCTCGCACCAGCCTTCGAGCGTCTCGATATAACGGCAGTCTTCCACTCCCCGCACTTCCACATCGCGAATGTCGCTGACCGCGAAGTAGCTGTGCAGTGCCTGGCTGATCCATACCGGGCGCTGGCCACGGTTGTGGCTGCGCAGCTCGAGCTGCAGGCGTTCGCCGAGGCGGATCTCCAGCTCGATGTCGACCGCCTGTGGCCAGTCCGGCAGCCCTTCTGGTGGCTGCGGGCAGGTGAACAGCAGACGTACTTCGTCACCGCTCTCTTCCTGTACCTGGCATTCCCAGGCCAGGTTGCGCACCAGGCCATGAAAGGGGGCCGCCCCGCCCCGGTACTGGGCGAGCACGACGGCCGGATTGCGCGCCAGATCACCGAACCACGGCCAGCACACCGGTATCCCGCCGCGTACTGATTGGCCGCGGATACCGCGTGCCTGCTCGCTGAGCCAGATCAGCGGTGGCTCGCCACGGCGCTGGTAGCTGAGGATCTGGGCACCTTGCTCGGCAACCAGCAGCTCGGCGTCGGCGGTGAGCACCCGCCAGCAGGGCAGCTCGCCAAAGAGTTCGCGGTGAATCTGGGTCACAGGAGCATCCTTGTGGTTGGAGAGGAGTGCATTATTCCCCGTACGACCGACTGACACCATGCCGGCCGTCTACCCTGAACACGGGATGCCGACCGGGGAGTGAGGCATGCGCAAGTGGGTGGTTGCAGCGCTCGTGCTGCTGGCAGCTGCAGTGGTGGTCTGGTGGTGGCAACGTCCGCAACCGCTACCGGTGACATTGCTGACCGTGAGTCGCGGGCCGGTGGAGTCGCTGGTTGCCAATAGCCGTGCAGGCACGCTCAAGGCCTGCCGTCGTTCGCAGTTGTCGTTCAATCTGGGCGCGCCGGTCAGCGAACGGCTGGTCGCCGAAGGCGATCGGGTGGCGCCCGGTCAGGTGCTGATGCGTCTGCGCCAGGACGATCAGCAGGCGCGGGTGGCCGAGGCCGAGGCGCGTCTGCTCCTGCAGGACAACGCGCGGCAACGTCAGTGTGCCCAGGCCGACCTGGATGGTCGCGAGGTGGCGCGCCTGCGCGGCCTCGCCGAGCGCCGCCTGGCGGCGGCCGATCTGCTCGACCGCGCCCAGACCCGGGCGCGGCTGTCCCTCCTGGAGTGCGAGGCGGCCAGCGCGCGGATCGCCGAAGC
The DNA here is from genome assembly GCF_900104805.1 of Pseudomonas oryzae. Taxonomy (NCBI): domain Bacteria; kingdom Pseudomonadati; phylum Pseudomonadota; class Gammaproteobacteria; order Pseudomonadales; family Pseudomonadaceae; genus Pseudomonas; species Pseudomonas oryzae. The sequence goes on along the minus strand of NZ_LT629751.1, from coordinate 3,736,385 downwards.
CGAGGCGGCCCTGGCCCTGCAGCGCGCACTGCTCGACCAGAAGACCCTGCGCGCGCCCTTCTCCGGCATAGTCGCCGAGATCAATGGCGAAGTCGGCGAGTTCGTTACCCCCTCGCCGCCGGGTATCCCCACCCCGCCGGCAGTGGACCTGATCGACGACGGCTGCCTGTACGTCGAGGCGCCGATCGACGAGGTGGATGCCGCGCGCGTGCGCCTCGGCCTGCCGGTGCACATCAGCCTGGACGCCTTTCGTGGTCGGATCTTCGCCGGTACGGTGACGCGCATCGCGCCCTTCGTTCGCGAACTGGAAAAGCAGGCTCGCACCGTCGACATCGAGGCACGATTCAGCGAGCCGCCCGCCGACGTTGCCCTGCTCACCGGCTACAGCGCCGACGTGGAGATCCTCATCGAGCAGCGTGCGGACGTGCTGCGGGTGCCCAGCGAGAGTCTGCTGGACGGCCATCAGGTGCTGCGTTACGACGCCGAGCGTGGCGTGCTGCGCGCCGTGAGCGTGGACACCGGGCTGGCCAACTGGCGCTGGACCGAGGTGCGCGCCGGCCTCGCCGCCGGCGAGCGGATCCTGCCCAGCCTGGAACAGGAAGGCCTCGGCGACGGCGCGGCGGTGACGCCGCTGGACGGTGCGGAGCCGACACGATGATCCGCCTGCGCGGGGTGACCCGCTGTTTCCGGCTCGGCGAGCAGCGGGTGATGGGCCTGGATGCGGTCGACCTCGAGGTCGACGCCGGCGAGTACCTGTCGGTGATGGGCCCCTCCGGTTCGGGCAAGTCGACCCTGCTCAACGTGCTCGGCCTGCTGGATGCGCCGGATGCCGGCGAATACTGGCTCAATGGCGAGCCCACCGCAGCCCTCGACGAGGAGCGCCGCGCCGCTCTGCGCAGCCGTCACATCGGCTTCGTGTTCCAGTCCTACCACCTGATTGCGCGTCTCACCGCACAGGAGAACATCGAGCTGCCGATGCTGCTGGCCGGCATACCGCCGGTCGAGCGGCGCCAGCGCAGCGGCCGCTTGGCCGAGCGCCTGAGCCTCGGCGACCGCCTGGCGCACCGGCCTGGCGAGCTGTCCGGTGGCCAGCGTCAGCGCGTGGCCATAGCCCGCGCCATGGTCATGCAGCCGACGCTGCTGCTGGCCGACGAGCCGACCGGCAACCTCGACAGCCATTCCGGCGCCGAGGTGGTGGAGCTGCTCGAGGAGCTCAACGCCGAGGGGCTGACCCTGCTGGTGGTGACCCACGACGCCGCGCTCGGCGTCCGCGCCCGGCGCAGACTGCGCATGCGCGACGGACGCATCGTTGCCGACAGCGCTTCCGCAGGTGCGGGCTGATGCGCGTCACCGACGCCGTCGAGCTGTGGCTGGGTGCGCTGCGCGGCCACCGCTCGCGCAGCCTGATGCTGCTGCTGGCGATCGGCATCGGCGTGCTGGCGGTGATCCTGCTCACCGGCCTTGCCGAGGGGGCGCGGACCTTCGTGCTCGATGAGTTCTCGCTGCTCGGGCGCAATACCCTGATCGTCCTGCCCGGCCGCAAGGAAACCACCGGCGGAGTTCCGCCGCTCACCGGTCTCGCTCCGCGCGACCTGACCCTGCAGGATGCCGAGGCGGTGGCGCGTCTGCCGGCGGTGCGCCGGGTCGCACCGTTGCAGGCCGGCCTGCTCGAGGTGACGGCCGGCGGGCGCAGCCGCGAGGCCTTCGTGCTCGGCACCAGCCGCAGCTTCTTCGCCTTGCGCCAGCTCGCGGTCAGCCAGGGCCAGTTACTGCCGGAGCTGGCCCTCGAGCAGCCCGCAGCGGTCTGCGTGATCGGACCGAGCCTGCGCCGCGAGCTGTTCGGCAGCCGTCCGGTGCTGGGCGAGTGGCTGCGTGTCGGCGGCCGGCGCTTCCGGGTGATCGGGGTGCTGGAGACCCGCGGCGAGTCGCTGGGCATGGACTTCGCCGAGCTGCTGGTGATCCCGGTGGCGAGCGCCCAGGCGCTGTTCGACCGCGAGGGCTTGTTCCGCCTGTTCGCCGAGGTGCGCAGCCCGGCAGTGCTGGAGTCCGGCAAGCGACAGATCCGCACCCTGCTCACCGAGCGCCACGAGGGCGAGGAGGACGTCACCCTGATCAGCCAGGACTCCATGCTCGCCGCCTTCGACGACATCCTCGCCACCCTCGGCCTGGCGCTGGCCGGTATCGCCGCCATCAGCCTGCTGGTCGCCGGTGTGCTGATCATGAACGTCACCTGGATCGCGGTCAGCCAACGCACCGCCGAGATCGGTCTGCTCAAGGCGCTTGGCGCCACCCCGGCACAGGTGCGCCTGCTGTTCGTCGGCGAGGCGGCCCTGCTGGCCGTGGTCGGAGCGCTGGCCGGTCTGGCTTGTGGCGAGCTGCTGCTCTGGCTGGCCCGCCTGTTGTGGGACCTGCCGCTGCTGGCGCCCTGGTGGGCGCGAGGCGGTGCACTGGCCCTGGCGCTCGGTACCGCGCTGGCGTTCGCCTGGCTGCCGGCCGAACGCGCGGCGCGGCTGGAACCGGTGACGGCGCTGCGCCCGGCGGGAGCGCGCTGATGCGCCTGGGCGATGGTCTGCGGCTGACCGCCGGCGCCCTGCTCGGCCGGCCGCTGCGTACCCTGCTGACCCTGCTCGGCGTGGCCATCGGCATTGCCGCGGTGACACTGCTCACCGCCATCGGCGAGGGGCTGCGCTTCTATGTGCTGGACACCTTCTCGCAATTCGGCACCCGCATCGTCGCCATCCATCCCGGGCGCACGCAGACCGGTGGCATCGGCGGTTTGCTGGCCAGTGCGCGGCCGCTGACCCTGGCCGACGCCGACGCCCTGCGCCGCCTTGCCCACGTCGAGACGGTGGTGCCGATCATCCAGGGCAGTGGGGCGATCCGCTTCGGCCAGCGTAGCCGCAGCAGCGACATCCTCGGCGCCGGTCACCAGTTGGCCGAGGCCTGGCGCTTTCGTCTGGCCCTCGGCCGCTTCCTGCCCGAGCCGCGCGACGGCCGCTCGCCGCCGCAGGCGGTGCTCGGTCACAAGGTGCGCCGCGAGCTGTTCGGCAACACCAACCCGCTCGGCGAGCTGGTGCGCATCGGTGGCACGCGCTTCCGGGTGGTCGGCGTGATGGCCGAGAAAGGCCAGATGCTCGGCTTCGATCTCGACGACGTGGCCTACATCCCGGTGGACTGGGCGGAAAACCTGTTCAATCGCGAGGGGCTGATGGAGATCAACGTGATGTACCGCGCCTCGACCGGCTCGGCGGTGCTGGCCGAGCGCATCCGTGCCGTCCTGATCGAGCGCCACGGCGCCGAGGACTTCAGTCTGACCACCCAGGACGACATGCTCGCCAGCCTCGACCGCATCCTCGCCATCCTCAGCGCGGCGGTGGCCGGCCTCGGTGGCATCTCCCTGCTGGTCGGTGCGGTGGGCATCCTCACCATCATGACCACCACGGTCGGCGAGCGCAGCGCCGAGATCGGCCTGCTGCGCGCGCTCGGCGCGCCGCCGCGGCAGGTGCTCGGGCTGTTCCTCGCCGAGGCCGTGCTGCTGTCGCTGGCCGGTGGCCTGCTCGGCCTGTTGCTGCTCGGCGGTCTGCTCGGCACCCTGCACCTGGCCATGCCGGGACTGCCGCTGCGCCCGCAACCGCTGTTCCTTCTCCTCGCGCTGCTGCTCGCGGGGCTGGTCGGCATCCTCGCCGGCGTCGCCCCGGCGCTGCGCGCTGCGCGCCTGCATCCGGTGGATGCGCTGCGCAGCGAGTGACCGCCCCGCTACAGAGCCTGAGTGGCGAAGTGTGACTTTGTCCGCGCCGGCGTTGTCGGTTACAACAGTCGTCAAGCGTCCACGGCTGCAAGCCGGCGGCCGCGCCAAGATTCTGAGAGCTGATAGTGAGTGAACCCATGCCAGAGAAGAACAATCCGTCGACTGCCGATGAGGCGCTGGGCAGTATCGTCGATGGCTTCAAGCGTTTTCGCAGCGAGGTGTTTCCCGCTCAGGAAGAGCTGTTCAAGAAGCTCGCCACGGCGCAGAACCCGCGCGCCATGTTCATCACCTGCGCCGACTCGCGCATCGTCCCCGAACTGATCACCCAGAGCTCACCGGGCGACCTGTTCGTCACCCGCAACGTCGGCAACGTGGTGCCGCCCTACGGACAGATGAACGGCGGCGTGTCCACCGCCATCGAGTACGCGGTGGTGGCGCTCGGCGTGCGCCACATCATCGTCTGCGGTCACTCCGACTGTGGCGCGATGAAGGCGGTGCTCAACCCGCAATCGCTGGAAAGCATGCCGACGGTGAAGGGCTGGCTGCGTCACGCCGAAGTGGCGCGCACCGTGGTCGAACAGAACTTCGCGCGCTGCGACTGCGGCCAGGAGCACCTGGAGCTGCTCACCGAGGAGAACGTGGTGGCCCAGCTCAACCACCTGCTGACCCACCCCTCGGTGGCGGCGCGGGTCGCCAGTGGCCAGGTGTTCATCCATGGCTGGGTGTACAACATCGAGACCAGCGAGATCATCGCCTACGACGCGGCAAGCGGCCGCTTCCTCCCCCTCGATGGCGAGGTGGTGCCGATGGCCACCCCGCGCTCGCGCTACAACGGCTGAACGACAGGGCCGCAGCATCCGGCTGCGGCTTGTCCCACGAGCGTGGTTCGTCAGTTGTTCAGTTGCAGATCGATGCCCAGCCGGCGCGACAGACAGGGCCACTGTCGCCAGGCGGCGAGCAGCTTCGGATTGGCCAGCTTCGCCCGATAGGTCTCGGCCGACTCGGCGGTGAAGATCCCTGGGTCGAGCAGGGCCTCGCTGGCATGGTGCACGGCGGCGTCCAGCTGATTGGCGAAGTTCTCGCCGATCAGCTGGTGGGCCACCAGATTGGCCACCGTGGTATCCAGCGGAATCAGCGGCTGCCCGAAATGGGCGATGTAGCGGTCATTGACCTCCTCCACCAGGCGATGGGCCAGATAGGCCTCGTCCAGCAGCGCTTCCAGCCCCTCCTGCTGCTCCAGCAGCTGCGGCGGATGCAGGAAGAACTCTTCGGCCAGTCGCAGCACCGGCTTGATCTGCGCATCGATGCCGGCCTCGGCGGCCACGCTGGCGGCTGCCTCCACCAGCGCCGGAACCTCGTCGACATAGGCCTGCACGAAACGCAGCAGGGCCTGCGGCGCATCACTGTCGGGCAGCCGGATGGCCCGGTGCAGCCCCCCCACGCGTTCGGCGAGCCCGGCAGCCAGGGTTCCGTTGTCGGTTTCGTGTTGCAGAGCCAGATCGATGCGCTCGCGCAGGGCGGCGATGTTCATGGGCGATGGATCTCCGGTGGTTGTTGAGAACAAGGTGCAACATAGTTGCAAATAGCCACTGGCGCCACTTGACCTGCGGCAAGTCCCGGCAGGCGTTCGATCTCTTCCGGCGTGACGCACTTCACGCTATGGCGGTGAAATTGCCGCTGCGCCGCGCCTGTCTATACTCAGCTCGTCTGGTGTGCACAGAAGGAACCCGGCGGCACTCCAGCGACTGGGGGAGACGCGTGCGGCTGCAGCCGGTCGCACAGCCTTGGGCGCGGACAGCCGACCGGAACGACAAGAACGAGAAGAAGGGGACCCGGGATGTTGCGACTGCCGCAATTCTGGCTGGGAGCCACGCTGACGTCGACCGCACTGACGGCCCGCGCCGACTGGACCATCAACATGGGGGCCGGCGCCACCGAGGTCAGCCGCTCGGTGTTCGACCTGCACATGACCATCTTCTGGATCTGCGTGGTCATCGGCGTGGTGGTGTTCGGCGCGATGTTCTGGTCGATGCTCATGCATCGACGTAGCCAGGGCCAGCAGCCGGCGCAGTTCCACGAGCACACCTGGGTGGAGATCCTCTGGACCATCGTGCCCTTCGTCATCCTCGTGCTGATGGCGGTGCCGGCCACCCGCACGCTGATCGCCATCTACGACAACAGCGAGCCCGACCTCGACGTGCAGGTCACCGCCTACCAGTGGAAGTGGCACTACAAGTACCTGGGCCAGGACGTCGAGTTCTTCAGCAACCTCGCCACGCCGCGCGCGCAGATCGACAACCTGGCGCCCAAGGACCAGCACTACCTGCTGGAAGTGGACAACCCGCTGGTGGTGCCGGTCGGCGCCAAGGTGCGCTTCCTGGTCACCGCCGCCGACGTGATCCACTCCTGGTGGGTGCCGGCGCTGGCGGTGAAGAAGGACGCCATTCCCGGTTTCGTCAACGAGGCCTGGACGCGCATCGACCAGCCCGGCCTGTACCGCGGCCAGTGCACCGAGCTGTGCGGCAAGGACCACGGCTTCATGCCCATCGTCGTCGAGGCCAAGAGCGCCGAGGACTATGCCGCCTGGCTGGCCGAGCGCAAGGCCGAGGCGCTCGAGGCCAGGGAGCTGACCGGCAAGGAGTGGAGCTTCGACGAGCTGATGGCGCGCGGCGAAAAGGCCTACCAGACCAGCTGCGCGGCCTGTCACCAGCCCTCGGGCGAAGGCATGCCGCCGGTGTTCCCGGCGCTCAAGGGCTCTGCGATCGCCACCGGGCCGAAAGAGGGGCACATGGGCATCGTGGTCGACGGCAAGCCGGGCACCGCCATGGCCGCCTTCGGCAAGCAGCTGTCCGAGGTCGATCTGGCCGCGATCATCACCTACGAGCGCAACGCCTGGGGCAACAAGACCGGGGACATGGTCACGCCGCAGGAGATCGCGGCGTTCAAGAATTCCGCCAAGTAAGGAGAGGCCGCGATGAGCGCAGCGATCGACTCCCATCCGGAGCACGGCCACGCCGCCCACGGCCCGGCCAAGGGCCTGATGCGTTGGGTGCTGACCACCAACCACAAGGACATCGGCACGATGTACCTGGTGTTCAGCTTCGCCATGTTTCTGTTCGGCGGCAGCATGGCCATGGTCATCCGCGCCGAACTGTTCCAGCCCGGCCTGCAGATCGTCCAGCCGGAATTCTTCAACCAGATGACCACCATGCACGGGCTGATCATGGTGTTCGGCGCGGTGATGCCGGCCTTCGTCGGCCTGGCCAACTGGATGATCCCGCTGATGATCGGCGCGCCGGACATGGCCCTGCCGCGGATGAACAACTTCAGCTTCTGGCTGCTGCCGGCGGCCTTCGGCCTGCTCGCCAGCACCCTGTTCATGGAGGGTGGCGGCCCCAACTTCGGCTGGACCTTCTATGCGCCGCTATCCACCACCTACGCGCCGGAGAGCGTCACCTTCTTCATCTTCGCCGTGCACCTGATGGGCATCAGCTCGATCATGGGCGCGATCAACGTGATCGCCACCGTGCTCAACCTGCGCGCGCCGGGCATGACCCTGATGCAGATGCCGCTGTTCGTCTGGACCTGGCTGATCACCGCCTTCCTGCTGATCGCGGTGATGCCGGTGCTGGCCGGGGTGGTGACGATGATGCTGATGGACATCCACTTCGGCACCAGCTTCTTCAGCGCCGCCGGCGGCGGCGACCCGGTGCTGTTCCAGCACGTGTTCTGGTTCTTCGGCCACCCCGAGGTGTACATCATGATCCTGCCCGCGTTCGGCGCGGTCAGCGCGATCATCCCCACCTTCAGTCGCAAGCAGCTGTTCGGCTACACCTCGATGGTCTACGCCACCGGCGCGATCGCCTTCCTGTCGTTCATCGTCTGGGCGCACCACATGTTCACCGTCGGCATTCCGCTGACCGGCGAGCTGTTCTTCATGTACGCCACCATGCTGATCGCCGTGCCCACCGGGGTGAAGGTGTTCAACTGGGTCAGCACCATGTGGCGCGGCTCGCTGAGCTTCGAGGCGCCGATGCTGTTCGCCGTGGCCTTCGTCATCCTGTTCACCATCGGCGGCTTCTCCGGACTGATGCTGGCCATCGCTCCGGCGGACTTCCAGTACCACGACACCTACTTCGTGGTGGCGCACTTCCACTACGTACTGGTGCCGGGAGCGATCTTCGGCATCTTCGCCTCGACCTACTACTGGCTGCCGAAGTGGACCGGGCACATGTACGACGAGACCCTGGCCAGGCTGCACTTCTGGCTGTCCTTCGTCGGCATGAACCTGGCCTTCTTCCCCATGCACTTCGTCGGCCTGGCCGGCATGCCGCGGCGCATCCCCGACTACAACCTGATGTTCGCCAACTTCAACATGGTCTCCAGCGTCGGCGCCTTCCTGTTCGGCGCCACCCAGCTGCTGTTCCTGTTCATCGTCATCAAGTGCGTGCGCGGCGGGCCGCAGGCGGCCGACAAGCCGTGGGACGGCGCCCACGGCCTGGAGTGGACGGTGCCTTCGCCGGCGCCCTACCACACCTTCCAGACCCCGCCGGAAGTCGACGAGCGCAGCCGCCTGCACTGAGCCGTCACGCGAGGAGCTTGCGATGAGCGACAGCCTCGATACCCGCCGTCTGGTCCGCCGCCTGCTGCTGGTGGTGGTGGCGATGTTCGGTTTCGGCTTCGCCCTGGTGCCGCTGTACGACGTGATGTGCCAGGCCTTCGGTATCAACGGCAAGACCGCCGGCGCCTGGAGCGGCAGCCAGCAGGTGGACGCGGCGCGCACGGTGCGCGTGCAGTTCCTCGCCACCAACGCCGCCGGGATGACCTGGCAGTTCGCCCCGCAGGAGGATGAGCTGGTGGTGCATCCCGGCGCGGTCAACCAGATGCTGTTCGTCGCTCACAACCCGACCGACCGAGCGATGACCGCCCAGGCCATCCCCAGCGTGGCGCCGAGCAAGGCGGCGGCCTACTTCCACAAGACCGAGTGCTTCTGCTTCACCCAGCAGGTGCTGCAGCCCGGCGAGCGCATCGAGATGCCGGTGCGCTTCATCGTCGACCGCGACCTGCCGGCCGACGTGCAGCACCTGACCCTGGGCTACACGCTGTTCGACATCACCGCCCGCCAGCCCGTGGCCCGCAACGGCGGCTAAGGAGAACGACACATGGCTACGCACGAGCAGTACTACGTTCCCGAGCAGAGCAAGTGGCCGATCATCGCCACCCTCGGCCTGCTGGTCACGGTGGTCGGCCTGGGCACCTGGTTCAACGACCTCAAGGCGGCGCGCGCCGACTCCAGCGGCCCGCTGATCTTCTTCGTCGGCGCGCTGCTGCTGGCCTGGATGCTGTTCGGCTGGTTCGGTAACGTCATCCACGAGAGCCGCAGCGGCCTGTACAGCGCGCAGATGGACCGCTCGTTCCGCTGGGGCATGCGCTGGTTCATCTTCTCCGAGGTGATGTTCTTCGCCGCCTTCTTCGGCGCGCTGTTCTACCTGCGGGTGTTCGCCGGACCGTGGCTGGACGGCGAGGGCGACAAGGGCGTCAGCGCCATGCTGTGGCCGGACTTCCAGTTCAGCTGGCCGCTGCTCGACAACCCCGATCCCAAGGCCTACCCGGCGCCGCAGGGGATCATCGACCCCTGGCACCTGCCGCTGATCAACACCGTGCTGCTGGTGTCCTCCAGCTTCACCCTCACCTTCGCCCACCACGCCCTGCGCCACGCCAGGCGCGGCGCGCTCAAGGCCTGGCTGGCGCTGACCGTGCTGCTCGGCGTGGCCTTCCTGGTGCTGCAGGCCGAGGAGTACGTGCACGCCTACACCGAACTCGACCTGACCCTAGCCTCCGGCGTCTACGGCGCCACCTTCTTCATGCTCACCGGCTTCCACGGCGCCCACGTCACCATCGGCGCGCTGATGCTGACGGTGATGCTGATCCGCATCCTGCGCGGCCACTTCGCCCCGGAGCAGCACTTCGGCTTCGAGGCGGCCAGCTGGTACTGGCACTTCGTCGACGTGGTGTGGGTCGGCCTGTTCATCTTCGTCTACGTGCTCTAGCGGGGCGCGGATGACCAGCCTTGCCGGCACGCGCACAGCCCGGGCGCCGCGCTTCCGCCCGGGGCTGCTGCCGAGCCTGCTGGTGCTGGCGCTGCTGCCGCTGCTGATCGGCCTCGGCAGCTGGCAAGTGCAGCGCGCCGTGGAGAAGCGCCTGCTGCTGGCCGAGCAGGCGGCGCGCAGCCAGGCGCCGGCGCTGGACCTGCGCGAGCTGGAGATGGGCGATCCGGCCTTCCGCCGCGTGCGCCTGGTCGGCGCGTTCGACGCCGCGCACAGCCTGCTGCTGGACAATCGCCAGCGCGGCGGGCGGGTCGGCGTCGAGCTGCTGCAGCCGTTCCTCGACCGGCCCAGCGGGCGCTGGGTGCTGGTCAACCGTGGCTGGCTGCCCTGGCCAGACCGGCGCGTGCCGCCGGCGTTCGATACCCCGGCGGGCGAGCTGAGCCTGCTGGCCACGGTGTACCGGCCGCCGGGCGCCGCCTTTCTGCTCGGCGAGGCCGGGAGCACGGCGGGCTGGCCGCGGCTGGTCAACGCGGTGGACGCGCCGGCGTTGTGGCGCGAGCTGCGCCGCGATGGCCTGGGCGACGAACTCCGCCTGCAACCGGGGCCGGTCAGCTACGTCGGCGACTGGCCGGCGGTGAACATGGGCCCCGAGAAGCATCTGGGCTATGCCGTGCAGTGGTTCGCCCTGGCGGCGACCTTGCTCGGTCTGTATCTGTGGTTGGGTCTGAAGCAGGCACGGGAGGTGCGCGATGGGTTCCGCTCTGACGCTTGAACGGCCGGCGCAGCGGCGCGGTCGGGGCCGCTGGCAGCTGCTCGGCCTGCTCGCCGTGGTGCTCGGGCCGATGCTGCTGGCCAGCGCCATGTACCGCTGGCAGTTCTGGGTGCCGCAGGGGCGCAGCTACCACGGCGAGCTGATCGCCACCGGACAGACCCCCGCCGACCTCGGCGTGGCCGGTCACTGGGGGGCGGCCGGCGGCGACGAGCCGGCGCACTGGCAGCTGCTGGTGACCAGCGCCGATGCCTGTGCGGCGGAGTGTCGCCAGCTGGTCTACCTGGCGCGGCAGATCCACATCGGCCTCAATCGCGAGGCGGGCCGTGCCGGCCATGCGCTGGCCCATGGCGCGCCGCTGCCGGCCGACTACGCCGGTGAGCTGCGCGCCGGCTATCCGCAGTTGCGCCGTCTGGCGCTGGAGGCCGAGCGCTACCCGGAGACGGGCGCGCAGCTGTGGATCGTCGACCCGCACGGCAACCTGGTGCTGCGCTACGGTCCCGGCAGCGACGGCAAGCAGATCCTCGAGGATCTGCGTCACCTGCTGAAGATCTCGCAGATCGGTTGAGCAGGGTCGCGCGCAACGCGGCGGGCAGCTCGGCCCGCGCCTGCTAGAGTCAAGACAGGGACAGGCCGGGCGGGGGAGCGCCGGGTCGGTACCGCAGTGGGTGGCCAGTCGCGGCCGCCATCACCGGCTGTGCAGCAATCCCGGGGGAGATACTGCCATGGCTTTCTCAGCACGACCGGGCTTCCGCCTGGCACTGGCCGCCACCCTGCTGGCGCTGCTGGTGGTGATGCTCGGTGCCTATACCCGTCTGACCCATGCCGGGCTCGGCTGCCCCGACTGGCCGGGTTGCTACGGCTTCATCGGCGTACCGCAGAGCGCCGAACAGCTCGCCCATGCCGAACGGCACTTCCCGGAGGCCCCGGTGGAAGCGGAGAAGGGCTGGAACGAGATGGTCCACCGCTACTTCGCCGGCAGCCTCGGCCTGCTGATCCTGGCCCTCGCCATCCGCGCGCTGCGCTGGCGCCAGCACGCCGGCCAGCCGCTCCGGCTGCCGCTGGCCCTGCTGGCGCTGGTGTTGCTGCAGGCGGCTTTCGGCATGTGGACGGTGACCCTCAAGCTGTGGCCGCAGGTGGTCACCGCCCACCTGCTCGGCGGCTTCGCCACCCTCGGCCTGCTGTTCCTGCTGACCCTGCGCCTGTCCGCCGCGCTGCCGCCGCTGGCCGTGCCGGCGCGGCTGCGCGCCCTCGCCGCGCTGGCGCTGCTCGCGGTGGTCGGGCAGATCGCCCTAGGCGGCTGGGTGAGCAGCAACTACGCGGCGGTGGCCTGCGTCGATCTGCCGACCTGCCATGGCCAGTGGTGGCCGGCGATGGACTTCGCCAACGGCTTCCACCTCTCCCAGCACATCGGTCCCAACTACCTCGGCGGCCAGCTCGACAGCGAAGCGCGCACTGCCATCCACATGAGCCATCGCCTCGGCGCCCTGCTGGTCAGCCTGCTGCTGCTGACCCTGGCCGGGCAGCTGTGGCGCGCCGGCCTGTCGCGTCTGGCCGGCCTGCTGCTGCTGGCGCTCGGTGTGCAGCTCGGCCTGGGGATTTCCAACGTGCTGCTGCACCTGCCGCTGGCCGTGGCGGTGGCGCATAACCTGGGCGGGGCGGCGCTGCTGCTGGTGCTGGTGCTGGTCAACTACCGCCTGCGTGCGGCGCCGCGCGCGGTGCGTCTGCCGCTGCGCGACAGCCAGGCGCTGTCCCGCCTGCGGGCCGCCGGGGAACCATGACAACAAGAGGGGAGAAGGCCATGACCACACTGGTACACGAGCGCCAGACCCAAGCCGTCTGGCACGACTATCTGGAGCTGACCAAACCCAAGGTGGTGGTGCTGATGCTGATCACCTCGCTGGTCGGCATGCTGCTGGCCAGCGACGGCTGGGTGCCGTTGTCCGTGCTGCTGGCCGGCAACCTCGGCATCGCCCTGTGCGCCGGCGCGGCGGCGGCGGTCAACCACGTGGTCGACCGCCGCATCGACGCCATCATGGCGCGCACCCGCCTGCGCCCGCTGGTGGCCGGGCGCGTCTCGCCGCGGGCGGCGCTGCTGTTCGCCGGCGCCCTGGCGCTGGCCGGCCAGCTGTTGCTGCTGGCCTTCACCAACCCGCTGACGGCCTGGCTGACCCTGGCCTCGCTGGTCGGCTACGCGGTGATCTACACCGGCTTCCTCAAGCGCGCCACACCGCAGAACATCGTCATCGGCGGCATCGCCGGGGCGGCGCCGCCGATGCTCGGCTGGACCGCGGTGACCGGCCAGCTGGACGCCGAGGCGCTGCTGCTGGTGCTGATCATCTTCGCCTGGACGCCGCCGCACTTCTGGGCGCTGGCCATCCACCGCAAGGACGACTACGCCAAGGCGGAGATCCCCATGCTGCCGGTGACCCACGGCGAGCGCTACACCAAGCTGCACATCCTGCTCTACACCCTGATCCTGTTCGCCGTCAGCCTGCTGCCCTTCGTCATCCACATGAGCGGGCCGCTGTACCTGGCCGGCGCCGTGCTGCTCGGCGCGCGCTTCCTCGACTGGGCCTGGGCGTTGTACCGTGACAGCCGACCGCAGGCCGCGCTGAACACCTTCAAGTACTCTATTACCTACCTGTTCGCCCTGTTCATCGCCCTGCTCGCCGATCACTACCTCGTCCTGAACCTGAGTCCATGACCCGCATCCACAAGACCGTCCTGTTCCTCGTCGCCGCCATCGCCCTGGTGCTCGGCCTCACCGTCAGCAAGGTGCTCAATGCGCCGCAGCAGGCCGACCCGCTGGCGCTGGCCGACGCCGGCATCATCCTCCTGCCGCAGAGCCGCGCCCTGCCGGCGCTGAGCCTGACCGACGAGAACGGCGCGGCGCAGGCGCTCGATCAGCTCAAGGGCCACTGGACCCTGCTGTTCTTCGGCTACACCTTCTGCCCGGACATCTGCCCGACCACCCTCGCCGAGCTGCGCCAGGTGCAGCAGCAGCTGCCGCCGGAGGCGCTGGCGCGCCTGCGGGTGACCATGGTCAGCATCGATCCGGCGCGCGACACCCCGGCGCAGCTCAAGCAGTACCTCGGCTATTACAAGGCCGGCTACACCGGACTGACCGGCGAGCTGGCGGACATCCAGGCGCTGGCCAGCGCGGTGAGCATTCCCTTCATCCCCGGCGACACCAGCAAGGAGCACTACACCGTCGACCACAGCGGCAACCTGGCACTGATCGGTCCGGACGGCCGCCAGCGCGGCTTCATCCGCGCCCCGCTCAACCCGGCCAAGCTGGCGGCGCAGCTGCCGCGGGTGCTCAAGCAGGAGTGACGCGGCGCCGATCCCGGCAGGGTGCGCCATGCACACCCTGCAAACGACAAGGGCCACCCCGCGGGGTGGCCCTTGTGCATTACCGACGGCGCAGGTCGCGTCAGGCGCCCTTGGCGGTTTCCTCCATGGCCTGGAGCATGGCGCGCTTGCGGTGCTCCTCGGCGCGGCGGCTGAAGTACCAGGCGCAGAAGGTGAACAGCGACACCACCAGCAGGATCAGGCTGGCCACCGCGTTGATCTCCGGCTTCACCCCCAGGCGCACCGCGGAGAAGATCTCCATCGGCAGGGTGGTGGCGCCGGGACCGGCGACGAAGCTGGCCAGCACCAGGTCGTCCAGCGACAGGGCGAAGGACATCATGGCGCCGGCCGCCAGCGACGGCGCGATCATCGGGATGGTGATCAGGAAGAACACCTTCCACGGCCGCGCGCCGAGGTCCATGGCCGCTTCCTCGATCGACAGGTCCAGCTCGCGCAGGCGCGCCGACACCACGATCGCCACGTAGGCGGTGCAGAAGGTGGTGTGGGCGATCCAGATGGTCAGCAGGCCGCGTTCGGCCGGCCAGCCGATCAGCTGGGCCATGGCCACGAACAGCAGCAGCAGCGACAGACCGGTGATCACCTCGGGCATCACCAGCGGCGCGGTGACCATGCCGCCGAACAGGGTGCGGCCGCGGAAACGCGGGATGCGGGTGAGCACGAAGGCGGCCAGCGTGCCCAGCGCGGTGGCGGCGATCGCGGTGTAGAAGGCGATCTCCAGCGAGCGGCCCACCGAGCTCATCAGCTGCGCGTTGTCGAGCAGGCCGAGATACCAGTGCAGCGACCAGCCGCCCCATACCGTCACCAGCCGCGAGGCGTTGAACGAGTAGATCACCAGGATCAGCATCGGCAGGTAGATGAACGCCATGCCGGCGATCAGCATGAAGTTGGAAAAGCTGAAGCGCTTCATAGCTTGCCCTCCAGTTCCTTCGCCTGGTTCTTGTTGAACAGGATGATCGGCACCAGCAGGATCGCCAGCATCACCACCGCCAGCGCCGCGGCCACCGGCCAGTCGCGGTTGTTGAAGAACTCCTGCCACAGCACCTTGCCGATCATCAGGGTCTCCGGACCGCCGAGCAGCTCGGGGATGACGAACTCGCCGACCACCGGGATGAACACCAGCATGCAGCCGGCGATGATGCCGTTCTTCGACAGCGGCACGGTGATCTTCCAGAAGCTGGACAGGTGCCGGCAGCCGAGGTCGGCGGCGGCCTCCAGCAGGGTGGGGTCGTGCTTGACCAGGTTGGCGTACAGCGGCAGCACCATGAACGGCAGGTAGGCGTAGACGATGCCGATGTACACCGCGAGGTCGGTGTTGAGGATCTGCAGCGGCGCGTCGATCAGGCCGAGCCCCAGCAGCACGCTGTTGAGCAGGCCGTTGTTGCTGAGGATGCCCATCCAGGCGTAGACGCGGATGAGGATCGCGGTCCAGGTCGGCATCATCACCAGCAGCAGCCAGACGGTCTGCATCTCCTTGCTGGCGCGGCTGATGGCGTAGGCCATCGGGTAGCCGATCAGCAGGCACAGCAGGGTGCTGATGGTGGCGATCTTCAGCGAGCCGAGGTAGGCGGACAGGTACAGCTCGTCCTCGCTGAGGAACACGTAGTTGCCGAGGTTGAGCAGCACGCTGAGCTGGTTGTCCGCCCAGGTGACGATCTCGGTGTACGGCGGGATGGCCACGTCGACTTCGGCGAAGCTGATCTTCACCACGATGGCGAAGGGCAGCAGGAAGAACAGCAGCAGCCAGAAGAACGGCACGCCGATGACCAGCTGCCGGCCGGAAGGCAGCAGTCGCTTGAGAGGTTTCATGATGGCCGCACCACCCTGCGGTCGACTAGTGGGGGTCTGGAAGCTAGCTTCGGAGACGGATGCATTCATGACTGCAGCACCACGCCGCTGTCGTCGACCCAGTGCAGGTAGACCTGATCGTCCCAGCTCGGGCGCTTCACGTGGCGCTCGGAGTTGGCCATGAACGCCTGCACGATCATCCCCGAAGGCAGTTCGACGTGGTACACCGAATGGCCGCCGAGGTAGGCGATGTCCTGCACCTTGCCGACCGACCAGTTGAAGTCCTCGTGCTCGACCTCCGGCTTCTGCGTGCTGAGCAGCACCTTCTCCGGACGCAGGGCGTAGGTGATGCGCTTGTCCTCGGCGCGGGTGGAGATGCCGTGGCCGACGTAGATCGGCCGCTCCAGCTGCGGGCAGGCGATCACCGCGCGATCGGGCAGGTCTTCCACCAGTTCGCCGTCGAACAGGTTGACGCTGCCGATGAACTCGCAGACCAGGCGGCTGGCCGGGGTCTCGTAGATGTCGGTCGGCGAGCCGACCTGGGCGATCCAGCCGAGGTTCATGATGGCGATGCGCTGGGCCATGGTCATCGCCTCTTCCTGGTCGTGGGTGACCATCACGCAGGTCACGCCGACCCGCTCGATGATCTCCACCAGCTCCAGCTGCATCTGCGAGCGCAGCTTCTTGTCCAGCGCGCCCATCGGCTCGTCGAGCAGCAGCAGCTTGGGGCGCTTGGCCAGCGAGCGGGCCAGGGCCACGCGCTGGCGCTGGCCGCCGGAGAGCTGGTGCGGCTTGCGCTTGGCGTA
This sequence comes from Pseudomonas oryzae, assembly GCF_900104805.1. Classification (NCBI taxonomy): domain Bacteria; kingdom Pseudomonadati; phylum Pseudomonadota; class Gammaproteobacteria; order Pseudomonadales; family Pseudomonadaceae; genus Pseudomonas; species Pseudomonas oryzae. The sequence continues at coordinate 3,719,855 of NZ_LT629751.1, read as the reverse complement.
CTGGGTCATGTGCACGAGCTTGAGCATCTCGGCCACCCGCGCGTCGATCTCCGCCTTGGCCAGGCCGTCCTGCTTGAGGCCGAAGGCGATGTTCTGCTCCACGCTCATGTGCGGGAACAGCGCGTAGGACTGGAACATCATGTTGATCGGCCGCTCGTAGGGCGGCAGGTCGGTGATGTCCTGGCCATCCACGTAGATGCGCCCCTCGGTGGGCCGCTCGAAACCGGCGAGCATGCGCAGCAGGGTGGATTTGCCCGAACCGGAGCCGCCCAGCAGGGCGAAGATCTCGCCCTTGTGGATGGTCAGCGAGACGTCGTCGACTGCCACCGTCTCGTCAAACTTCTTGGTCACCCTGTCGATCTTGACCAGGACTTCCTTGGCTTGCTGGACGCCGGTCAGGGCTTTCTTGTAGGCACTGGAGGTTATTGCCATTTACTGCTCCCTGATCTGGTTGTTCCGGCCGGAGGCCGGGTCGGTTTAGTGGGTATCTGTCATTGGCCGGACTTGATGCGCGTCCAGCTACGGGTCATGAGGCGCTGCACATTAGCGGGCAACTCGGCAGAAACGAAGAGGCGATCGAGAACTTCTTGCGGCGGATAGACCGAACTGTTGCCGCGCACTTCCGGATCCATCAGGGCGTCTGCCTTGGGATTGGGGTTGGCGTAGCCGACGTAGTCGCTGACGCTGGCGATCACCGCCGGCTCCAGCAGGTAATTGATGAAACGGTGCGCCTCGGCCACGTTCTTCGCGTCGGCGGGAATGGCCAGCATGTCGAACCACAGGTTGGCTCCCTCGCGGGGAATGCTGTAGGCGATTTCGACGTCCTTGCCGGCCTCCTCGGCACGGTCGGCCGCCTGCAGCACGTCGCCGGAGTAGCCGGCGGCCACGCAGATGTCGCCGTTGGCCAGGTCGGCGATGTACTTGGAGGAGTGGAAGTAGGTCACGTAGGGGCGGATGGCCAGCAGCTTCGCCTCGGCCCTGGCGTAGTCGTCGGGATTCTGGCTGTTGGGGTCGAGGCCCAGGTAGTTGAGCATGGCCGGGATCATCTCGTCGGCCGAGTCGAGGAAGGCCACCCCGCAGGCGGACAGCTTCCTGATGTTCTCCGGCTCGAACAGCACCGCCCAGGAGTCGATGCGCTCGATGCCGAGCACCGCCTTGACCTTGTCGACGTTGTAGCCGATGCCGTTGGTGCCCCACAGGTAGGGCACCGCGTACTGGTTGCCGGGATCGTTGCGCTCGAGCTGCCTGAGCAGCTGCGGGTCGAGGTTCTTCCAGTTGGGCAGCCGGCTGCGATCGAGCTTCTGGAACACCCCGGCGCGGATCTGCCGGCCGAGGAAGTGGTTGGACGGCACCACCAGGTCGTAGCCGCTGTTGCCGGCGAGCAGCTTGCCTTCCAGGGTCTCGTTGGAGTCGAACACGTCGTACTGCGGGACGATGCCGGTCTGCTCGGCGAACTCCGCGAGGGTGTCCTCGCCGATGTAGTCCGACCAGTTGTAGATGTGCAGCTGTGGCGCGGCCACCGCCGAGGTGCCGATCAGCATGCCCAGGAGCATGCCGGCCAGAGAGCAAAGCAATGGGGTCTGCATCGCGGAGTCCTCATAGTTGTTCTTGTGTGGCCAGCTGCGCAGGTGTTGCGGGTGGCAGTGGCGATGACTGCCGGGTATCGCGGAATCCTTCCGGGGATCTGGCCGCCGGGGAGCCGACCGCTGGCTGGGCCAGCGGTCGGGGTGACGCTCGGTGTTACTGGCCGGACTTGATCTTGGTCCAGCTGCGGGTCATCTCGCGCTGCACCTTGGCCGGCAGGTCGGCGATGGCGTAGAGCTTGGCCATGGTCTCGTCGCTCGGGTAGACGCCCGGGTCGGTGCGGATCTCCTCGTTCACCAGCGGGGTGGCGGCGGCGTTGCCGTTGGGGAACTGCACCTCGTTGGTGATCTCGGCCATGATCTCCGGCTTCATCAGGAAGTTGATGAAGGCATGGGCGCCGGCCGGGTTCTTGGCGTCGGCGGGGATGGCCACCATGTCGAAGAAGGTGCCGGCGCCTTCCTTCGGAATGTTGTACGCCACCTGGACCTTGCCGCCGGCCTCCTCGGCGCGCGACTTGGCCTGGTAGACGTCACCGGAGTAGCCCACGGCCACGCAGATGTTGCCGTTGGCCAGGTCGGAGATGTACTTCGAGGAGTGGAAGTAGGTCACGTAGGGGCGGATCTTGAGGAACAGCGCCTCGGCTTCCTTCAGCTGCTTGGAGTCCTGGCTGTCGGTCGGGTAGCCGAGGTAGTGCAGGGCGATCGGCAGGATCTCGGTCGGCGAGTCGAGGAAGCTGACGCCGCAGCCCTTGAGCTTCTCGATGTTCTCCGGCTTGAACAGCAGGTCCCAGGAGTTGACCGGGGCGTTGTCGCCGAGGGCGGCCTTGACCTTCTCCGGGTTGTAGCCGATGCCGATCGAACCCCACATGTAGGGGATGGCGTACTGGTTGCCCGGGTCGCTGACCGACACGGCCTTCAGCAGGCTCTGGTTGAGGTTGTCCCAGTTGGTCAGCTTGGCCTTGTCCAGCGGCTGGTAGACCTTGGCCTTGATCTGCTTGGCGAGGAAGTTGTTCGACGGCACCACGATGTCGTAGCCCGAATTGCCGGCCAGCAGCTTGGCTTCCAGGGTCTCGTTGCTGTCGTAGACGTCGTAGACGACCTTGATGCCCGATTCCTTCTCGAACTTGGCCACGGTGTCGGCGGCGATGTAGTCCGACCAGTTGTAGACGTGCAGCACCTTGTCGTCGGCCTGGGCCGCGCCGACTGCGGTGGCGGCCAGGGCGGCCGCGAGGAGGGTCTTGGCGAATGCTTTCATGAAGTTGTGCTTCCTGATGATTGCTGTTGGGTTCCTGGAGCGCCGTCGCCTTCCGCACCGCTGGCCTGGGCAACGTGCTGCCAAGTCTGGCAAGGACTGCGGCGGCGCTCAACGCCCGACTTAGCCAAGAACTTCGGCAGCGGTCGCATCCAGGCACTTTCGTGCCAGGGTGATCAGCTCGTCGATCTGTTCCGGGGTGATCACCAGCGGCGGCGAGATGATCATGGTGTCGCCCACCGCGCGCATGATCAGGCCGTTGCGGAAGCAGTGCTCGCGGCAGCGCATGCCGATGCCGCCCTCGAAACGGGCGCGGGTCTTCTTGTTCTTGACCAGCTCCAGCGCGCCGAGCATGCCCAGGCCGCGGGCTTCGCCCACCAGCGGATGGTCGGCCAGCTCCTGCCAGCGTTTCTGCAAATAGGGTGCCGTTTCCTGCTTGACCCGTTCGACGATCCGTTCCTCGCGCAGGATACGGATGTTCTCCAGGGCCACGGCGGCCGCCACCGGATGCCCGGAGTAGGTGTAGCCGTGGTAGAACTCGCCGCCCTCGGCCAGGGTCTGCGCCACCTCGTCGCGCACGATCACCCCGCCCATCGGCAGGTAGCCGCTGGTCAGGCCCTTGGCGATCGGCATCAGGTCCGGAGCGAGGTCGTAGTAGTGGCTGCCGAACCACTCGCCGGTACGGCCGAAGCCGCAGATCACCTCGTCGGCGATGAACAGGATGTCGTACTTGGCGAGGATCCTGCGCACCCGCGGCCAGTAGCTCGCGGGCGGGATGATCACCCCGCCGGCGCCCTGGATCGGCTCGGCGATGAAGGCGGCGACGTTGTCCTCGCCGACCTCGAGGATCTTCTTCTCCAGTTCGTTGGCGGCCCACTCGCCGAACTCCTCCTGGCCCATCGCGCCGCTCTCGCCGTACCAGTAGGGCTGGGCGATATGGGTGATGCCGGGGATCGGCAGGTCGCCCTGCTCGTGCATGGCCTTCATGCCGCCGAGGCTGGCGCCGGCCACGGTGGAGCCGTGATAGCCGTTGATGCGGCCGATGATCACCTTCTTCGCAGGCATCCCCTTGATCGCCCAGTAGTGGCGCACCAGGCGCAGCACGGTGTCGTTGGACTCCGAGCCCGAGCCGGTGAAGAACACGTGGTTCATGCCTTGCGGGGCGATCTCGGCGATCGCCTTGGCCAGCTCGATCGCCGGCGGGTGAGCGGTCTGGAAGAACAGGTTGTAGTAGGGCAGCTCGAGCATCTGCCGCTGGGCGGCATCGGCCAGCTCGCGACGGCCGTAGCCGACGTTGACGCACCACAGGCCGGCCATGCCGTCGAGGATCTTGTTGCCCTCGCTATCCCACAGATAGATGCCGTCGGCCTTGGTGACGATGCGGGCGCCCTTGGCCGCGAGCTGCTTGTAGTCGCTGAACGGGGCGAGCAGGTGCTCGCGGCTGAGCGCTTGCCATTGGGCGGTGGTGCGTTGCTGGGACATTCTTGGAGTTCTCCCCTGTCGGAGGCGGTGGCTGGGTGACGGTATTTACACCGAGAGCAGCAGGAATTCACGCTCCCAGGAGCTGATCACCCGCTTGAAGTTTTCGTTCTCGACCCGCTTGACCGCCACGTAGCCGCGGCAGAAGCGTCGGCCCAGATAGCGCTCGAGGGTCTTCGACTGTTCCATGGCCTCCAGCGCCGCCTCGAGATTCAGCGGCAGGCGCAGGTTGCGCCGCTGGTAGGCGCGGCCCTTGACCGGCGGCGACGGGTGCAGGCCCTCGACCATGCCGACGTAGCCGCACAGCAGGCTGGCGGCGATGGCCAGGTAGGGGTTGGCGTCGGCGCCCGGCAGGCGGTTTTCCACCCGGCGGTTCTGCGGGTTGGCGTCCGGCACGCGCAGGCCGACGGTGCGGTTCTCCTCGCCCCACTCGACGTTGACCGGCGCCGAGGTGTCGGGCAGGAAGCGGCGGAACGAGTTGACGTTGGGCGCGAACAGCGGCAGCGCCTCGGGAATCAGCTTCTGCAGGCCGGCGATGTGGTTGAGGAACAGCTCGCTCATGCTGCCGTCCTCGCTGGAGAACACGTTGCGGCCGTTGCCGTCGACCACGCTCTGGTGCACGTGCATGGCGCTGCCCGGCTCGCCGGTCATCGGCTTGGCCATGAAGGTGGCGGTGACGCCGTGCTTGAACGCCGCCTCGCGCAGGGTGCGCTTGAACACGAAGATCTGGTCGGCCAGCTGCAGGGCGTCGCCGTGGCGGAAGTTGATCTCCATCTGCGCGGTGCCTTCCTCGTGGATCAGGGTGTCCAGATCCAGGCCCTGCGCCTCGCACCAGGCGTACATGTCCTCGAACAGCGGGTCGAACTCGTTGGCGGCGTCGATCGAGAACGACTGCCGGCCGGTTTCCTGGCGCCCGGAGCGGCCCACCGGCGGCAGCAGCGGGTAGTCGGGGTCGTCGCAGCGCTGGGTCAGGTAGAACTCCATCTCCGGCGCGACTATCGGCTTCCAGCCGCGCTCGGCGTACAGCCCCAGCACGTGCTTGAGCACGTTGCGCGGCGACAGGTCGGTGGGATTGCCGACCTTGTCGTAGCTGTCGTGGATGACCATGGCGGTCGGCTCGGCCGCCCACGGCACCGGGAACACCGCGTTCTCGTCGGGGCGGCAGAACATGTCGATGTCGGCCGGGTCGAGCAGCTCGTAGTAGATCTCGTCCTCGACATAGTCGCCGGTGACGCTCTGCAGCAGCACGCTCTCGGGCAGGCGCATGCCACGCTCGGCGAGGAACTTGCTGGTCGGAGCGATCTTGCCGCGGGCGATGCCGTTGAGGTCGGTGACCAGGCACTCCACCTCGATGATCTTGCGTTCCTTGAGCCAGTTGCTCAGCCGGTCCAGCTTGGTAGCCATAACGACCTCGGTTGGGTTGCCCGTCGGTGGGTTCCTGACAGGATGGCTCAGTGCCGCGCCGCCCGCTCGCGGCAGGCGTCGCCGAAGGCGCGGAAGATCGCCAGGTAGGCCGGGTGCTCGCCGACCTTCCATTCCGGGTGCCACTGCACGCCGAGGGCGAAGCTCTTCGCCTCCGCCACGGAGAACGCCTCGATCAGGCCGTCCGGCGCCAGCCCCTCGACGCGCAGTCCCTCGCCCAGGCGCTCGACGCCCTGGCCGTGCACCGAGTTGACCTCGAACTGCGGGGCCAGGCCGAGCTGGTCGAGCAGGCCGCCGGGCTGCACCAGCAGCGGGTGGCGCAGGCCGTACTGCACCTCCAGCGGCGCCGCGTGGTCCTCGCGGTGGTCCATGAACGGCCCGGCCTCGTGCACGCGCTGATGCAGGCTGCCGCCGAAGGCCACGTTCATTTCCTGGAAGCCGCGGCAGATGCCGAGCAGCGGCACCCCGGCGGCCACCGCGGCGCGGATCAGCGGCAGGGTCAGGCCGTCGCGGGCCGGGTCGTGATGGGTGCCGGGCGCGCTGCCCGGGCCCTGGTAATGATGCGGTTCGACGTTGGACGGCGAGCCGGTGAGCAGCAGGCCGTCGAGGCGCTCGAGTAGGCTGGCCTGGTCGAGCAGCTCGGGCATGGCCGGGATCACCAGGGGCAGGCCACCGGCGGCGACGGCGATGGCGCGGACGTACTTGTCACCGACGATATGGAAGGGATGCAGGCCGATCTCTTTGCTGCAGGCGGTGACGCCGATCAGGGGCTGGCGAGACATGGAACACCGGGCATCGCAGTGATGGGGTTGATTCGAGGGTAGTCACGTTCGATTTATTTAACAATAGTTGGGTAATTGCCTGAACGCCTCCCGCAGATTGCACCAGCGCAATGAATCAGGTGTGCCCATGGAGGCCCTATATAAGGTCACCATGCCCTAACAGGGGGCGACGAGTGGGGCTGTTGACAAAGCAAAGCCATTGGGATTGACTCAGACTCGTACAGGTACCTGATTGAAATTTTTAACAATATAAAGGTGTCCCACCATGTCTCCCGCTACGAGTGCCGTTCTGCTCAACGAAGCGAACGAGTTCCTTGCGGAACATCCGGAGGTCCAGTTCGTGGACCTGCTCATTTCGGACATGAACGGAGTGGTGCGCGGCAAGCGCATCGACCGTGGCAGTCTGCTCAAGGTATACGAAAAGGGGATCAACCTTCCGGCTTCACTGTTCGCCCTCGACATCACCGGCTCGACCGTGGAAAGCACCGGTCTGGGCCTCGACATCGGCGACGCCGATCGCGTCTGCAAGCCGATTCCCGGCACCCTGAGCATGGAGCCCTGGCAGCGCCGGCCGACCGCCCAGCTGCTGATGACCATGCATGAGATGGAAGGCGAGCCGTTCTTCGCCGATCCGCGCGAGGTGCTGCGCCGGGTGGTGCAGCGTTTCACCGACATGGGCCTGACCGTGTGCGCGGCCTTCGAGCTGGAGTTCTACCTGATCGACCAGGAGAACGTGAACGGCCGGCCGCAGCCGCCGCGCTCGCCGATCTCCGGCAAGCGCCCGCAGGCGGTGCAGGTCTATTCCATCGACGATCTCGACGAGTACGCCGACTGCCTGCGCGACATCATCGACGGCGCCCACATCCAGGGCATCCCCGCCGACGCCATCGTCAAGGAGAGCGCCCCGGCGCAGTTCGAGGTCAACCTCAACCACGTCGCCGATCCGATCAAGGCCTGCGACTACGCCGTGCTGCTCAAGCGCCTGATCAAGAACACCGCCTACGACCACGAGATGGACACCACCTTCATGGCCAAGCCCTATCCGGGCCAGGCCGGCAACGGGCTGCACGTGCACATCTCGCTGCTCGACAAGGACGGCAACAACATCTTCGCCGCCGAGAATCCGCTCGACAACGACGCCCTGCGCCACGCCATCGGCGGCGTGCTGCAGACCCTGCCGGCGTCGATGGCCTTCCTCTGCCCCAACGTCAACTCCTACCGTCGCTTCGGCTCGCAGTTCTACGTGCCCAACGCGCCGTCCTGGGGCCTGGACAACCGCACCGTGGCCCTGCGCGTACCGACCGGCAACCCCGATGCGCTGCGCATCGAGCAGCGCGTGGCCGGCGCCGACGCCAACCCCTACCTGCTGATGGCCTCGCTGCTAGCCGGCGTGCACCACGGCCTGACCCACCAGATCGAGCCGGGCGAGCCGATCGAGGGCAACTCCTACGAGCAGCTCGAGCAGAGCCTGCCCAACAACCTGCGCGACGCCCTGCGCACGCTGGACGACAGCGAGGTGCTGAACCAGTACATCAGCCCGGACTACATCGACATCTTCGTCGCCTGCAAGGAAGCCGAGCTGGAAGAGTTCGAGACCACCATCTCCGACCTCGAGTACAACTGGTACCTGCATACCGTCTGATGCATGGCGAGCGCCGGCCCCGTGCCGGCGCTTTCTTGCCTGCTCGCGACGGAGCGCGACCTGCCCCTCGTCTGCCCGGCGGATTCCCGCCGGTTCCCGGTCTTGCCTCAACCCCGCTGCGCCCGAACTCGAGCGGCCGCGGCCGCGTCCTGCTGTGCCTTGACATACATGGAGAATGCCAATGCCACGCCTGTTCGCTTCACTGTTGCTGCTGCTCTGCCCGCTGCTCGTCCAGGCCGACGAGGTGATCCGCGTCTACAACTGGAACGACTACATCGCCCCCGAGGTGCTCGGCGACTTCGAGAGGGACACCGGCATTCGCGTCGAGTACCACACCTTCTCCACGGCCGAGGAGCTGAACCAGGCGCTGCGCGCTGGCGCAGCCATCGATGTCGCGGTTCCCTCGCACAACCATCTGGCGCAGCTGATCGGCGAGCGGCTGCTGCAGCCGCTGGACGCCGAGCGCCTGCCCAATCGCCGCCACCTCGATCCGCAGCTGCTGAGCAAGCTGGTGGCGGTCGACCCCGGCAATCGCTATGCCGTGCCCTACCTGTGGGGCGCGGTCGGCCTGGCGGTGAACCAGCCGCAGGCCGAGCAGGCGCTCGGCGGCCCGCTGCCGGCGAGCTGGGGCCTGCTGTTCGACCCGCAGTACAGCCAGCGCCTGCAGTCCTGCGGCCTGAGCCTGCTGGATGCGCCCGACGAGACCTTTGCCGTGCTGCTCAACTACCAGGGCCGCAGCCTCGCCCTCAGCACGGTCACCCAGGTCCGCCGCGCCGGAGAACAGCTGGCGGCGTTGCGCCCGCAGTTGCGCTACATCGACAGCCAGCGCTACATCGAGGACCTCAACGCCGGCCGGCTGTGCGTGGCGATGGCCTGGGTCGGCGACGCCCTGCGCGCCGCCAGCGCGGGCCAGCCGGTGCGTTTCCTGGTTCCGGAGGAGGGCTCGGTGCTGTTCATCGACAGTCTGGTGATCCCCGCCAGCGCCCGGAGCCCCGATCTGGCCCGGCGCTTCATCGACTACCTGCTGCAGCCGCAGGTTGCCGCGCGGATCACCAGCGCCACCCTCTACCCCAGCGGCAATGTCGCCGCCGCCGCGCTGCTCGCCCCGGAGCTGCGCAGCCAGCCCGGTTTCTACCCGGATCAGGCGACCAAGCGCCGCCTGTTCGCCATGCAGCCGGCGCCGGAGAAGGCCGCACAGGCGCTCAGGGAGGTCTGGGCGCAGCAGCGCCCCGGCGACTGACTTGCCGCTGCGGGGCGAGCTGGCTTCCAATAGCGGCTCGCTCCCGGAGATCGTCATGCCATCCGCCACCAGCACTCCCCGCAAGCCGCGTGCCAGCAGTCAGGCGCGCATCACCGCCATCCTCGCCGCCGCCCGCGCCCTGCTCGCCGAAGGCGGCCCCGCCGGGCTGTCGATCTATACCGTGGCGGAGCGCGCCGAGATGCCGCCGTCCTCGGTCTACCACTTCTTCCCCAGCGTGCCGGCGCTGCTGCAGGCGTTGACCGCCGAGGTCCACGCCGCCTTCCGCGCCTGCCTGGAAGCCCCGGTGGAGCACACCGCGCTGCGCCAGTGGCGCGACCTGTCGCGCATCGTCGAGGAGCGCATGCTGGCGGTCTACGCCGGCGACGCCGCCGCGCGCCAGCTGATCCTCGCCAGCCACGGCCTCACCGAGCTGACCCTTGCCGACCGCCAGCACGACGTGCAGCTGGGCCACGCCATGCGCGTCCTGTTCGACCGGCATTTCCAGCTGCCGCCGCTGCCCGACGACATCGAGGTGTTCAGTCTGGCCATGGAGCTGAGCGACCGCGTCTACGCCCTGTCGGTGCAGCGCCACGGCCGCATCGAGCCGCGCCTGGCCGAGGAGGGCATGCGCGTGTTCGACGCCTACCTGGGCCTCTACCTGCCGCCCTGCCTGCCGCTACGGCCGGGCTAGGTGCCAGGCCGGAGACGGGGCGCGGTCGCAACCATAAATACAGATATATATCGATTAATTTCCATTGGTATACGAGCCTAGTGCGTAATAATGCTTCCAAGTCGGATAAATATCGGATATAAATCGTTCCAGTCCTGCGCTGGAGCGCCTCCGCCTCCAGGCAGTTTCGCCACCGGGCTCTGCTATGGTCAGTAGACCCATCCGCGTCCGCTCACGAGGTGCTTCATGACTCGCAACGTCACCGTCGCCGCCACCCAGATGGCCTGCTCCTGGGATCGCCAGGCCAATATCGCCAACGCCGAGAAGCTGGTGCGCCGCGCGGCGGCGCAGGGTGCGCAGATCATCCTGCTGCAGGAACTGTTCGAGACCCCCTACTTCTGCCAGAAGCCCAACCCCGACTACCTGCAACTGGCCACCTCGGTCGACACCAACGAGGCCATCGCCCACTTCCGCAAGGTGGCCCGCGAGCTGGAGGTGGTGCTGCCGATCAGCTTCTTCGAGCGTGCCGGCCGCGCGCGCTTCAACAGCATCGCGATCATTGACGCCGACGGCAGCCTGCTCGGCGTCTACCGCAAGAGCCACATCCCCGACGGCCCCGGCTACCACGAGAAGTACTACTTCAATCCCGGCGACAGCGGCTTCAAGGTGTGGAACACCCGCTACGCGCGGATCGGCGTCGGCATCTGCTGGGACCAGTGGTTCCCCGAGTGCGCGCGGGCCATGGCGCTGATGGGCGCCGAACTGCTGTTCTACCCGACCGCCATCGGCAGCGAGCCGCACGATCCGACCATCACCTCCCGTGAGCACTGGCAGCGCGTGCAGCAGGGCCACGCCGGCGCCAACCTGATGCCGCTGATCGCCAGCAACCGCATCGGCCGCGAGGATCAGGACGACTACCACATCACCTTCTACGGCTCATCGTTCATCGCCGACCAGTTCGGCGCCAAGCTGGCCGAACTGGGCGAGCACGAGGAGGGCATCCTGGTGCAGAGCTTCGACCTCGACCGCCTCGAGCACGTGCGCAGCGCCTGGGGCGTGTTCCGCGACCGCCGGCCGAACCTGTACGGCGCGCTGGCTACCCTGGACGGCGCGCAGCGCTGCGAATGATCCCCGCGAGCGGGACGCCGGGCGTCCCGCGCCAGGTTGCCCGCGCTGCGGCGCGGGCACGCTCAACGTCAAAGGTATCCGCAATGACCACCCTCAACACCACCCCGCGCGCCGACGGTTTCCGCATGCCGGCGGAATGGGCGCCGCACGCGCAGACCTGGATGCTCTGGCCGGAGCGCCCGGACAACTGGCGCCTGGGCGGCAAGCCGGCGCAGGCGGCCTTCGCCGCGGTGGCGCGCGCCATCGCCCGCTTCGAACCGGTGAGCGTGGGCGTCAGCGCCGGCCAGTATGAGAACGCCCGCGCACGCCTGGCCCACGGCGACATCCGCGTGCTGGAGCTGAGCAGCGACGACGCCTGGGTGCGCGACACCGGGCCGACCTTCGTGGTCGATGACGCCGGCGAGGTGCGCGGCGTGGACTGGACCTTCAACGCCTGGGGCGGCTTCGACGGCGGCCTGTACGCGCCGTGGAACCGCGACGACCAGGTGGCCGGCAAGATCCTCGAGATCGAACGCTGCGCGCGCTACCGCACCGACGGCTTCGTGCTGGAAGGCGGCGCCATCCACGTCGACGGCGAGGGCACCCTGCTGACCACCGAAGAGTGCCTGCTCAACGCCAACCGCAATCCGCAGCTGACCCGCGGCGAGATCGAGGCGGTGCTGCACGCCCACCTGGCGGTGGACAAGGTGATCTGGCTGCCGCACGGCCTGTTCAACGACGAGACCGATGGCCATGTCGACAACTTCTGCTGCTTCGTGCGTCCCGGCGAGGTGCTGCTGGCCTGGACCGACGACGAGCGCGACCCCAACTGGTCGCGCTGCCGCGCCGCGCTGGCGGTGCTCGAGCAGAGCCGCGACGCCCGCGGCCGCGCGCTGACCGTGCACCGCATGCCGATTCCCGGCCCGCTGTACGCCACGGCCGAGGAGTGCGCCGGGGTCGACCTGGTGCCCGGCAGCCAGCCGCGCGATCCGGCGATCCGCCTGGCCGGCTCCTACGTCAACTTCCTGATCGTCAACGGCGGCATAGTCGCGCCGAGTTTCGACGACCCCCGCGATGCCGAGGCGCAGGCGATCCTGCAGCGCCTGTTCCCCGAGCGCGAGGTGGTGATGGTGCCGGGGCGGGAGATCCTCCTCGGCGGCGGCAACATCCACTGCATCACCCAGCAGCAGCCGGCGCCGTGCGCGCCACCGGCAAATGTAGGGTAGAAAACCCGCGCCGCGGTTTTCTACCGCCGAGTCACGCAGCGGGACTGACGGTGGAAAAGACCTGCGGTCGTTTTCCACCCTGCGGCGCCGAGCCGGCACCAACGAAAAGGGCCGGCCCCTGGTGGGGCCGGCCCTTTCGTCATCCGCCCGGCAACATCACTTGCCGTACACCACACCCGGCAGCCAGGTGATCAGCTCTGGCCAGATGTAGGCGATCGCCAGCATCAGGATCTGGATGATGATGAACGGCACCACTCCGCGGTAGATGGTGCTGGTCGGCACCGAACGCGGCGTCACCCCGCGCAGGTAGAACAGCGAGAAGCCGAACGGCGGGGTGAGGAACGAGGTCTGCAGGTTGAGGGCGATCATCACCCCCAGCCAGATCGGGTCGAGACCCATGGCCAGCAGCACCGGACCGACGATCGGCACCACCACGAAGGTGATCTCGATGAAATCGAGGATGAAGCCGAGCAGGAAGATCACCAGCATGACCACGAAGAAGGCGCCGAGCACGCCGCCGGGCAGCTGGGCGAAGGCGTCCTCGATCAGCACCTCGCCGCCGAAGCCGCGGAACACCAAGGAGAACAGCGAGGCGCCGATCAGGATCAGGAACACCATCGAGCTGATCTCGGTGGTGCCGTAGGCCACTTCCCGGAGCTGGGTGAAGCTCAGCTTGCGCTTGGCCAGCGCCAGCAGGATGGCGCCCACCGCGCCGAGCGCCGCCGCCTCGGTGGGCGTGGCGTAGCCGGCGAGGATCGAGCCGAGCACCGCGGCGATCAGCACCAGTGGCGGGATCAGCGCGGCGAACAGCTTGCCCCACTCGATCGGGCCGAGTTCCTCCTGCGGCAGCGCCGGCAGCTTCTTCGGCTGGGTGATGGCGACGAACACCAGGTAGGCGATGTACAGGCCGACCAGCAGCAGGCCGGGGATGATCGCGCCGACGAACAGGTCGCCCACCGACACCGTCTTCGGCGAGAAGATGCCCATCTTCAGCTGGGCCTGCTGGTAGGCGCTGGACATCACGTCACCGAGCAGCACGAGGATGATCGACGGCGGGATGATCTGCCCGAGGGTGCCGGTGGCGGCCAGGGTGCCGGTGGCCACCGCCGGGTCGTAGCCGCGGCGCAGCATGGTCGGCAGGGCCAGCAGGCCCATGGTCACCACGGTGGCGCCGACGATACCGGTGGAGGCGGCGAGCAGGGTGCCGACCACGCACACCGAGATCGCCAGGCCGCCGCGCAGGGTGCCGAATAGCCGCGACATCGACTCCAGCAGGTCCTCGGCCACCCGCGACTTCTCCAGCATCACGCCCATGAACACGAACAGCGGCACCGCCAGCATGGTCTGGTTGTTCATGATGCCGAACAGGCGGTTGGGCAGGGCGTGCAGGTAGCTGCCGTCGAAGGTGCCGGTGACGATGCCGATGCCGGCGAACAGCAGCGACACGCCGCCCAGGGTGATGGCCACCGGGTAGCCGGACATCAGGAACAGGCAGATGCTGACGAACAGCAGGATCGCCATCAACTCAGCCATGCTGCACCTCCGGGTAGGGCTCGCGGCCGGCCAGGCGGTAGGCGAAGACGATGACGTCGGCCAGCGCCTGCAGCACCAGGCTGACCAGCATGAGCAGGATGATGCTCTTCTGCAGGTAGACGAAGGCCAGGCCGCCGGCCTCGCTGGACACCTCGCGGGTCGACCAGGACGAGGCGACGTAGTCCCAGCTGTTCCAGGCCAGGAACAGGCACACCGGCAGCAGCAGGAACAGGTGGCCGAGCAGGTCGACCAGCGCCTGCCGCGGCTGGCTGAACTTCTGGTAGAAGATGTCCACCCGCACGTGGCCGCCGCGCTGCAGGGTCCAGGCGGCGGCACCCATGAACACCAGGGCGTGGGCGTACATCACCCCTTCCTGCAGGGCGATGGCGCCGATGCCGAAGCCGTAGCGCAGCACCACCACCACCGCAGTGCCGAGGACGAGGAACAGGGTCAGCCAGGCGCAGGCCTGGCCGAAGCGGGCGTTGAGCGCCTGGATGGCGCGCGCCAGCTTGAGCAGGGGGGGTGAGTCGGACATGGGGCGGTCCTTCTGGTTGTTAATTGGTCTGGCCGCCGATTCTCGCAACAGCGGCCGGCAAAGGGCAATCGGTGCAATAGTGACGTTTCTGCGAGTCAGTCTAGCCGCTGCGGCTATGCTGGAAACAAAACCGCCAGCCGTGTTATCCAGTGTCGAGGAGCGCCGACGCGGTCGACGCTGCCCGATAACTACAACAAGGAGTCCTGCATGAAACGTCGCGACATTCTTGCCGCCGCCGGTGTCGGTCTGGCCGCCACCGCGCTGGCCGGCTGCCAGAAGCAGAACGAGGGCACCCAGGGCGGCGCCGCCGCGCCGGCGGAAACCTTCACCTGGAAGATGGTCACCTCTTGGCCGAAGAACTTCCCCGGCGTCGGCGTCGGCGCCGAGCGCTTCGCCAAGCTGGTCAACGAGATGAGTGGCGGCCGCCTGCAGGTCAAGGTCTACGCCGCCGGCGAGCTGGTCCCCGCCCTCGAGGTGTTCGATGCGGTATCGCGCGGCACCGCCGAGATGGGCCACGGCGCACCCTACTACTGGAAGGGCAAGGTGCCGGCCGCGCAGTTCTTCTGCGCCCTGCCGTTCGGCCCCAACGCCCAGGAGATGAACGCCTGGCTGCACTACGGCGGCGGCATGCAGCTGTGGGAGGAGGTCTACAAGCCGTTCAACGTGGTGCCCTTCGCCTGCGGCGCCACCGGCGTGCAGACCGCCGGCTGGTTCAACAAGGAGATCAACACGGTCGACGACTTCAAGGGCCTGAAGATGCGTACCCCGGGCCTCGGCGGCGAGGTGCTGACCAGGATGGGCGGCACCGTGGTCAACCTGCCGGCCGGCGAGATCTTCACTGCCCTGCAGACCGGCGCCATCGACGCCACCGAGTGGATCGGCCCGTACAACGACCTGGCCCTCGGCCTGCACAAGGCGGCCAAGTACTACTACACCCCGGGCTGGCAGGAGCCCAACGTGACCTTCGAGCTGACCGTCAACCAGGCGGCCTGGGACAAGCTGCCGGCCGACCTCAAGGCGATCGTGCGCAGCGCCGCCCGCGACGTCAACGGCGACATGCTCGACGAGTACAACGCGCGCAACATGGAGGCGCTGGAGAAGCTCAGGGCCGAGGGGGTGGAGGTGCGCCGCCTGCCGGACGCGGTGATCGCCCGCCTGCGCGAGGTGGCCGCCGAGGTGGTCGAGGCCAGCGCCGCCGCCGATCCGGCCGCGAGCAAGGTGTGGGCGCAGCAGAAGGCCTACCTCAAGCGCCTGCGCGACTACGCCGAGGACAGCGAGAAGATCATCTACAACATCCGCAGCTGATCCGCCGCCGCGGCCGTGCGACACCGCCAGCGCCAGCCTCCGGGCTGGCGTTGCGCCGTCTGGCGTGCGGGCTCAGCCGCGGGCGGGCAACTGCCGGGTGCGGCCGTCGGCGTCGATGGCGACGAACACGAACACCGCCTCGGTGACCTTGCGCCACTCGCTGGTGCGCGGGTCGTCGCTCCACACCTCGATCAGCAGGCGCACCGAGCTGCGGCCGACGTCCACCGTCTGGGTATAGAAGGACAGCTGGGCGCCCATCGGCACCGGCACCAGGAAGGCCATGCGGTCGATCGCCACGGTGGCCACCCGGCCGCCGGCGATGCGGCTGGCCATGGCGGTGCCGGCCAGGTCCATCTGCGCCACCAGCCAGCCGCCGTAGATGTCGCCGAAACCGTTGGCGTCGCGCGGCAGCGCGGTGATCTGCAGGGCCAGGTCGCCTTGCGGGATGGGGTCTTCCTGTTCGAATTCGTTCATCGGGGGGAGAGGCTCGGGCGAGATTTGTTGTTGTGCCGGCAGCGGCTAGACCCGGTCGGTCCGCGCGCCCTCCCACTATATAACGGGTAGCCCGGAACCGTTGCTTGCGGGGTTGTTCATCCGCTCCAAGCAGCAATTGTGCCAAGGTCTAATGAGTCGCGACAGCACCTGCGACGAATAACCGCCGGGCGGGTTGCCGGATCCGGTGGCTCGTCACGCAATTGTCATATTCGCTTCATAGAGTGTTCATGCGGCCTCTCGATACTGGCCCCCGATCCAAACCATCTCCATCCGTTAGGAGCAAGGCATGAAATTGAAGCGTTTGATGGCGGCCATGACCTTCGTCGCCGCCGGCGTTGCCGCCGCCAGTGCGGTTGCCGCCGTCGACCCGGCTCTGCCGACCTACGAGAAGAGCACCGGCGTTTCCGGCAACCTGTCCAGCGTTGGCTCCGACACCCTGGCCAACCTGATGACCCTGTGGGCCGAGAGCTACAAGAAGCTCTACCCGAACGTCAACATCCAGATCCAGGCCGCCGGTTCCTCCACCGCGCCGCCGGCGCTGACCGAGGGCACCTCCAACCTCGGCCCGATGAGCCGCAAGATGAAGGACAACGAGCTGCAGGCCTTCGAGGAAAAGCATGGCTACAAGCCGACCGCCATCCCGGTCGCCGTCGATGCCCTGGCCGTGTTCGTGCACAAGGACAACCCGATCCAGAGCCTGACCATGCAGCAGGTCGACGGCATCTTCTCCAGCACCCGCCTGTGCGGTGGCTCGAACGTGAAGACCTGGGGCGACCTCGGCCTGACCGGCGAGTGGGCCGAGAAGCCGGTGCAGATGTTCGGCCGCAACTCGGTGTCCGGCACCTACGGCTACTTCAAGGAAGAAGCCCTGTGCAAGGGCGACTTCAAGCCCAACGTCAACGAGCAGCCGGGCTCCGCCTCGGTGGTGCAGTCGATCTCCAGCACCGTGAACGCCATTGGCTACTCGGGCATCGGCTACAAGACTGCCAGCGTGCGCGCCGTGCCGCTGGTCGACAAGCAGGGCAACGCCGAAGAGGCCAACGAGGCCAACGCCCTGGCCGGCAAGTACCCGCTGAGCCGCTTCCTGTACGTCTACGTGAACAAGGCGCCGAACAAGCCGCTGGCTCCGCTGGAGGCCGAGTTCGTCAAGCTGGTGCTGTCCAAGCAGGGCCAGGAAGTGGTGGTCAAGGACGGTTACATCCCGGTGCCCGCCAAGGTCGCCGAGAAGACCCTCAAGGAGCTCGGCCTGTAAGGCCGCAGCCGGCAACGGCACGGATGCCGCAGGCGCGAGCCTGAGCCAGTGCGACGCCCGCCACTCCCCTGGGAGTGGCGGGCGTCGCCACGTCACCACCCTGTAATCTTTGTGTCATAAACCCACGCTAGGGTGTGCGCATGAATGACTTGGCCCATGAAACCATGACTTCCTCCACAAAATCGCAACGTCTGGATTTCGACACGCCGGCGCTCCAGCGCAAGCGTCGACTGCGTGCGCTCAAGGACCGCCTGGCCGGCTGGTACGTGTCCATCGGCGGCCTGGCCGTGCTGGCTGCCATCACCCTGATCTTCTTCTATCTGGTCTACGTGGTCCTGCCGATCTTCGGTGGCGCCGAGCTGACGGCGCGCAAGGCCCAGCAGCCGGCCTGGCTGGCGCAGCAGGAGCAGCCGCTGCTGCTGGCCATCGAGGAACAGAACCAGGTGGCCATGCGCCTGGACCGCAGCGGCCTGGTGCAGTTCTTCGCGCTCAAGAACGGCGAGGCGCTGAGCAGCAGCCGCCTGGCACTGCCCGAAGGCAGCCGCATCGTCTCGGTCGCCGAGGATCAGCCGGGTAGCCACCGCGTGGCGCTGGGCCTGTCCAACGGCCAGGTGCTGGTGCTGCAGCACACCTACAAGGTGTCCTACCCGGACAACGTGAAGACCATCGTCCCGGTGGTCGAGTACCCGTTCGGCGAGGCGCCCATCGCCCTCGATCCGCAGGGCCGCGCGCTGGACACCGTGGGTATCAGCCTCAACGATTCGACCCTGCTGCTGGCCGCCTCCACCGGCGCCGAGCTGCACGTGCTCAGCCTCGAGCGCGAGGAGAACATGTTCACCGGCGAGATCAGCCAGAGCGAGCGGCGCATCGCCCTGCCGCAGATCGCCGACCCGATCCGTGCCCTGGACATCGATCCGCGCCACCAGTGGCTGTTCGTGTTCAATGGCCGTTCCACCGCCGACGTGTTCAACCTGCGCGACAACAGCCTGAACGGTCGCTACAACCTGGCTCGCGACGGCGACACCGAAATCACCACCGCCAGCCCGTTGCTCGGCGGCATCTCGCTGATGGTCGGCGACTCCAAGGGTGGCATCGCCCAGTGGTTCATGGTTCGCGATCAGAACGGCAAGGCCACCCTGACCCGCATTCGCGACTTCCAGCTGGACGACAGCCCGGTGACCCAGATCGTCCCCGAGGAGCGCCGCAAGGGTTTCGTCGTCCTCGACGCCAAGGGCACCGTGGGTATCTTCCACAGCACCGCGCATCGCACGCTGCTCACCGAGCAGGTCGCCGACGGCGCCGCCGTGGCCGCGCTGTCGCCGCGCGCCAACCGTCTGCTGGTGGAGAGCGACGGCCAGTTGCAGCGCTTCATCGTCGACAACCCGCACCCGGAGGTGTCGTGGAGCGCGCTGTGGGGCAAGGTCTGGTACGAGAGCTATGAGGAGCCCAAGTACGTCTGGCAGTCGACCTCGGCCAACACCGACTTCGAGCCCAAGCTGAGCCTGGCGCCGCTGGCCTTCGGCACCCTCAAGGCGGCCTTCTACGCCATGCTGCTGGCCGCCCCGCTGGCGATCTGCGCGGCGATCTACACCGCCTACTTCATGGCCCCGGCGATGCGCCGCAAGGTCAAGCCGGTGATCGAGCTGATGGAGGCACTGCCGACGGTGATCCTCGGCTTCTTCGCCGGCCTGTTCCTCGCCCCCTACGTCGAGGGCCACCTGCCGGGCATCTTCAGCCTGCTGCTGCTGACCCCGGTCGGCATCGTCCTCGCCGCCTGGATCTGGAGCCGCCTGCCGGAGCGCGTGCGCCTGTGCGTGCCGGACGGCTGGGAAGCCGCCCTGCTGATCCCGGTGGTGGTCGGCGTCGCCGCCTTCGCCCTGGGCATCAGCGGCCACCTGGAGAACTGGCTGTTCGGCGGCGACATGCGCCTGTGGCTGTCCAACGACCTGGGCATTCCGTTCGACCAGCGCAACGCCCTGGTGGTAGGTCTGGCGATGGGCTTCGCGGTGATCCCCAACATCTTCTCGATCGCCGAGGACGCCGTGTTCAGCGTGCCGAAGAGCCTGACCTTCGGCTCCCTGGCGCTCGGCGCCACGCCCTGGCAGACCCTGACCCGCGTGGTGATCCTCACCGCCAGCCCGGGCATCTTCTCGGCGCTGATGATCGGCATGGGCCGCGCGGTGGGCGAGACCATGATCGTGCTGATGGCCACCGGCAACACGCCGATCATGGACATCAACATCTTCGAGGGCCTGCGCACCCTGGCCGCCAACGTGGCGGTGGAGATGCCGGAATCCGAGGTGGGCAGTACCCACTACCGCGTGCTGTTCCTCGCCGCGCTGGTGCTCTTGGCCTTCACCTTCGTGATGAACACCCTGGCGGAGCTGATCCGCACCCGCCTGCGCAAGAAGTACGCGTCGCTCTGAGGCTCTGGAAAGGTAGACGTCCGTGAACGTGAAACAGCAAAACCTGAAAACCTGGTTCAAGAGCGGCACGCCCTGGGTGTGGATGACCGGCGGCGCGGTGTCGATCGCGGTGATCATGACCATCGGCCTGCTGGCGGTGATCGCCGTGCGCGGCCTCGGCCACTTCTGGCCGGCCGACGTGCTGGAAGCCGAGTACCGGGTGCCCGGCCAGGAAGCCAAACTGATTGCCGGCGAGCTGGTGCAGGCCGAGGAAGTGCCACGCGCGCGCCTGGCCGCCAGCGGTCTGCCGGTGGACGTCAAGGGCGGCGAGTTCATGACCCGCGAGCTGCTCAAGGTCGGCAACCGCGAGGTCTATGGCGCCGACTTCAACTGGGTGGTCGGCGAGTGGCTGGGCGAGACCCGCACTCCGGAGAACCTGGTGGTCCTCGAGCGCCGCGAGTGGGGCAACTTCTACGGCTACCTGCTGGCGGTCAAGGAGGGCGACCGGCTGGTCGCCGAAGGCGACGCGGCCTGGGCCGAGCTGCAGGCGCGCATCGAGCGCGTCGACCAGCTGCACAAGCATATCGACCGCCTGGAGAAGAAGGAGATCGGCCGCATCAACGCCGGTCTCGAGCGCCTGCGTCTGCAGACCCGCCGCCTTGAGCTGGAAGGCCGGCTGGACGCCGCCGCGCAGGCCGACCTGGACGCCGAGCGCGCCGAACTGGACGCTCGTTACAAGGTGCTGGAGGCGCAGCTGATCGGCTTGCAGGAGCAGTTCAACCGCGACAACGTGGTGGTTCGCACCGTCGATGGTCGCGAGCAGGAGTTCAGCCTGGGCAAGGTGGTGCGTGCCTTCCAGCCCAACGCCATGGGCACCTTCGCCAAGCTGGGCTTCTACTTCGCCAAGCTGTGGGAGTTCGTCAGCGACGATCCGCGCGAGGCCAACACCGAGGGCGGCATCTTCCCGGCGATCTTCGGTACCGTGATGATGACCCTGATCATGGCGGTGATCGTCACCCCGTTCGGCGTGCTGGCGGCCATCTACCTGCGCGAGTACGCCAGGCAGGGCACCCTGACCCGCATCATCCGCATCGCGGTGAACAACCTGGCCGGCGTGCCGGCGATCGTCTACGGCGTGTTCGGCCTGGGCTTCTTCGTCTACGTGCTGGGCGGCTCGATCGACCAGCTGTTCTTCGCCGAAGCGCTGCCGGCGCCGACCTTCGGCACCCCGGGCTTGCTCTGGGCGTCGCTGACCCTGGCGATCCTCGCCGTGCCGGTGGTGATCGTCGCCACCGAGGAAGGCCTGGCGCGCATTCCGCGCGCCCTGCGCGAGGGTTCGTTGGCGCTCGGTGCGACCAAGGCCGAGACGCTGTGGAAGGTGGTGCTGCCGATGGCCAGCCCGGCGATGATGACCGGCATGATCCTCGCCGTGGCGCGCGCCGCCGGCGAAGTGGCGCCGCTGATGCTGGTCGGCGTGGTCAAGCTGGCACCGAGCCTGCCGGTGGACGGCAACTACCCGTACCTGCACCTCGACCAGAAGATCATGCACCTGGGCTTCCACATCTACGACGTCGGCTTCCAGAGCCCCAACGTCGAGGCCGCCCGCCCGCTGGTGTACGCCACCGCGCTGCTGCTGGTGCTGGTGATCGCCCTGCTCAACCTGAGCGCGGTGTACATCCGCAACCACCTGCGCGAGAAGTACAAGGCGCTGGACCACTGACCGATTTCCGCCGCAGCCGGCGGGCCGCACGGCGGCCCGCGCTGCGCAACCGAACTGTGAGCGTAGGGAGTTCCCCATGTCGCAACAACATAGCCACGGCATCAACCTCGACAGCCTGGGCCGCAAGAAGCAGACCCTCGACCTGGCCAGCGAGCCGGTAGCCCTCGAGGTGCCCGGCCTCAACCTGTTCTACGGCGACAAGCAGGCGCTGTATGACGTGCAGATGAACATCCCGAAGAACCGCGTCACCGCGTTCATCGGCCCGAGCGGCTGCGGCAAGTCGACCCTGCTGCGCACCTTCAACCGGATGAACGATCTGGTCGACGGCTGCCGCGTCGACGGCGAGATCCGCCTCGACGGCCAGGACATCTACGCCAAGGGCGTCGACGTCGCCGAGCTGCGCCGCCGCGTCGGTATGGTGTTCCAGAAGCCCAACCCGTTCCCCAAGAGCATCTACGAGAACGTGGTCTACGGCCTGCGCATCCAGGGCATCAACCAGAAGCGCGTGCTCGACGAGACCGTCGAGTGGGCGCTGAAGAGCGCGGCGCTGTGGGACGAGGTCAAGGACCGCCTGCACGACTCGGCGCTGGGCCTCTCCGGCGGCCAGCAGCAGCGTCTGGTGATCGCCCGCACCGTGGCGGTGCAGCCGGAAGTGCTGCTGCTCGACGAGCCCTGCTCGGCGCTCGACCCGATCTCCACCCTCAAGGTCGAGGAGCTGATCAACGAGCTCAAGGGCCAGTACACCATCGTCATCGTCACCCACAACATGCAGCAGGCGGCCCGCGTCTCCGACTACACCGCGTTCATGTACATGGGCAAGCTGATCGAATACGGCGACACCGATACCCTGTTCACCAACCCGGCGAAGAAGCAGACCGAGGACTACATCACCGGTCGTTACGGCTAGCCCGAATGCGTAGGGTGCGCATGGCGCACCGCTTCCCGGTGCGCCATGCGCACCCTACAGTCAGCTTTTGCGGAGCCAATCCATGATCAACAAAGACGGTATCACCCATCACATATCCGCGCAGTTCAACGCCGAACTGGAGGACGTCCGCAGTCACCTGCTGGCCATGGGCGGCCTGGTCGAGAAGCAGGTCAACGACGCGGTCAACGCGCTGGTCGAGGCCGACTCGGGCCTGGCCCAGCAGGTGCGAGAGGTCGACGCGCAGATCAACCAGATGGAGCGCGACATCGACGAGGAGTGCGTGCGCATCCTCGCCCGCCGCCAGCCGGCCGCCTCCGACCTGCGCCTGATCATCAGCATCTCCAAGTCGGTGATCGACCTCGAGCGCATCGGCGACGAGGCGACCAAGATCGCCAAGCGCGCCATCGAGCTGTGCGAGGACGGCGAGGCGCCGCGTGGCTACGTGGAGATCCGCCATATCGGCGAGCAGGTGCGCAAGATGGTCCAGGAGGCGCTGGACGCCTTCGCCCGCTTCGACGCCGACCTCGCCCTGTCGGTGGCGCAGTACGACAAGAACGTCGACCGCGAGTACAAGAGCGCGCTGCGCGAGCTGGTCACCTACATGATGGAGGACCCGCGCTCGATCTCCCGCGTGCTCAGCGTGATCTGGGCGCTGCGCTCGCTGGAGCGCATCGGCGACCACGCGCGCAACATCGCCGAACTGGTGATCTACCTGGTGCGCGGCACCGACGTGCGCCACACCGGCCTGGCCAAGCAGGGGCCGGCCAAGGGCGGCGACAGCCAGGCCTGAGGCGCATTCGCCGGCGTCCGGGTGCCCGGTCGTCGGCTGCCGGCACGGCGCCGCGAGGCCGGTCACAACCCCGTGGCCGGCGACTCGCCCGGGTAGTGGCGGACTGCTAGTCTTGCCGGTAGTTCCGACTACCGACAGCCATGCCCATGATGTCCGCCCGCCTGCTCCTGCTGCCCCTCCTGCTGGGCCTGGCCGCCCCGGCCAGCGCGCTGACCGTCTACAAGCACGTCGACGCCAACGGCGTGGTCACCTACAGCGACCAGGCCCGCCCGGGCGCGCGGGTGTTCCAGTTCGCCGAGCCGGGCAGCGCGCTGCGTCGCCCCGCCGGCCCGCCGCAGCTGTCCGACGATCTCGCCCGCCAGGTCCGCCTGGACGTGCTCAAGCACGCCGGCGGCGACACCCTGCGGGTGCGCAACGAACTGTTCGCTCCGGTCGAGCTGGAGCTGCGCCTGGACGATGTCGCCAACGCCAGCGGCGCGCCGGACAAGCCGGTGCGCTGGATCCTGTCGCCGCGCAGCCAGATCCGCCTGCTGACCCTGGCGCCGCGCGATCCGGCGCAGCCGCTGCGCTACACGCCCAGGCTCAGCCACGCCCTCGGCGATCCGCGCCTGCTGCCCAAGCCCTATCGCTACCCGCTTCCCTGGCAGGGCGGGCCGTTCCGCCAGAGCCAGGGCGCCAACGGCCTGTTCAGCCACTTCACGCCCAAGGGCCGTCATGCGGTGGACATCGCCATGCCGGTCGGCACGCCGATCCTCGCCGCGCGCGGCGGCGTGGTGGTGAGCACGCGCAACGACCAGCCCGGCGCCACCCCCAACCCCGGCGGCAACCACGTGCGCATCCTCCACGATGACGGCACCATGGGCGTCTACCTGCACCTGCAGCAGGGCTCGGTGCAGGTCGCCGTCGGCCAGCGGGTCGGCGCCGGCACGCCGATCGCGCGCTCCGGCAACACCGGGCGCAGCACCGGCCCGCACCTGCACTTCGTGGTGCAGCGCAACGTCGGCCTGGCGGTGGAGTCGATTCCCTTCCAGTTCGCCCAGCCGGTCGACAGCCTGCCGCGCTTCGCCGTCGGCGGCGAGGACTGAGCGCAGGGGCGCATTCGTTCGCCCCGGCGGGGCCGGCGCTGCAGGGCTCAGCAACGCCAAGGGCCACCCCGCGGGGTGGCCCTTGGCGTTGGGCGTACCGGGCCGTGCGCTCAGCTCAGTCTGAGCACCTTGGCCATGACGATCTTCGGCCCCTTCATCTTCTTGACGATGATGCGCAGGCCGTGGGTCTCCAGGGTCTCGTCCTCGCTGGGCAGGCGCTTGAGGCTGTCGTAGATCAGCCCGGCGAGGGTCTCCGCCTCGACGTCGTCGAGGTCCACCTCGAGCAGGCGCTCGATCTTGAACAGCGGGGTGTCGCCGCGCACCAGCAGCTTGCCCGGCTGGTAGGCGAGCAGGCCGCGCTCGGTCTTGCGGTGCTCGTCCTGGATGTCGCCGACCAGCACCTCGAGCACGTCCTCCATGGTCAGGAAGCCGACCACCTTGCCGTCGGCCTCCTCGACCAGGGCGAAGTGCGCGCCGCCCTGGCGGAACTGCTCGAGCAGGCGGCTCAGCGGCATGTGCCGCGACACCCGCTCGATGGGCCGCAGGAGGGCGTGCAGGTCGAGGGCGGCGGTCTGTCCGGGGCCGGGCAGGGCCAGCAGCAGGTCCTTGATGTGCAGCACGCCGACGAACTGCTGCTCGGCGTCGAGCACCGGGTAGCGGCTGAACTTGTGGCGGCGGATCTCGGCGAGGATCTCCTCGAGGCTGGCGTCGGCCTCCAGGCACACCAGGTCCTCGCGCGAGTTGGCCCAGTCGACCACCTCCAGCTCGCCGAGCTCCACCGCCGAGGCCAGCACGCGCATGTCCTGGTCGCTGGGGTCGCGGGCGCGGCTGGAGTGGAGGATCAGCTTGAGCTCCTCGCGGCTGTAGTGATGCTCGTGGTGCGGCCCCGGCTCGCCCTGGCCGGCGATGCGCAGGATGGCGTTGGCGCTGGCGTTGAGCAGCCAGATCGCCGGGTACATCAGCCAGTAGAAGGCGTACAGCGGCGCCGCGGTCCACAGCGACAGCAGCTCGGGCCGGCGGATCGCCCAGGACTTGGGCGCCAGCTCGCCGACCACGATGTGCAGGTAGGAGATGATGAAGAACGCGGTGAAGAAGGCGATGGCGTGCACCAGCGCCGGCGAGGCGATGCCGAAGTAGCCGAGCAGCGGCTCGAGCAGGTGGGCGAAGGCCGGCTCGCCGACCCAGCCGAGGCCGAGCGAGGCGAGGGTGATGCCCAGCTGGCAGGCCGACAGGTAGGCGTCGAGCTGGCCGTGCACGGTGCGCAGGATGCGCCCGCGCCAGCCGGCGGCGGCGGCGATGGTCTCGACGCGGGTGGCGCGCAGCTTGACCATGGCGAACTCGGCGGCGACGAAGAAGCCGTTGAGCAGGACGAGCAGCAGGGCGAACAGGATGAGGCCGAAATCGGCGAAGTAGCTGGCGGCGGTGTAACCGGGGGAAGGGTCCATGGAGGGTCGGTCGCTGACGGAAAGACCCATAGGATGGAAGGTCATCCGCCGGCTTTCAAGTGCGCCGGCGGGCAGCGCCCCGGCCGGGGCGGATCAGGGCCGCGCCTGCTGGGCCGGCGGGAAGTGGCAGGTGAAGGTGCTGCCCTTGCCGGGCGTGCTGTCGATCTGCAGCTGGCCGTGGTGGCGGATCAGCACGTGCTTGACGATGGCCAGGCCCAGGCCGGTGCCGCCGGTGTTGGCCGAGCGGCTGGCGTCGACCCGGTAGAAGCGTTCGGTGAGCCGCGGGATGTGCTTGGCCTCGATGCCCAGGCCGCTGTCCTGCACGCTGAAGTGCGCGCCGGTTTCGTCGCCCCACCAGCGCAGGCGGATCTCGCCGCCCTCCGGGCTGTACTTGACCGCGTTGAACACCAGGTTGGAGAAGGCGCTGCGCAGCTCCGCCTCGCTGCCCTTGAGGCGCACCCTGGCGTCGGCCTCCAGGCTGATCGCGTGGCGACCTCCGGACAGCGCCTGGGCGTCGGCGCGGATGCTGGCGAGCAGCAGGTCGACGCTCACCGGCTTGTTGTCGGCCGGGTAGTCGGTGGCCTCCAGGCGGGCCAGCAGCAGCAGGTCGTTGAGCAGGTTCTGCATGCGCGCGCCCTGCTGCTGCATCTGCTGCAGGGCGCGGCGCCAGCGCGGCTGGATCTCCTCGACGTTGTCCAGCAGGGTCTCCAGGTAGCCGGTGAGCACGGTCAGCGGCGTGCGCAGCTCGTGGGAGACGTTGGCGACGAAGTCCTTGCGCATCTGCTCGAGCTGGTGGACGCGGGTCACGTCGCGCACGATCATCAGGTGCTCGCCGTTGCCGTAGAGGGTCAGCTGCAGCTGCAGGCGGATGTGGTCGTTGACCGGCGAGGGCAGCTCCAGCGGCTCGGGATGGTGGTCGCGCTCGAAGTACTCCTTGAAGCGCGGGTGGCGGACCAGATTGGTGATCGGCTGGCCGCCGTCCTGCTTGCGCTTGAGGCCGAGCAGCTGGCCGGCGGCGCGGTTCCACCACTCCAGGTTGCCCTGGCGGTCGAGCATGATCACCCCGTCGCGCAGCGCGGCGGTGGATTCCTGCACGCGGTCGATCACCGCCTGCAGGCGGCCGCGGGCGCGCAGGTTGCGTTTCTGCAGGTGGTAGATCTGGTCGAACACCTCGCCCCACACCCCGGAGCTTTCCGGCGGCAGCTCGTCGGCGTCGGCGGTGCGCAGCCAGTGGTGCAGGCGCAGCAGCTGGCGCAGGTTCCAGTACAGGTAGGCGGACAGGCCGGCCAGCAGTGCCCAGGCATACTGACCGGTGATCAGGCCGGCGAGCAGGCAGACACCGACCAACAGCAGCAGGCGGCGGATGAGGATGCCGCGCCAGTCTTGATTCACCTTGCGATCCTTGTGAGGCGGCCGCCCCGGAGGGGCGGCGAAAGCGGTCCGGCAGGCGCCGCGGAGGGGCGTCAGGCCTTGGTGGAGAAACGATAGCCGGTGCCGCGCACGGTCTGCACCAGATTTTCGCAGCTCTCGCCGAGCGCCTTGCGCAGACGACGGATGTGCACGTCGACGGTGCGCTCCTCGACGTAGACGTTGCCGCCCCACACCTGGTCGAGCAGCTGGCTGCGCGTGTAGGCGCGCTCCTGGTGGGTCATGAAGAACTGCAGCAGGCGGTACTCGGTCGGCCCCATCTCGGCCGGCTTGCCGTCGATGGTGACGCGGTGGCTGAGCGGGTCGAGGACCAGCGGGCCGACCTCGATCGGCGACTCGCCGTCGCTGGCGCCGGCGCGGCGCAGCACCGCCTTGAGGCGGGCGACCAGCTCGCGCGGCGAGAACGGCTTGGTGATGTAGTCGTCGGCGCCGACCTCCAGGCCCTGGATCTTGTTGTCCTCCTCGCCCTTGGCGGTGAGCATGATGATCGGCGTGCCGGCGGTCAGCTCGTCGCGCTTGAGGCGGCGCGCCAGCTCGATGCCGGAGGTGCCGGGCAGCATCCAGTCGAGGAGGATCAGGTCGGGCTTGCGGTCGACGATCAGCGCGTGGGCCTGCTGGCTGTTCTCCGCTTCGAGGCACTCGTAGCCGGCCATTTCCAGGGCGACGGCGATCATCTCGCGGATCGGCGCTTCGTCGTCAACGATGAGGATGGATTTGCCAACCATGGGACTGTCTCTGTATTCCGTGGCGATGCCGGCATTACATAACGGAATTATTGCAGCGATGTGACACTGACGCTCCGGCGGCGGTGCTTGGCTATGCTGGAGGGGGCCGCCGGCATGCGCGCGGCAGCCGCTGCCCGGTGTGTCGTCCGCCCGCTTGCGCGGTCGCCGGGTCACCCCATCCCACCCGAGGAGAGCCGCGATGCTCAGAATCCCTTCGCCCCTGCTGGCCCTGACCGGCGGCGTCCTGCTGGCGCTGCTGGGCCATGCCCAGGCGGCCGACCCGGCGCAGGTCAAGGACGGCCGGCTGGTCGATGCCCGGGGCATGACCCTGTACACCTTCGCCAAGGATCCGACGGGCCAGTCGGTGTGCAACGATGCCTGCGCGAGCAACTGGCCGCCGCTGGCGGCCCGTGGCGACAGCGTGGAGAGCGACGACTGGACCCTGGTCGAGCGCGCCGACGGCAGCTGGCAGTGGGCCTACCAGGGCCGCCCGCTGTACACCTTCGTCCAGGACCGGCAGCCCGGCGACACGCTCGGCGACGGCCGCATGGGCGTCTGGCACGTGGCCCGGCCGCTGGCCGAGGGCGGCGCCGCGGAGGGCGAGGACATCCCCCGCTAGGGCGCTCAGCGCAGCGCGAAGTCGGCGATGGTGCCGGCGAGGATCGCCAGGCCGGCCCAGTGGTTGTGCAGGAAGGCGCGGAAGCAGGCCTGGCGCTCGCCGCTGCGGGTGCTCCAGTACTCCCAGGCGAAGCAGCCGGCCGCCACCACGAGGCCGAGGTGGAAGGCGGCGCCCAGCTCGAAGCGTGCCGCGGCCAGCAGCAGGCAGAGCAGGCTGAGGCCCTGGAGGATGGCGATGATCAGCCGGTCGGCGTCGCCGAACAGGATGGCCGTGGACTTCACGCCGATGCGCAGGTCGTCGTCGCGGTCGGTCATCGCGTAGTAGGTGTCGTAGGCCACCGTCCACAGCAGGTTGGCCAGATAGAGCAGCCAGGCCGCCGCCGGCAGGCTGTCGCCACTGGCGGTGAAGGTCATCAGGATGCCCCACGAGTAGGCCGCACCGAGCACCACCTGCGGGTAGTAGGTGTAGCGCTTCATGAACGGGTAGAGCGCGGCCAGCGCCACGGCGCCGAACGACAGCCAGACGGTGGCGGCGTTGGTCAGCAGCACCAGGGCGAAGGCCACCGCCATCAGGCCGGCGAAGGTCAGCAGCGCCTCGCGCGCACGGATCCGCCCGCTGGCCAGCGGGCGCTCGCGGGTGCGCTCGACGTGGCCGTCGAACTTGCGGTCGGCGAAGTCGTTGATCGCGCAGCCGGCCGAGCGGGTGAGGATCACGCCGAGGGTGAAGATCAGCAGGTTGGCCAGCGACGGCACGCCTTCGGCGGCGATCCACAGCGCGGTCAGCGTCGGCCACAGCAGCAGGTAGATGCCGATCGGCCGGTTCAGCCGGGTCAGATCGATGAAGTCCTGGGCGCGCGGGTGCAGGCGCGCCAGAGGCTTGAGCAGGGGGGCGAACATCGCGGGCCTCCGGGGGAGCGGAGCGCCGATTATACGGCCTGACGGCGCGGCGGGGTCAGGCGTCGGCCCGCCACAGCGCCGGCAGGAACACCTCGGCGACCAGCACGCCCAGCGCGCCGCGACAGAACAGCGAGCGGCGCCCCCACAGATCGGACGCACGCACCGCCGCCGGCAGCAGCGCGGCCGGATAGCGGCAGGCCTCGATCGGCTGGCGGCTGAACGCCGGGTCGCGGAACAGCAGGTGACCGAGCGAGGTGCTGCCGAGGCGGTCGAGGGCGAACGGCTGCGCCTCGAGCGCCGCACGTGCGGCCACGCTGCGGGCGAACACCCAGGGTTGCCCGGCACCGAGCAGATAGACCTCGCGCACCCAGCCCTCGCTGCCGGTGGCGACGCCGAGGGCGGCGCACTCGTCGGCGCGGAGGATCTGCCAGCCTTCGACCAGCGGCTCGACGGCGAAGCGTCCGCCGCTGAGTTCGGTGAGGCGGCGGGTCAGCGAGCCCTGCTCGTTCAGCCAGGCGAACTCGCGGGCGCTGGGGGCAGGGTGCAGCTGGTCGAGGGCGCGCCACTGGGCGCAGGTAGTCTGGGGCACGGCGGGGCGTCGCGGCAAAAACCAGCGGCGAGTCTAGCACGGCCCTGGCAGCCTGCCGACCGAGGGCTGGCGCACCGCTCGTCCGGCCGAACGATCTACGACCATTGGCCGGTGCCGATGGCTGGCGAACGCCGCGGCAGCGTGCCATTCTTCTGCGGTCAGCCGCGCGCCAGAGCCTGCCGGCGGGCTCCCACCTCGTTCGCAGGCAGGTTCGGCGCGGTGACAGAGCGCTCGCCAGGAACGGCGGCAAAAACAAGAACAATCTCGACAGAGGCAACTATGCGCAAACCCGAACTCGCTGCCGCAGTGGCGGAGAAAGCCGACCTCAGCAAAGAGCAGGCCAGCCGCGTGCTGAACGCGGTTCTCGAGGAAATCACCAATGCCCTGAATCGCCAGGACAGCGTCACCCTGGTCGGTTTCGGCACCTTCCTGCAACGCCATCGCGGCGCGCGCATGGGCAAGAACCCGCAGACCGGCGAGCCGGTCAAGATCCGCGCCAGCAACACCGTATCGTTCAAGCCGGGCAAGGCGCTGCGCGAAGCGATCAACTGAGTGCCGTCGACGACCCGGGGCCGCGGCCCCGGGTACTGGTGCCGCGGCAACCGTCTGCCGCAAGCGTGGCCCCGTCGGTCGTGGGCGGGCTGGCGACGCGCTAGAATCCTGGCTCCCTGGTCCGGTTCGCGAGGTGCCGCAGTGAAATTCCGTTTCCTCCTCTGGCTGCTCGGCCGCCTGCTGGCGGGTGCCAGTCGCAGCAATGCCGAGTTCCGCGAACAGCTGGTCGACCGCGACCTGGTGTTCCAGCTGCAGACCCGCGACGGGCGCATCGCCCGCCACTACATCGTGCAGGACATGCGCATCCGCAGCGCCGCCGGCTGCGTGGCGCACCCGGACTTCAGCATCGCCTTCCGCGACGCCGCCTACGGCTTCAGCGTCCTTGCCGCGAGCAACAGGCAACTGGCGTTCATGCAGGGGATCCAGAACAAGGACATCCAGATCCAGGGCAACCCGGCGCTGCTGCTGTGGTTCCAGGGCCTGGTCGGTCAGCTCGGCGCGCGGCAGAAGCAGACGGCATGAGCCTTGCCAGGCATAACGTGCCCTCGACACCCCGATGAGCGCTCCGATTTTCTGGCGTGATCCCGCGCTGCCGCATGTCGAGCTGCGCAGGGTGGCGGACGGCCGCAGCGTTTGCTACGCGCCGCACAGCCATGCCGAGTGGTCAATGGGGGCGATCACCCGGGGCGAGAGCACCTTCGTCTGCGGCCAGCGCCAATACCGTGTCGCGACTGGCGCGCTGGTTTTCGTCAACCCGAACCGGGTGCATGCCTGCAACCCGATCGAGGGGCGACCGTGGGCGTATCTCATGCTGTACATCGATGCGCAGTGGCTCTCCGCTCTGCGCCATCGCCTTGGCCTGGCGCCGACCCAGGCCTGGCAGGATCTGGCGCCCGACGTGCTGCGCCTTCCCGAGGTTTTCGATGCCTTCGTCGCGCTTGCGCAATGCCTGCTCGATCCGGCGCATTCCGCCACGGGCAAGAATGCTCATCTCGTGGCCTTCCTGACGGATCTGCTGCGGCGACTTCCGGTGTGCGAAGAGGTGCCGACCGCCCCCGCATCGCTGTGCGCGCTCGCCGACTATCTGGACCGGCACTGTGCCGAGGCGGTGTCGCTGGACCTGCTGTGCAGGCAGGCCGCGGTCAGTCCCGGCCATCTGATCCGCAGCTTCAAGCGACACTTCCGCATGACGCCGCATGCCTACGTGATCAACCGCCGCATCCAGCTCGGACAGCACGCGCTGCGGCTTGGCCGCCCGATTGCCGAGGCGGCGCTGGAGAGCGGCTTTGCCGATCAGCCGCACTTCCAGCGCATGTTCAAGCGCCTGCTGGCGACCACCCCCGGGCAGTACCGGCAAGGCATCAGTCGATGAGCAGGAGGGCGCAACTGCCGGCGAGCAAGGCGGCGAGTCCGCGATTCACGTTGCGCAGTACCGCCGGGTGGGCCACTTGCCGGCGCAGGATGGTGCCGGCATACACCCAGCATGACAGCGATGCCCAGCAGATCGGCGCATAGAGCGCGGCAAACAGGGCCAGTTCGTTCAGGTCGGAACCCCGGGTGTAGGCGCCGATGCCCGATGCGGACGCCAGCCAGGCTTTGGGATTGAGCCATTGCATGAGCGCCCCCGCGAGGAACCCCGGCGGGTCGCCCTGTTCGCGCGCGGCGAGCGCGCCCTCGGCGCGTGCGAGTTGCCAGCTCAGGTAGAGCAGAAAGCCGATCCCACCCGCGCGCAGCAGCACGGTCAGGCCGGGCAGTTGGGCCAGCACCGCGGCGAGCCCCAGGCCGACGGCGACGAAGAGCGCGACGAAGCCGAGCGTGGCCCCAGTAACGAAGCCCAGGCTCGCGCGCATCCCGTGGCGCGTGCCGCTGCCGAGACAGACCAGGTTGACGGGGCCGGGGGAAATCGATGCGGCGAGGGCGAACGCGGACATCGGAAGCACAAGCGAGAGGCTCATTCACGGACTCCTGGATGGTCGAGTGCGCGAATGTTGAGGCGGGCCCGCCGCGGCGTATTGAAGGAAATTGCCGTGGCGCCCTCAGCGGCGCCGCGCCTGCCGCCCCCGGTCGTACCCGGCGGTTTGCGCGTCCGCCTCGGCGCCATGCGTGCGAGCCCGCAGAATTCCGGGGGCGACGCCTCGCGCAAACCCGCGAGCAAATCCTTGCGCGCGGCTCTTCACACCTGCCCATACTGCTGGCCGTGACGCAGCCAGCGCTCCAGCAGCGGGCTGACGTGCTGCGGCCAGCGCGCCAGCAGGGTCTGCGCCGCCTCGCGCACGTCCGGCAGCAGGTCGGCGTCGCGCAGCAGGTCGGCGACCTTGAACTGCAACAGGCCGGTCTGCCGGGTGCCGAGCATCTCGCCGGGGCCGCGCAGCTCGAGATCCTTCTCGGCGATGACGAAGCCGTCGCAGGTCTCGCGCATGATCGCCAGGCGCTCGCGGCCCATGTGCGACAACGGCGCGTGATAGAGCAGCACGCAGTGGCTGACCGCGCTGCCGCGGCCGACCCGGCCGCGCAACTGGTGCAGCTGCGACAGGCCGAGACGCTCGGGATTCTCGATGATCATCAGGCTGGCGTTGGGCACGTCGACGCCGACCTCGATCACCGTGGTGGCGACCAGCAGCTGCAGCGCGCCGGCCTTGAACTGCTCCATCACCGCGGCCTTCTCCGCCGCCTTCATGCGCCCGTGGACCAGGCCGACGGCGAGCTCGCCGAGCGCCGCCGACAGCTCCTCGAAGGTGGTCTCCGCCGCCTGGCAGGTCAGCTCCTCGGACTCCTCGATCAGCGTGCACACCCAGTAGGCCTGGCGGCCCTCGCTGCAGGCGGCGCGCACCCGCTCGATCACTTCCAGGCGGCGGTTGTCGGCGATCACCAGGGTGGTCACCGGGGTGCGTCCGGGCGGCAGCTCGTCGAGGATCGAGGTGTCCAGATCGGCGTAGGCGCTCATCGCCAGGGTGCGCGGGATCGGCGTGGCGGTCATGATCAGCTGGTGCGGGCACAGCCGCCCGGCGATGCCCTTCTGGCGCAGGGCCAGGCGCTGCTGCACGCCGAAGCGGTGCTGCTCGTCGATGATCGCCAGGGCCAGGTTGCGGAACCGCACCTCGTCCTGGAACAGCGCGTGGGTGCCGACCACCATCGGCGCGCCGGCGGCGATGCGCTCCAGCGCCGCGTTGCGCGCCTTGCCCTTGAGCTTGCCGGCCAGCCAGGCGACCTCGATGCCGAGCGGTTCGAGCCACTTGCTGAAGTTGAGGAAGTGCTGCTCGGCGAGGATCTCGGTGGGCGCCATCAGCGCCACCTGGTAGCCCGCCTCGATGGCCTGCAGCGCGGCCAGCGCGGCGACCACCGTCTTGCCGGCGCCGACGTCGCCCTGCACCAGACGCAGCATCGGCTCGTGCTGGGCCAGGTCCCAGGCGATCTCGCCGCCCACCCGCAGTTGCGCGCCGGTGGGGGCGAAGCCGAGCCCGGCGAGGAACTGCGCCGGCAGGCGCGTGGCCTTCGGCAGCGGCGGCGCCTGCTGGGCGCGGATGCTCTCGCGCAGGCGCGCCAGCGACAGCTGGTGGGTGAGCAGCTCCTCGAAGGCCAGGCGGTGCTGCGCCCAGTGGCGGCCCTCGGCCAGCTCCTCGAGGTCGGCGTCCGGCGGCGGGCGGTGCAGGTAGCGGATGGCATCGGCCAGCGGCGCCAATTGGTACTGGCGGGCCAGTTCGCCCGGCAGCCAGTCGGGCAGGCTGTGGCCGTTGAGCGCGTACAGCGCCTGCTGGCTGAGCGAGCGCAGACGCTGCTGGGTGAGGCCCTCGGTGCTCGGGTAGATCGGCGTGAGGGTCTGCTCCACCGGCGGCGCTTCGTCGCCGCTGAGGGCGCGGTACTCGGGGTGGTAGATCTCCAGGCCGGTGGCGCCGGGGCGCACCTCGCCGTAGCAGCGCAGGTGGGTGCCGCGCCTGAGGCCGTCCTTCTGTGCCTGGCTGAAGTGGAAGAAGCGCAGGCTGAGGGTGCCGCTGGCGTCCTGCAGGCGCACCAGCAGGCTGCGCCGGCGGCCCATGATCACCTCGGCGCCGCTGACCACGCCTTCCACCACCGCGTCGCCGCCCGGGCGCAGGGCGGCGATCGGCGTCACCCGGGTGCGGTCCTGGTAGCGCAGCGGCAGGTGGAACAGCACGTCCTGCAGGCTCTCCAGGCCGACCTTGGCGAGTTTCTCGGCCAGCGCCGGACCGACGCCCTTGAGCGTGGTGACGGCGACCTGCGCCAGTTCGCTCATGCCGGCTGCGCCGCCTCCGCGGTTTCGCTCGCATGCGGCGGATTGGCCAGCGAGCACAGGCGCACGGCGTCGACCAGTACGTCGATGGCCTTGGGCCGCGGGAAGCTGGCGCGCCAGGCGATGGCCACGGTACGGAACGGCACCGGCGGCGCCAGCGGCCGCACCTCGAGCACGCCGGGGGCGTAGTGGTGGCTGTGCACCGCGGTGTACGGCAGCACCGACACGCCGAGGCCGGAGGCGACCATGTGGCGGATGGTTTCCAGCGAGCTGGACTCGACCGTGGTGTGCTGGTGCGCCTCGCTGCCCTTGCGGGTGGTCGGGCAGGCTTCCAGCACCTGGTCGCGGAAGCAGTGCCCCTCGCCGAGCAGCAGCAGGCTCTTGTCGTTGAGCATGGCGCTGTCGATGCTGGCGCGTGCGGTCCACGGGTGTTCGGCCGGCATCAGCACGAAGAACGGCTCGTCGTACAGCGGCTTGGTCAGCACGTCGGCTTCCTGGAACGGCAGGGCGATGATGATCGCGTCCAGCTCGCCGGTACGCAGCTTGTCGCGCAGCACGTGGGTGAAGTTTTCCTCGATGTACAGCGGCATGTCCGGCGCGATGCGGTGCAGCTGCGGGATCAGGTGGGGGAACAGGTAGGGGCCGACGGTGTAGATGGCGCCGACCTTGAGCGGCGCGGCCAGCTGGTTCTTGCCGGTCTGCGCCAGCTCGCGGATGCACTGGGCCTGTTCGAGGACCTTCTGCGCCTGGGCGACGATGCCCTCGCCGACCGGGGTCAGGCGCACCGCGCTCTTGCTGCGCTCGAAGATCAGTACACCCAGCTCGTCCTCGAGCTTCTTCACGCCCACCGACAGGGTCGGCTGGCTGACGTGGCAGCGCTCGGCGGCGCGACCGAAGTGCTGTTCCTGGGCAAGGGTGACGATATAGCGCAGTTCCGTGAGTGTCATAGCGAATATCCATTGAGATGCCGTCAAGCATAGCGGCTGTCTTCAATGGAACCAACCGCCCGCTGCAGGGCGGGCGGCAGGTCGTTTCAGCGACGCTCGAGGGAGTAGACGAAGGGCGCCACCACCTCCAGGCGACCGTTCTGCAGCAGCTCGGCCGGCGGCGCCGGCAGCGGCTGGGCGCGCCGGATCATCTGCAGGGTGGCGCGGTCCAGGCTGGCACTGCCGGACTTGCCGGCCAGCTCGAAGGACAGCACGTTGCCCCGGCCGTCGACCACGAAGCGCAGCTTGACCACGCCCTCCTGGCCGCGGCGGCGGGCGTCCTCGGGATAGCGCTTGTGGCGGTTGAGGTGCGCCAGCAGGCGGCTCTGCCAGCTGGCCTTGGCCTTGGACGGCGCCGGGTTGCCGGCCTGCGGGCTCGGCTGGGCGGCCGGCCTCGCGCTCGGCGCGGGCGTGCTGCTCTCGGCCGGCGCGGGGTTCGCTGGCGTCGGCAGCGGCCTGGGCTCCGGCTTGGGCTCCGGCCTGGGCTTGGGCGGCTGCGGGCGCGGCTTGGGCGGCGGCGGCAGGGCCAGCTTGGGCTTGGGCGCTTCGATCAGCTTGGGCTGCGGCGGCGGCTCGGGAGCCCGCACCGGCTCGGGCGGCGGCGGTGCGGCGGGTGCGGGCGGCGCTGGCGGCAGTTCGATGAGCATGGCCGGCGGCGGCAGTTCGACCGGCGCGGCATGCGGCTGCCAGTACAGCGACCAGGCCGCCACACCGATATGCAGGCCGAGCACCAGCAGCAGGCTGAGGCCCCAGCGGGGCAGGCTGCGCGCGCGGCTCATGGGCGGCCGACCGTTTCCAGGCCGACCAGGCCGATCTTCAGGTAGCCGGCGCCGCGCAGCAGGTCCATCACCTCCATCAGGCGGGCGTAGTCGACCGTCTGGTCGCCGCGCACGAAGACGGTCTGCTCCTTGTCACCGCCGGTCTGGCGATCGAGGGCGGCGCCCAGCTGTTCCGCGATGACCGCGTCGTTGCCCAGGTACAGGCTGTGATCCTCCTTGATGCTCAGGTACACCGGCTGCTCCGGCCGCGGCTGTGGCGTGGCGCTGGAGGCGG
The DNA here is from genome assembly GCF_900104805.1 of Pseudomonas oryzae. Taxonomy (NCBI): domain Bacteria; kingdom Pseudomonadati; phylum Pseudomonadota; class Gammaproteobacteria; order Pseudomonadales; family Pseudomonadaceae; genus Pseudomonas; species Pseudomonas oryzae. Next base: position 3,682,865 of record NZ_LT629751.1, on the reverse strand, counting down.
GCAGGTCGACCTTGACGTCGACGGTGGCCAGGGGGGCTGCGACCATGAAGATGATCAGCAGCACCAGCATCACGTCGATGAACGGCGTGACGTTGATCTCGTGGGATTCCTGCAGGTCGTCACCGCCTTCCTTGAGATGCATGCCCATGCTTCAGCCCACCTTGGCGATCTGCGGGCCGGTTGCGGAGCGGGTGCTCGCCGGCGGCTGGCGGTCGAGGTCACGGCTGACCAGCAGCAGCACCTGGGCGGAGATGTCGGCGACCTGCGCCTTGTAGCCGGCGATCGAGCGGGCGAACACGTTGTAGATCACCACCGCTGGGATCGCCGCGACCAGGCCGAGGGCGGTGGCCAGCAGGGCTTCGGCGATGCCTGGGGCGACCACCGCGAGGTTGGTGGTCTGCGACTTGGCGATGCCGATGAAGCTGTTCATGATGCCCCACACGGTGCCGAACAGGCCGACGAACGGCGAGGTGGAGCCGATGGTGGCCAGCACGCCGGTGCCGGTACTCATCTTGCGCCCGCTGGCGGCGACCAGGCGCTCGAGGCGGAAGCTGACGCGCTCCTTGATGCCGTCCTTATCCGGAATGCCGGCGGAAAGCTTCAGTTCGTCGCGGGCGTCCTCGATCAGCCCGGCGCTGAAGCTGTGCTTGGCCCGCGCCTGGTCGGCGGCCTCGTCGAGGCTGCGCATGCCCTTGAGGTCGGCCAGCTCGCCGCGCAGGCGGCGGCGCGCGCCGAGCAGTTCGAGGCCCTTGGCCAGCCAGATGGTCCAGGTCACCACCGAGGCGATGAGCAGGCCGATCATCACCCCCTTCACCACCACGTCGGCGCCCTGGTACATGCCCCAGGGCGACAGGTCGTGGGCCGGCGCCGGCGCTTCGGTCGCCACAGTGGTGGCGGTGGCGGTGCTCGGTGCTGCGCCTGGCGGGGTGGCGCTCTGCTCGACGGCAGCGGCAGTCGCGGTGGCGGCCGCGGCGGTCTGGGTGCCGGCCGGCTCCTCGGCGAAGCCGGGCGCGGCGATCAGCAGGCTGCCGAGCAGGGCGAGCAGCGCCGGCAGGCGCAGCGGGGAACGGACACGGGTTGGCGAAACGGCTGAGCTGAGCGGGTGCATGTTGGCCTGACCTGTAAGCGGTGAGCGAATGGCAAGCGCCGCCAAGACCGGCGCGGAGGAGTCAGGCGCGAGATTATTGCAAATGTTTCTTGTTTGTAAATCATTCAGATGAAATTTCAGCCTGCGCGCCTGCGACTGGCCCTGTTGCCCGCGTGCGCTTCGCCAGCGCCGCGGCAGCGCGGTATGCTGGCCTTTTCCGCTCGGAGCCCCGCCATGTCCGTTCTCCCCTCGGTAGTGATCGCCGGTTGCGGCGATGTCGGCAGCCGTCTCGCCGCGCAGTTGCTGCAGGCCGGCTGGCAGGTGCACGGCCTGCGCCGCGACGTCGCCAGGCTGCCGGAGGGCGTGCTGCCGTTGCCGGCGGATCTGGGTGCCACCGCCTTCCCGCCGGCCTGGCCGGTGCAGGCGCCGGACTACCTGGTGTACTGCGCGGCGCCTGGCGACTCCGGCGAGGAGGCCTACCGCGCCACCTATGTCGACGGTCTGCGCCATGTGCTGGGCTGGCTCGCCGAGCGCGGCCAGCGGCCGCGGCGCCTGCTGTTCGTGTCCAGCACCGGGGTGTACGGCCAGGAAGAGGGCGAATGGGTCGACGAGGCATCGCCCTGCCAGCCAGGCAGCTGGTCGGGGCGCATCCTGCTGGAGGCCGAGGCGCTGGCGCTGGGCAGCGGCATTCCCGCCAGCGTGGTGCGCCTGGCCGGCATCTACGGCCCGGGGCGGCGCTGGCTGCTCGGTCAGGTACGCGCCGGCTACCGGGTGGCCAGCGAGCCGCCGCAGTACGGCAACCGCATCCACGCCGAGGATGCCGCCGGCCTGCTGGCCTGCCTGCTGCAGGCCGACGCCCGCGGACTGGCGCTGGAGCCGGTGTATCTCGGCGTCGACGACGAGCCGGTGCCGCTGCACGAGGTGGTCGCCTGGCTGCGCGCGCAGCTGGGGGTCGAGCACTGGGCGGAGCAGTCGGCCACCCGCCGCGCCGGCAGCAAGCGCTGCTCGAACGCCCGCGCCCGCGCGCTGGGCTGGGTGCCGCGCTATCCCAGCTATCGCGAGGGCTACGCGGCGCTGCTGGCGGCGGACGCCTAGCTCAGTCGCGCTCCAGCAGCCAGACGCGGCGGCCGGGGCGGTATTGCGGCACGTCGGTGTGCAGCGCCTGGTTGTCGGCCAGGTAGATGCTCAGCTGGTCGTCTTCCAGGCGGAACAGCCATTCGCCGCCCTGGGTGCCGCTCTGCAGCCAGATGATCTCCTCGTCCTCGCTGCGTCCGGCGCAGTCGCCGGACAGGCACAGGGCGTACTGCTCGACGCCGGGCAGGCCCTCGACCCGGCCGTCGGCATGGAAGCGCACCAGGCCATCCTGACCGGCGCCTTCCAGCACCTCCCATTCGCCACCGAGCAGGGCGGCGTACAGTGCCTGCTCGAAGGCCTGTCCGGGCAGGCTGTCGGCGCTGGCCGCGACGGCGCTGAAGCGCTGTTCGGGGCTGCTGGCGCTGGGTTGCTGGACCAGCTCGTCGCCATCCAGGGCGAAGCTCTCCTGCTGCTCGGCATGCAAGGTCACCCGCCACTGCGCGTCGTCCGCGGCGGCCAGGTGGCCCTCGGCGATGGCCACGCCGTCGCTCGTCCAGGCGGTGTGGCGCTGCGGCGCGAAGCGCCATTCCAGGCTCGGGCCGTAGGCCAGCAGCGCCTCGCGCAGCCGGCCGCTGTCGGCGGCGGCGTCGATCGCCGGTTGGTTGATCCAGGTCCCGGCGATATCGTCCGGGCCGCTGGCGCAGCCGCCGAGCAGGCCGCTGCCCAGCAGCAGGAAAAGGGGGAGGGGATAACGCATGGGGCGTCCTTACCGGTGGTGCGGGACGGCTGCGGCGGGCGCCGCAGCCGGGGTGGGGCGAGCTTTACTCGAGGACCAGGATGCCGTCCATTTCCACCTGGGCACCACGCGGCAGGGCGGCCACGCCGATGGCGGCGCGCGCCGGATAGGGCTGCTGGAAGTAGCGGCCCATCACCTCGTTGACGGTGGCGAAGTTGCCGAGGTCGGTGAGGAAGATGTTCAGCTTGGCGATGTCGGCCAGCGAACCGCCGGCGGCTTCGCAGACCGCCTTGAGGTTCTCGAACACCTGCACGGCCTGGGCCTCGAAGCCTTCCACCAGCTGCATGGTGGCCGGGTCCAGGGGGATCTGGCCGGACAGGTAGACGGTGTTGCCGGCCTTGATCGCCTGGGAGTAGGTGCCGATGGCGGCCGGGGCCTTGTCGCTGCTGATGACGCTCTTGCTCATGGGAACTCCTTGCTGGATGGATGGCGGGCGGCGCTGCGTGCGCCGCGCTGCAGAGTTGTACCGGAGAAGCGGGGGGTTGGCGATGGCGCTGTCGCCCGGGGACAAGCCGCCGCCGACCTCAGGCGCGCACGCGGGTGATGCGGCTGACCCCCTTGATGGTACGCAGGCGCTTGATCACCCGCGCCAGGTGCACGCGGTCGTGCACGCTGACCACCAGCTGGATCACGCTGATGCGGCCGTCGCGCTCGTCCATGCCGATCTTCTCGATGTTGCCGTCGGCGCTGGCCACCGCGGTGGCCAGCAGGGCGATCAGGCCGCGCTGGTGTTCCAGCTCGACGCGCAGCTCGACGTTGAACTCGCCGCTGACGTCCTTGGCCCACGACAGCGGAATGCACTTGTCCGGGTTGTGGCGGAACTCGCTGATGTTGCGGCAGTTGTCGAGGTGGATGACCATGCCCTTGCCGGCCGACAGATGGCCGACGATGGGGTCGCCGGGGATCGGCGTGCAGCACTTGGCGTAGCTGATCACCAGGCCCTCGGTGCCGCGGATCGCCAGCGGGCCGTCGTGGCTGGGCAGCTGTTCGCCGCCGCTCTCCAAGTTTTCGGCCAGCAGGCGGCGGGCCACCACGTAGGCCATGCGGTTGCCGAGGCCGATGTCCTCGAGCAGGTCGTCGAGGTGGCCCAGCTGGTACTCGGCGAGCACCGCGGCGACGCGCTCGGCGGCGAGCTTTTCCAGGTGGCTGTCGAAGCCGGCCAGCGCCTTGTTGAGCAGGCGCTCGCCGAGGCTCACCGATTCCGAGCGGCGCTGCTGCTTGAGCGAATGGCGGATGTGGGTGCGCGCCTTGCCGGTGACCACGAAGTTGAGCCAGGCCGGATTCGGCCGCGCGCCGGGGGCGGTGACGATCTCCACGGTCTGGCCGCTCTGCAGCGCCTCGGACAGCGGCGCCAGGCGGCGGTTGATGCGGCAGGCGATGCAGCTGTTGCCGACGTCGGTGTGCACCGCGTAGGCGAAGTCGACCGCGGTCGAACCCTTGGGCAGCTCCATGATCCGCCCCTTGGGGGTGAACACGTAGACCTCGTCGGGGAACAGGTCGATCTTGACGTTCTCGATGAACTCCAGCGAGTTGCCGGCGCGCTGCTGCAGTTCGAGGATGCCCTTGACCCACTGGCGCGCGCGCGCGTGGGTGCCGCGCGGGCTGTCCTCCTCGCTGGACTTGTACAGCCAGTGCGCGGCGATGCCGTGGTTGGCCATCTCCTCCATCTCGCGGGTGCGGATCTGGATCTCGATGGGCACGCCGTGCATGCCGAACAGGGTGGTGTGCAGCGACTGGTAGCCGTTGGCCTTGGGAATCGCGATGTAGTCCTTGAAGCGCCCGGGGAACGGCTTGTACAGGCTGTGCACGGCGCCGAGCACGCGGTAGCAGGTGTCGACCTTGTCGACCACGATACGGAAGGCATAGACGTCCATGATCTCGTTGAACGCCCGGCGCTTGCCGCGCATCTTCTGGTAGATGCTGTAGAGGTGCTTCTCGCGGCCCTTGACCTCGCCGGCCAGGCCTTCCTGGGCCAGGCAGTTGATCAGCGACTCCTGGATCTTGCCGACGATCTCGCGGCGGTTGCCGCGCGCGCGCTTGACCGCGCGCTTGATGCGTTCGGCGCGCATCGGGTGCATGGCCTTGAAGCCGAGATCCTCGAACTCGGCGAACACGCTGTGCATTCCCAGGCGGTTGGCGATCGGTGCGTAGATCTCCAGGGTTTCCTTGGCGATGCGCCGGCGCTTCTCGCCGGACAGCACCTCGAGGGTGCGCATGTTGTGCAGGCGGTCGGCCAGCTTGACCAGGATCACGCGGATGTCGCGGGCCATGGCCATGGCCATCTTCTGGAAGTTCTCGGCCTGCGCCTCGGCCTTGGACTGGAAGTCCATCTGGGTCAGCTTGCTGACCCCGTCGACCAGCTCGGCGACGGTGGCGCCGAACTGCGCGCTGAGCGCGTCCTTGGGGATGCCGGTGTCCTCGATGACGTCGTGCAGCATGGCCGCCATCAGGCTCTGATGGTCCATGTGCATGTCGGCGAGGATGCTGGCCACGGCCAGCGGATGGGTGACGTAGGGTTCGCCGCTGCGTCGGCGCTGGCCGTCGTGGGCCTGCTCGGCGTAGTAGTAGGCGCGGCGGACCAGGTTGACCTGGTCCGGCGTGAGGTAATTGCTGAGGCGGTCGGCGAGGGCGTCTATGCTGGCCAAGGCTTCACTCCAGACCGGTCTGTGCCGGTACTTCAGGCGCGCGACGTCGACCCGGCAATTCAGATCTCCTCGCTGCCGTTTTCCTCGAAGGCGGCGAACAGCGGCGTCTCTTCGACGATGTCTTCCTGCTGCACCACTTCATTGTCGACCAGGCCTTCGGCGATCTCGCGCAGGGCCACCACGGTCGGCTTGTCGTTTTCCCAGGCTACCTTCGGCTCTTTGCCGCCGGTCGCCAGCTGGCGGGCACGCTTGCTGGCGAGCATGACCAGTTCAAAACGGTTATCGACGTTGTCCAGGCAGTCTTCAACGGTGACGCGGGCCATGGTGTTCCTCGTGATTGCAACGGCTGAGCCCGGTTCGGCCGGGCGGATTGGATAGTCTAAAAAATCGCCAATGGTTAGGGAAGGGCCGCTTGCGTCAGCGCAGCAGCAGCTCGAGCAGTCCGGCATGGCGGCGCTGCTGGACGCCCTGGTGCAGCTGGCGGGCGCGGAAGATCGCCTTGAGGTCTTCCAGAGCATGGCTGAACTGGTCGTTGATTACCACGTAGTCGTACTCGACATAGTGACTCATTTCGCTGACCGCCTCGCGCATGCGTCGCTCGATGATCTCCTCGCTGTCCTGGCCGCGGTTGTTCAGGCGGTGGCGCAGCGCCTCCTGCGACGGCGGCAGGATGAAGATCGACTGCGCGTGCGGCATCAGCCGGCGCACCTGCTGGGCGCCCTGCCAGTCGATCTCGAGGATCAGGTCGAGGCCTTCGGCGAGGGTCTGCTCGACCCAGCGCTGCGAGGTGCCGTACAGGTTGCCGAACACCTCGGCGTGCTCGAGGAAGGCGTCCTGCTCGAGCATGCCGAGGAACTCCTCGCGTGCGACGAAGTGGTAGTTCACCCCGTCCACCTCGCCCGGGCGCATGGCACGGGTGGTGTGCGAGACCGACACGCGGATCTGCTCGTTGCTGTCGAGCAGGGCCTTGACCAGGCTGGTCTTGCCGGCGCCGGAGGGGGCGGAAACGATGTACAGGGTGCCGTGGGCGCCGTTCATGGGGGTGTCTTTCACTCGTTGGATCATTCGATGTTCTGCACTTGCTCGCGCATCTGCTCGATCAGCACCTTGAGGTTGACCGCGGCCTGGGTGCTGCGCGGGTCGAAGGCCTTGGAGCCGAGGGTGTTGGCCTCGCGGTTGAGTTCCTGCATCAGGAAGTCGAGGCGCCGGCCGGCGGCGCCGCCGGCCTTGAGCACGCGGCGCACCTCGCGCACATGGGTGCTCAGACGATCCAGCTCCTCGGCCACGTCACTCTTCTGCGCCAGCAGCACCAGTTCCTGCTCGAGGCGCTGCGGGTCGAGCTCGACCTTGAGTTCGGCGCAGCGGGTCTCGATCTTCTGCCGCTGGGTGGCGAGCATCTGCGGCACCAGTTCGCGCAGGTTGTCGACCTCGGCGAGGATGGCGGCGAGGCGCTCCTCGAGCAGCGCCGCCAGCGCGGCGCCTTCGCGGGCGCGGCCGCTCTTGAGCTCGTCGAGGGCCTGGCCGAACAGCTGCAGGGCGGCGGCGTTGAGGGCCTGCGGATCGGCGGCGTCGGCGACCAGCACGCCCGGCCAGGCCAACACTTCCAGCGGGTTGAGCGCGGCGGGGCTCTGGATCAGGGCGGCCACGGCCTCGGCGGCGGCGACCACCTGGGCGGCGCGTTCGCGGTCCACCTGCAGCGACTTGCCGGCGGTCGCCTCGGCCAGGCGCAGGGTGCACTCCACCTTGCCGCGCGCCAGCGCTTGGCGCAGCGCGTCGCGCACGCCGCCCTCGAGGTCGCGGAGGGCTTCCGGCAGGCGCAGGTGCGGCTCCAGATAGCGGTGGTTGACCGAGCGCAGCTCCCAGCTCAGGGTGCCCCAGGGCCCGGTGCTCTCGACCCGGGCGAAGGCGGTCATGCTGTGTACCATGGGCGGTCCTCGCAGTGGTAAGGGGAATGGCGCCCACGGACGCCGCGAATTCGATCCGCCAGTGTAACCCAGGCGTCGCGGCGGCCCCAATCGCGGCGGTGGTTCCTCGTGGCCGTGGACCTCTATAATGGGCCGCGATTCCCCCCATCTTTCCGACAGGACCCGCCGATGAACCGTCCCAGTGGCCGCGCCGCCGACCAGATGCGCCCGATCCGCCTCACCCGCCACTACACCAAGCACGCCGAGGGTTCGGTACTGGTGGAGTTCGGCGACACCAAGGTGATCTGCACGGTGAGCGTGGAGGCCGGCGTGCCGCGCTTCCTCAAGGGCCAGGGACAGGGCTGGCTGACTGCCGAGTACGGCATGCTGCCGCGCGCCACCGGTTCGCGCACCCATCGCGAGGCGGCGCGCGGCAAGCAGGGCGGGCGTACCCTGGAGATCCAGCGCCTGATCGGTCGCTCGCTGCGCGCCGCGCTGGACCTGTCCAAGCTGGGCGAGAACACCCTGTACGTCGACTGCGACGTGATCCAGGCCGACGGCGGCACCCGCACCGCGTCGATCACCGGCGCCACCGTGGCGCTGATCGACGCCCTGGCGACCCTGAAGAAGCGTGGCGCGCTGAAGCAGAACCCGCTCAAGCAGCTGGTCGCCGCGGTGTCGGTGGGCATCTACCAGGGCGAGGCGGTGCTCGACCTCGACTACCTCGAGGACTCGGCGGCCGGCACCGACCTCAACGTGGTGATGACCGACGCCGGCGGCTTCATCGAGGTGCAGGGCACCGCCGAAGGCACGCCGTTCCAGCCCGAGGAGCTCAACGCCATGCTGGCGCTGGCGCGCAAGGGCCTCGAGGAGCTGTTCGAGCTGCAGCGCGCGGCGCTCGACGGCGAGTGATACCCCAGGCGGGCCGCCGGCCCGCCTCTGGCCAGAGGAGCCGACCATGAGCGAGCCCCTGTCGTCGCCGCCCGATCTGCCCGGCCCGGACGCCGAGGCGCGCAAGTGGGCGATGCTCTGCCACTACGCGGCCTTCGCCTGGTTCGTCGCGCCGATGATCGGCAACGTCGTCGGCCCGCTGGTGGTCTGGCAGCTCAAGCGCGAAAGCCACCCCTACGTCGACGAGCAGGGCCGCGAGGCGCTGAACTTCCAGATCACCCTGAGCCTGGCGCTGATGGTCTGCGGCGTGCTGGCCTGGATCGTCATCGGCTTCCCGCTGATGCTGCTGGTCAGCGTGGTCGGCCTGGTGCTGACCATCATCGGCGGCATCAAGGCCAACGAGGGGCGGCCCTGGCGCTATCCGTTCTGTATCCGCCTGCTCAAATAGCGGGCATGAAAAAGCCGACCTGCAGGTCGGCTTTGGCGTTGCGGCGACGGCGGCTCAGATGCTCAGCGTCCAGTCGTAGTCGACCACCAGCGGCGCATGCTGGGAGAAGCGCGGCTGGCGCGGCAGCTGGGCGTTGCGCACGAAGCGGCGCAGGCCCGGGGTGAGCAGCTGGTAGTCGAAGCGGAAGCCGAGGTTGAGCATCTGTGCCTGCTCGGTGTCCGGCCACCAGCTGTACTGGTCGCCCTCGCGGCTGACTTCGCGCAGCGCGTCGACGTAGCCGAGGCTGCCCACCACCTCGTCCATCCACGCCCGCTCGGGGGCGAGGAAGCCCGGCATCTGCTGGCAGTCGCGCCAGTTCTTCACGTCCAGCTTCTGGTGCGCCACGTACAGCGAGCTGCAGTAGATGTACTCGCGACGCTTGCGGCGCTGCTTGTTCAGGTAGCTGGTGAAGTCGTCCATGAACTTGAACTTGGCGTTCAGGTCGGTGTCGCCCTTCTGCCCGCTGGGCATCAGCAGGCTGGCGATGCTGACCTTGTCGAAGTCGGCCTGCAGGTAGCGTCCGTAGCGGTCGGCCTGTTCGAAGCCGAGGCCGAAGATCACGGCCTTGGGCTGCAACCGGGAGTAGAGCGCCACCCCGCCGTGGCCGGGCACTTCCGCGTCGGCGGCGTACATGAAGTAGCCGTCCAGCTGCAGGGCGGGGTCTTCCATGTCGTAGCACGAGGCGCGGGTGTCCTGCAGGCAGATCACGTCGGCATTCTGACCCTGCAGCCAGCCGAGCAGACCACGCTCGACCGCCGTCTGCATGCCGTTCACGTTAATACTGACGATCCGCATAAATGGCCCCTGAAAAAACCAGTGTGTATGATACCTGAGGTTCACGCTTTTTTGGCTAAATCGGGCATCTCATGCAGGCATATCAACGCGAATTCATCCGCTTCGCCATCGAGCGCGGCGTGCTGCGCTTCGGCGAGTTCACCCTCAAGTCCGGGCGCACCAGCCCCTACTTCTTCAACGCCGGCCTGTTCAACAGCGGTCTGGCCCTGGCGCGCCTCGGCCGCTTCTACGCCGAGGCGGTGCAGGCCAGCGGCATCGACTTCGACGTGCTGTTCGGCCCGGCCTACAAGGGCATCCCGCTGGCCAGCGCCACCGCCATCGCCCTGGCCGAACAGCATGGCCGCGACCTGCCCTGGTGCTTCAACCGTAAGGAAGCCAAGGACCACGGCGAAGGCGGCAGCCTGGTCGGCGCGCCGCTGGCCGGACGTGCGCTGATCGTCGACGATGTGATCACCGCCGGCACCGCGATCCGCGAGGTGATGCAGATCATCCAGGCCCAGGGCGCGCGGGCGGCCGGCGTGCTGATCGCGCTGAACCGCGAGGAGCGTGGCCAGGGCGAGCTGTCGGCGATCCAGGAAGTCGAGCGCGACTTTGGTATACCCGTGGTAAGCATTGTCTCGCTGAGCCAAGTGCTGGATTATCTCGCTCAGGATCCCGAACTGAACAAGCACCTGCCCGCGGTGGAAGCCTATCGCGCGCAATATGGTATTTGAGCGGCGCGGAAGTTCCTGTAGGGCCGCATAACAACGATTAGAAAAGTCTCTCCTGGACCGGTCTTCCGGTTCAAGGCCTGTCGGGCGGTCGCGCAACAGCGTGACCGCCTCTCTCATAAGAATAATAGCGATTAAAACTGGGCGACTCGGCCATGGCCGGCGTTTGCCTTAAATTCAGACTATTTAATCGTTGATACCATGAGTGACAATAATCAGAACAGCTACCGTGATCTGCATAAATCCAAGGAACATTTCGCATCACGGGAAGAATATCTCGAACATGAACTGACCATCATGGCGCCGCGCCGCTGGCAGCTCAACCTGCCGCTGCGCGATTACCGCTTCGAGCTGGAAGACTGGGTCCCGGCGGTGGCCGCCACCATCGGCAAGATCGTCATGGTGGCCGCGGTGGTGGCGGCCTTCGCCGCGCCCCTGGGGCTGTCCAACGAGTTCGTCATCGAGAACGCCCGCTTCGAGATGCTGATCGCCGCACTGCTGTTCGTGGTGCTGTTCTCCGGCATCCTCAACCCGAGCGCCAACCTGGCGGGTACCCATGGCCCGCTGATTCCGCTGATTCCGCTGATCGTCGCCTCCGGCGGCCATCCCATGGCGCTGGGCATCATGGTCGGCGTGCTGGGCTTCATCCTCGGCCTCGCCAAGGGCGGCAGCCTGCTGGCGCGGCTGACCAGCGACGGGGTGTGCGGCGGCCTGCTGCTCTATCTGGGCTTCATCGGCACGATCTCCCAGATCGAGAAGCTCTTCGCCTGGGCCAATGGCTTCGATATGGGCTATATCGCCTTCGTGGTGATATTCGCCACCATCGTGATGTATGCCTATCTGGAACATATCCGCATGCGCTGGCTGGCGATTCCGCTGGGTGCCGCGATGGCCGGGATAATTGCCTTCGCCCTCGGTGCGCCCTTCGAGTTCCGTACCGAGCCGGGTATTCCCAATCTGAATCCGGCTTATTGGTGGGGTGAAGATACCGGCTGGCAGATGGGCCTGCCGGAGTTGCAGCACTTCATTGCCGTGGCGCCGTTCGCGGTATTGGCGGTGGCCATGTGGTCGCCGGACTTTCTCGGCCACCGGATATTCCAGGAATTGAATTATCCGCTCAAGGCCAAGAAGGTGCTGATGAACATCGACGACACCATGTGCATCGCCGCGGCGCGCCAGGTGGTCGGCAGTGCGCTGGGCGGCGGCAACCTGACCTCGTCGTGGGGCACCTACATGATCCCGGCGGCCATCGCCAAGCGCCCGATCCCCGCCGGTGCGATGCTCACCGGCCTGCTCTGCGTGGTCGCCGCGCTGTGGGGCTACCCGATGGACCTGGCGATCTGGCCGCCGGTGCTCAGCGTGGCCCTGCTGGTCGGCGTGTTCCTGCCGCTGCTGGAGGCCGGCATGCAGATGACCCGCGAGGGCAAGACCTCGCAGTCGGCGGCCATCGTGGTGTTCTCCTCGGCGCTGGTGAACCCGGTGTTCGGCTGGTCGCTGACCATGCTGCTCGACAACCTCGGCCTGATCGGCGACAAGGAGCGCGGCCAGAACCTGGGCCATCGCGATCGCTGGATCATCCCGTCGCTGACCTTCTTCATCCTCTGCGCGGTGATGGCGGCGATCGGCATGTTCCCGGGCATTCCGGCGCTGCTGGAGTCGTTCCGCGGCCTGGCCTGAGGATGATCAAGGGGAGCCGCGGCTCCCCTTTTTCGTGCCGGCGGGCGCTCGCTTCTTGACCTGCGCCGGGTGCTGGTGGATAACGCTGCGCGATCATCCGCCACCCGCCGGGGGGCGGATGACCGGAGATTTTCGGGGCGCTCGCCGTCCCGACCAGCCCAGCGAGGTGGACGTTAGAGCAATGCGGATGGTGAACGGGGTGTGGCTGTTGCTGGCGGGACTGCTGGCGATGAGCACGGCGCAGGCCGAGGTGTATCGCTACGTGAACCGCCAGGGAGTGGTGGCGCTGGACCGGCAGGGCGTGCCGCCGGAGTACGTCGCCAATGGCTACGAGGTGCTCGACGAGGAGGGCCGGGTGCTGCGTGTGGTGCCGCCGGCGCCCAGTGCCGAGGAACTGGCCCGCCGCGCCGCCGCGCAGCGCCAGGCGGCGTTCGATGCCGACCTGCTGCAGCGCTATGCCAGCGCCGCCGATCTGGAGTGGGCCCAGGTGCGCCGTCTGCGCGATCTGGACGCCCTGGCGCGGATCGCGCAGAGCAACCTGGAAGCGAGTCGACTGCGCCTGCAGGAGACCGAGCGCCAGGCCGCCGAGCGCCAGCGCGCCGGTCAGGCGCTGGCGCCGGAGCTGCTGGCGCAGCGCGAGCAGCTGCAGCGCGAGGAGCAGCGGCTGCTCGCCGAACTCAAGCGCGTGCAGGCGCAGCGGGCGAGCAGCGAGGTGGAATTCGCCCGCGAGCGCGAGCGTCTGCAGGTCCTGCTCGGCGAGCCGCGCCGGACGCCCTGAGCGGACGCCCGGCGCGCGCCCTCAGCCGCGTGCGGCGTTGGTGATCAGGGTGCCGACGCCGCTGTCGGTGAAGATCTCCAGCAGCACGGCGTTGGGCACCCGGCCGTCGACGATGTGCGCGCTGTGCACGCCACCCTGCACGGCTTCCAGGGCGCAGCGGATCTTCGGCAGCATGCCGCCGTAGATGGTGCCGTCGGCGATCAGCGCATCCACCTGCTCGGTGGACAGGCCGGTCAGCACGTTGCCCTGCTTGTCGAGCAGGCCGGCGGTGTTGGTCAGCAGCATCAGCTTCTCGCACTTGAGCGCCTCGGCCACCTTGCCGGCCACCAGGTCGGCGTTGATGTTGTACGACTCGCCGTCCTCGCCGACGCCGATCGGCGCGATCACCGGGATGAAGTCGCCGGCCACCAGCATGTTGATCAGCTCGACGTTGACGCCGACCACCTCGCCGACGTGGCCGATGTCGATGATCTCAGGCTGGGTCATTTCCGGGGTCTGACGGCTGACCTTGAGCTTCTTCGCCTTGATCAGGCCGGCGTCCTTGCCGGTCAGGCCGATGGCGCTGCCGCCGTGTTGGTTGATCAGGTTGACGATGTCCTTGTTGACCTGGCCGCCGAGCACCATCTCCACCACGTCCATGGTCGCGCTGTCGGTGACGCGCATGCCGTCGACGAAATGGCTCTCGATGGACAGGCGCTTGAGCAGGTCGCCGATCTGCGGGCCGCCGCCGTGCACCACCACCGGGTTGATGCCGACCGCCTTCATCAGCACGATGTCGCGGGCGAAGCTGGTCTTCAGCTCCTCGCTTTCCATGGCGTTGCCGCCGTACTTGACCACCAGGGTCTTGCCGCTGAAGCGGCGGATGTAGGGCAGGGCTTCGGCGAGGACTTGGGCTACCTGTTGGGCAGCTTCACGATTGAGAGGCATGCTGGACTCCAGTGGCATCAGAAGGGCAGATCCAGGTCGGGGGCCACGGCCTTGAGCTGGGCGTGGAACACCCGCTGGATCCGCGAGAGTTCATCGGCGCTGTCCGCTTCGAAGCGCAGGACCAGCACCGGGGTGGTATTGGAGGCGCGCACCAGACCCCAGCCGTGAGGGTAGTCGACGCGCACCCCGTCGAGGGTGAACAGGTTGGCCTCGCCCCACTGCGCGTGGTGCTGCAGGGCCTCGATCAGGGCGAACTTGCGCTCGTCGCCGACCGTGACGTTGATCTCCGGGGTGGACAGCGCCACCGGGAAGTCGGCGAACACCTCGGCCGCGCTGCGCTTCTCGAGGCTGAGGATCTCCAGCAGGCGCACGGCGCTGTAGATGCCGTCGTCGAAGCCGTACCAGCGCTCCTTGAAGAAGATGTGCCCGCTCATCTCGCCGGCCAGCAGGGCGCCGGTCTCCTTCATCTTGGCCTTGATCAGCGAGTGGCCGGTCTTCCACATCAGCGGGCGGCCGCCGTAGCCGCGGATCAGCCCGGCCAGGCCGCGGGTGCACTTGACGTCGAAGATCACGTCGGCGCCCGGGTTTCGGCTCAGCACGTCGCGGGCGAACAGCATCAGCAGGCGGTCGGGGTAGATGATCTCGCCTTCGTTGGTCACCACGCCGACGCGGTCGCCGTCGCCGTCGAAGGCCAGGCCGAGGTCGGCGCCGGTCTCGGCGACCGCGGCGATCAGGTCGCTGAGGTTCTCCGGCTTGCCCGGGTCCGGGTGGTGGTTGGGGAAGCGGCCGTCGACCTCGCAGTACAGCGGGATCACCTCGCAGCCGAGCGCCTCGATCAGTTGCGGGGCGTTGACCGCGGCCACGCCGTTGCCGCAATCGACCACCACCTTGAGCGGGCGGGCCAGCGCCACGTCGTCCTCGATGCGCTGGCGGTACTGGTCGAGCACGTCGACCTCGCGCAGGGCGCCGTTGCCGCTGCTCAGCTGGTTGCTTTGCAGGCGCTGGTGCAGGGCCTGGATGCGCTCGTTGGCCAGGGTCTCGCCGGCGATGACGATCTTGAAGCCGTTGTAGTCCGGCGGGTTGTGGCTGCCGGTGACCATCACCCCGCTGCGCGCGCCGAGCACGTGGGTGGCGAAGTACAGCGTCGGGGTCGGCAGCATGCCGACGTCGCTGACGTCGCAGCCGCTGTCCTGCAGGCCGCGGATCAGCGCGCCGGCCAGCTCGGGGCCGGACAGCCGGCCGTCGCGGCCGACCACCACGCCGCGCTCGCCGCAGGCCAGGCTCTCCGCACCGATGGCGCGGCCGATCCAGTAGGCGGTGTCGCTGGTCAGGCTGGTGCCGACCACGCCGCGGATGTCGTAGGCGCGGAAGATGCCGGCCGGCAGCTGCGGGGCGCTGGGGGTGTTCATCGGGGCGGGGGACTCCGTGCGGTTGCGCGACAGGGCGCTGTCGCTGTCGAGCAGATCGAAGACGTCGGTCAGCGCCGGCTCGGGGGCGGCGGTTGCCGCCATGACCGGGGCCTCGACTAGTGAGACCGGCGCGGCGCCGCGGGGTTCGCCGGGCGTGGCCGGCGGCAGGGGAGCGGCGACCGGCAGCAGGGGCGCCGGGCTGGCGTCCGTCTGGCGAGCCTGGCCGGGTGCGGCGGACGGGCGGCTCAGTGCCGCGCCGCCGAGCGCGCCGGCGAAGGCCAGCAGGGCGGCCAGCAGCGCCTGCCAGGCCGCCGGCGCGACCGGCTGCAGGGCGTCCGTCGGGCGCAGGCTGAATTGCCAGTACGGGTGGGCGCTGGCCCAGCTGTAGGTCGCGCCACTGCCAGTGCCACGTTGCAGCAGCACCTGTGCCGGGCTGGCGGGGAACTGCTGCTGCAGCTGCAGCTCGCCGGCGGCGGCGGGCAGCTCCGGCAGCAGTTCGAGCAACTGGGCGAGGTCGCGCACCAGCAACAGGCTGCCGAGCGGGCGGCCGGCGCTGTCCTGCACCGTGCTGGCGCTGTACAGCAGCCAGCGCGTGCCGATCCGGTAGGCCTCGGGGGGCGGGGCGTCGCCGTGTTCGGCGCGGCGCAGCAGGTCGAGGGCGGCGAAGTTCAGCGGCGCGGCGCGCTGCTCGTCGAGATCGGCGGCGCCGAGCGGGTTGAGCTGGGCGTCGACCAGGTCGCTCCGCGTCGCCAGCAGCTGGGCGATGGTGGCGGTGCGCGCCGCCTCGTCGCCCTCGAGTGCGGCGAGCAGTGCGGGCAGGGCGGCCAGTTGCCGGTCATCCTCCGCCAGGTGTTGCAGGCCATGCTGCAGGGCGGCGCGCGGGCCGCTGCTCCAGGCGTCGAGCAGTTGCGCGCGCTGGCCGGCGGTGGCCTCGGTCTGGGCCTGCCAGAGCAGGCCGCCGCCGGCCAGCAGGCCGAGCAGGCTGCCGAGGGCGACCGGTAGCAGGCGGGAGCGCAGGGGGGCGGTCGGTTTCATGCGGGCGCGATGCGATCCTCGGGCGATCAGTGCTGGCCGCTGTGGCCGAAGCCGCCGGCGCCGCGCTGGCTGTCGTCGAAGCTGTCGACCAGCTCGAAGCGCGCCTGCACCACCGGCACCAGCACCAGCTGGGCGAGACGCTCGCCGACGGCGATGGTGAAGGCGCTCTGGCCGCGGTTCCAGCAGGACACCATCAGCTCGCCCTGGTAGTCGGAGTCGATCAGGCCGACCAGGTTGCCGAGGACGATGCCGTGTTTGTGGCCGAGGCCGGAGCGCGGCAGGATCAGCGCGGCCAGGCCCGGGTCGGCGATGTGGATGGCCAGCCCGGTGGGGATCAGCACGGTCTGCCCGGGCTCCAGGGTCAGGTCCTGCTGCAGCATGGCGCGCAGGTCGAGGCCGGCCGAGCCGGGGGTGGCGTACTCGGGCAGGGGGAAATCGCGGCCCAGGCGCGGATCGAGAATGCGGGCTTGCAGTGCGTGCATCGGGAGTCAGTTCCGGTGGTAGCGGTCGGCGATGAAGGCGATCAGCTGGCGGGCGATCTTGCCCTTGCTGGTCTGCGGGAAGCCATTCTGCTGGAGATTGCGGTCGATGACGGTGATCGCATTCTCCTCGCTGTTGAAGCCGATGGCCGGATTGGCCACGTCGTTGGCGACGATCAGGTCGAGGTTCTTGTCCCGCAGCTTGCGCGCGGCGTAGTCGAGCAGGTTCTCGGTCTCGGCGGCGAAGCCGACGCTGAACGGCCGGTCGGCACGCGTGGCGAGGGTGGCGAGGATGTCCGGGTTGCGCACCATGCGCAGGGTCAGGCCGTCGTCGCTGCCCGGGTCCTTCTTCATCTTCTGCGCGGCGATCACCTCGGGGCGGTAGTCGGCCACCGCGGCGGCGGCGATCAGGATGTCGCAGGGCATCGCCGCCTCGCAGGCGGCCAGCATGTCGCGGGCGCTGGTGACGTTGACCCGCTCGACCCGCTGCGGGGTGACCAGGTGCACCGGGCCGCTGACCAGGGTCACCGCGGCGCCGGCCTCGGCGGCGGCCTCGGCGAGGGCGAAGCCCATCTTCCCCGAACTGTGGTTGGTGATGTAGCGCACCGGGTCGATGGCCTCCTGGGTGGGGCCGGCGGTGATCAGCACCCGGCAGCCGGTGAGCAGGCCGCGCTCGAAGCAGTCGGCGGCGTGCTGCGCCAGCTCGTCGGCCTCGAGCATGCGTCCGGGGCCGACGTCGCCACAGGCCTGGCTGCCGGCGGCGGGGCCGAACAGGCGCAGGCCGCGCTGCACCAGCAGCTCGGCGTTGGCCTGGGTGGCCGGATCGCGCCACATCGCCTGGTTCATCGCCGGCGCCAGCGCCACTGGCGCGTCGGTGGCCAGCACCAGGGTGGTCAGCAGGTCGTCGGCGATACCCTGGGCCAGGCGCGCCATCAGGTCGGCGGTGGCCGGAGCGACCAGCACCAGGTCGGCCCAGCGCGCCAGCTCGATGTGGCCCATGGCCGCCTCGGCGGCCGGGTCGAGCAGGTCGTTGAACACCGGGTGGCCGGACAGCGCCTGCAGGGTCAGCGGGGTGATGAATTCGCGGGCGGCGCGGGTCATCACCACGCGCACCTCGGCGCCCTGGTCGCGCAGGCGGCGGATCAGTTCGGCGCTCTTGTAGGCGGCGATGCCGCCGCCGACTCCCAGGACGATGCGTTTACGCTGCAACCGCTGCATGAGCCTGCCTTTTTTGTTCTGCGATGGGGTGGATTGCACGGCGTCGCGAACGGGGTCACAACGGGCGGCGCCGGGTTGAAAATCGGGCGGGCTAAGATAGCACAGCGCCAGTCGCGCCGGCAGCGCAGCCGGGCGGGCGCCGGCGGCCATGGGGGCGTGCCGACCACAGGGAGGTGGGGAATGAGCATTCGGGACTGGCCGGCCGCCGAGCGGCCGCGGGAGAAACTGCTGGCCCAGGGCGCCGCGGCGCTCAGCGACGCCGAGCTGCTGGCGATCTTCCTGCGCACCGGGGTGGCCGGGCGCAGCGCGGTGGATCTGGCGCGCCACCTGCTGGCCGAGTTCGGCGGCCTGCGCCCGCTGCTGGAGGCCGGCCTGGAGGAGTTCGCCGCCCACCTGGGGCTGGGGCCGGCCAAGTACGCGCAGCTGCAGGCGGTGCTGGAAATGGGCCGCCGCCACCTGGCCGCGCGCCTGCAGCGCGACTCGGCGCTGGAGAGCCCGCAGGCGGTGCGCGATTATCTCAAGGCGCGCCTGCGCCACGAGCCGCACGAGGTGTTCGCCTGCCTGTTCCTCGACACCCGCCACCGGGTGCTGGCCTTCGAGGTGCTGTTCCACGGCTCGATCGACGGCGCCAGCGTCTACCCGCGCCAGGTGGTCAAGCGCGCCCTGGCGCACAACGCCGCGGCGCTGATCCTCACCCACAACCATCCCTCCGGGGTGGCCGAGCCGAGCCAGGCCGACCGCCAGTTGACCGCCAGGCTCAAGGAGGCGCTGGCGCTGGTCGAGGTCCGCGTGCTCGATCATTTCGTGATCGGCGACGGCGAGCCGGTGTCGCTCGCCGAATACGGCTGGATCTGAGAGAATGCGCGGCCTGCAGCCGGGGCTTGCCGGCGGTCGGTCTCGTGGCGTGTGCCTTGCGGGGGCGACGGCTTTCTGCTATAAAACTGCGCTCTTTTCTGGGGCCCGACCTTTCAGGCCGTTGGCGCGGTCGGTAAGACCCCCGAAGAAACTGAGATTCATAGCGATTCAAGCGGCCAACCCATGCCGGGTTGGGCATGTGGTCAAGAGGGCTGAGGTATGTCGAGAGTCTGTCAAGTGACCGGTAAGGGTCCGGTTACCGGGAACAACATTTCCCACGCTAACAACAAAACCCGTCGTCGTTTCCTGCCGAACCTGCAGTACCATCGTTTCTGGGTCGAGTCCGAGAAGCGCTTCGTGCGTCTGCGCGTATCGGCCAAGGGCATGCGCGTCATCGACAAGCGCGGCATCGACGCCGTGCTGGCTGAAATCCGCACCCGCGGCGAAAAAGTCTAAGGAGCATCATCATGCGTGACCTGATCCGTCTGGTGTCCAGCGCCGGTACCGGCCACTTCTACACCACCGACAAGAACAAGCGCACCACCCCCGAAAAGATCGAGATCAAGAAGTACGATCCGGTCGTTCGCAAGCACGTGATCTACAAGGAAGCCAAGATCAAGTAATTGATCCGGCCCTTGAAGAAGAAACCCGCCCCTCGTGGCGGGTTTTTTCTTGCCTGCGATTTCTTGCGGGCAAAAAAAAGCCCGTCTGGAAACGGGCCAAGCATGGGTGACACAGTTGCTGCACGACCGACGTTCAGCGATGTGTTCGATATGGTGAACGATATAGCCTGTCCGGCCAGAGGTTGTCAAAAATTTTGTTCACTACGATGATCTTTCTGCACGCTCTGGCGCGCCGGACGAGTTGCGCTAGCGTTTGCCGGGCAGCCATCATGCTGTGAACCCCAGCTTCCGGAGCCGATCATGAGTACCCCGAGCCGCATCGAATGGGAACATCGCGCCAGCATCCTGCACATCGAGGGCCGTGCCTTCGTCCATGGTGACTACGGCCCGGCGGCGTCCGGGGCCACCTTCGACTGCATCAGCCCGATCGACGGCCGCGTGCTGGCGCAGGTGGCCAGCTGCGACGCCGCCGATGCCGAGCGCGCGGTCGCCGACGCCCGCGCCACCTTCGAGTCCGGCGTCTGGTCGCGCCTGGCGCCGGCCAAGCGCAAGGCGGTGCTGCTGCGCTTCGCCGGCCTGCTCGAGGCCCACGACGAGGAGCTGGCGCTGCTCGAGACCCTCGACATGGGCAAGCCGATCAACGACGCGCTGCGGGTCGACGTGCCGGCCGCGGTACGCGCCATCCGCTGGAGCGCCGAGGCGGTCGACAAGCTCTACGACGAGGTGGCGCCGACCCCGCACAACGAGCTCGGCCTGGTCACCCGCGAGCCGATCGGCGTGGTCGCCGCCATCGTGCCGTGGAACTTCCCGCTGCTGATGAGCTGCTGGAAGCTCGGTCCGGCGCTGGCCGCCGGCAACTCGGTGGTGCTCAAGCCCTCCGAGAAGTCGCCGCTGACCGCCATCCGTATCGCCAGGCTGGCGGTCGAGGCGGGCATCCCGGCCGGCGTGCTCAACGTGCTGCCCGGCTACGGGCATACCGTCGGCAAGGCGCTGGCCCTGCACATGGACGTCGATTGCCTGGTGTTCACCGGTTCGACCCGCGTCGCCAAGCAGCTGATGATCTACGCCGGCGAGTCGAACATGAAGCGCGTCTGGCTGGAGGCCGGCGGCAAGAGTCCGAACATCGTCTGCGCCGACGCCCCCGACCTGCGCGCCGCGGCGCGCGCCGCCGCCGGCGCGATCTGCTTCAACCAGGGCGAGGTGTGCACCGCCGGCTCGCGCCTGCTGGTCGAGGCGTCGATCAAGGACGCGTTCATGGCCCTGCTGCTCGAGGAGATCAAGACCTGGCAGCCCGGCCATCCGCTCGACCCGGCCACCAACGTCGGCGCGCTGGTCGACGAGCAGCAGCTCAACACCGTGCTCGGCTACATCGCCGCCGGCCAGGCCGAGGGCGCCCAGCTGCGCTGCGGCGGCGGCCGGGTGCTGGAGGAGAGCGGCGGGGTGTTCGTCGCGCCGACGGTGTTCGACGGGGTGAGCAACGCGATGAAGATCGCCCGCGAGGAGATCTTCGGCCCGGTGCTGTCGGTGATCGCCTTCGCTGATCTCGACGAGGCGATCCGCATCGCCAACGACAGCCCCTACGGGCTGGCCGCGGCGATCTGGACCGCCAACCTGTCCAAGGCCCACCTGGCCGCCAAGGCCCTGCGCGCCGGCAGCGTGTGGGTCAACCAGTACGACGGCGGCGACATGACCGCGCCGTTCGGCGGCTTCAAGCAGTCGGGCAACGGCCGCGACAAGTCGCTGCACGCCTTCGACAAGTACACCGAGCTGAAGGCCACCTGGATCAAGCTGTGACTCCGCGCTGATCCGGAGCGACCCCGGTTGCGGCCGGGCCACCGTCAGCGGGGCTCGGCCGCAGTTGTTTTGCGCCTCCACGAAGGGGCGCCAGGAGGACGATGGTGCGCTGGGCAACCTATGCGGCGGTGACCTCGGCGGTGGTGCTGGTCGGCCTGGCGCTGGGCCTCAGCCTGCCGTTGGTGTCGCTGCGCCTCGACCAGTGGGGGTACGGCCAGTTCGCCATCGGCGTGATGGCGGCCATGCCGGCGATCGGCGTGCTGCTCGGTGCGCGGTGCACCGCTGCGCTGGCGGCGCGTTGCGGCACGCAGCGCAGCCTGCAGGCGAGCCTGCTGCTCAGCGCCGTGTCGGTCGCCGCCCTGGCGCTGTGGCCGGACTACGGCCTGTGGCTGGCGCTGCGCCTGCTGCTCGGCATCTCGCTGACCGTGGTGTTCGTGCTCGGCGAGAGCTGGATCAACCAGCTGGCCAGCGACGCCTGGCGCGGTCGTCTGGTCGCCCTGTACGGCACCGCCTTCGCCCTCAGCCAGCTGTGCGGGCCGCTGCTGCTCAGCGTGCTCGGCAGCGCCGACGACCGGGCCTTCTGGCTGGCCGCCGCCCTGCTGGTGTGCGGCGCCCTGCTGCTGCTCGGTCGCGACGGCGCGCCGCAGGTCGGTCGCGATGTCCTCGGCGGAGGCGGGCTGCTGGCGTTCTGCCGTGCTCAGCCGGCGATCGCCTGGGCGGTGGTGCTGTTCGCCGCCTTCGACGTGCTGGTGCTGACCCTGCTGCCGGTCTACCTGCTGCGCGAGGGCATCGCCCAGGCCAGCGCGCTGCGCATGGTCGGTGCGGTGGCGGTGGGCAACGCCCTGCTGCAGCTGCCGCTCGGCCTGCTCGCCGACCGCCTGCCGCGCGCCGCGCTGTTCCGCGGCTGCGGCCTGCTGCTGCTGGTGACCTGTATGCTGCTGCCGCCGCTGCTGCATTCGCCGCTGGTCTGGCTGCTGCTGCCGCTCTTCGGCGCCAGTGCCGGCGGTCTGTACACCCTGGCGCTGGTGCTGGTCGGCGCCCGCTATCGCGACGAGGCGCTGGTGCGCGCCAATGCCCATATCGCCCTGCTCTGGGGGCTCGGCTGCCTGCTCGGTCCGCTGTCCAGCGGCGCCGCCAGCCAGTGGCTGAGCGGCCACGGCCTGCCGCTGCTGCTGGCCGGCGGGGCGGCGCTGTTCCTCGTCCTCGCCGCCCGGCGCGGCGCCTTCGAGCTGCGCGGGGAAGGGGCTTAGGGGCGCCCGGCAGGCATCTGTGCGGTGCGCATGGCGCACCCTGCGGCTCGGTCCCCTCCCACAACAGTAGGGGTGCGCCACGCGCACCAGCCCTCGAGAGCCAGCGGAACTACCTACAGGCGCTCCTTGAGGCGCTCCCAGAGCATGCCGAGGGCCAGCAGCGGCGCGCGCAGCAGCGCACCGCCGGGGAAGGTCGGGTGCGGCACGCGGGCGAACAGGTCGAAGCCCGTGCTGTCCTCGCCGTGGATGGCCTGGGCGAGCAGCTGGGCGGCCAGGTGGCTGGCGTTGAGGCCGTGGCCGGAGTAGGCCTGGGCGTACCAGACGTTCGGCTGCTCCGCCAGGCGGCCGAGCTGCGGCAGGCGGTTGGCGCCGATGCCGATCATGCCGCCCCAGGCGTAGTCGATGCGCACCTCCGCCAGCTGGGGAAAGACCCTGAGCAGCTTCGGCCGCATGTAGGCGGCGATGTCCGCCGGATCGCGTCCGGAGTAGTGGCAGGCGCCGCCGAACAGCAGGCGGCGGTCGGCCGACAGCCGGTAGTAGTCGAGCGCCACGCGCTGGTCGCACAGCGCCATGTCCAGCGGGATCAGCTGCCGCGCGCGCGCCTCGCCGAGCGGCTCGGTGGCGACGATGTAGCTGCCGGCCGGCAGCACCTTGCCGGAGAGCCACGGCTGCAGGCCGGCCAGGTAGGCGTTGCAGGCGAGGATCAGCCGCTCGGCGCGCACCACGCCGCACGCGCTGTGCACGCGCAGCTGCGCGCCGTAGTCGATGCGCGTCGCCGGCGAGCGTTCGAACAGCCGCGCGCCCAGGCCGCTGGCGGCCGCCGCCTCGCCGAGCGCCAGGTTGAGCGGGTGCAGGTGCCCGGAGCCCATGTCGATCAGCCCGCCGCAGTAGCGGTCGGAGCCGACCACCTGGTGCATCTCGTGCGCCTGCAGCAGGCGCAGCTCGTGGCGGTAGCCCAGCGCCAGCAGTTCGTCGCGGGCGGCGGCGAAGCCGTCGAGGTGCTCGGGGCGATTGGCCAGGTCGCAGTAGCCCCAGCGCAGGTCGCAGTCGATGGCGAACTCCTCGATGCGCCGGCGCACCAGCTCCACCGCCTGCAGGCCGTACAGCTTGAGGCGGCGCACGCCGTCGTCGCCGAGCAGCGGGCGGAAGCGTTCGACCGCATGGCCGACGCCGCGGATCAGCTGGCCGCCGTTGCGCCCGCTGGCGCCCCAGCCGATCTGCCGCGCCTCCAGCAGCGCCACCGCGTAGCCGCGACGGGCCAGCTCGATGGCACAGTTGAGGCCGGTGTAGCCGCCGCCGACGATGCACACGTCGGCGGCGATCTCGCCGTTCAGCGAGGGGAGCTCCAGCTGCCGGTTGGCGCTGGCGACGTACCATGATGGGGCATGCTCGGGGCTATGGGTGGGCATCGGCGTAGCAGGCAGTGGGTGAACCCTCAGCATAGGCCGGCAGAGGGCGGCGCCCAACAGGCGGTGGGCGCCAAGCCCGCTGCGGCCTGCGGGGAAAGATGCGGATTATTTCGTGGTGTTTTCTGTCGTTTAAATGCGGATTTGCATAAAAAACACCTGTACTTGGATTCGAGCATGATGTCTGTTCTGTGTGATCGCCATCCTGGCGTGAATAATCACTACGGCTGTTGCGCGGCGGCAGACATCGGCGGTTGCTGGCACAGCCCATGCTTTGGAGCCCGCGCAAGGCCACCGCTGCCTTCACCCGATCGACAAGAGCAAAGAGACCCCCCCTGATGGAATTTCTGAACACTGTAGTGAATAGTCTCAATGGCCTGGTCTGGGGTCCGCCCATGCTGGTCCTCATCCTCGGCACCGGCCTGTTCCTGATGCTGGGGCTCAGGTTCATGCCGCTGGCCAGGATCGTCACCGCCTTCGGCCTGCTCTGGCAGGGGCGCAAGAAGGACGACGACGGCTCCGGCGAGATCAGCCCGTTCCAGGCGCTGATGACCTGCCTGGCCGCCACCGTCGGCACCGGCAACATCGCCGGCGTCGCCACCGCGATCTTCCTCGGCGGCCCCGGCGCGATCTTCTGGATGTGGTGCACCGCGCTGGTCGGCATGGCCACCAAGTACTGCGAAGTGGTGCTCGCCGTGCACTACCGCGAGAAGGACGAGCGCGGCGAGCACGTCGGCGGGCCGATGTACGCGATCAAGAACGGCCTGGGCAAGAAGTGGGCGTGGATGGGCGGCGCCTTCGCCCTGTTCGGCGGCCTGGCCGGCTTCGGCATCGGCAACATGGTCCAGGTCAACAGCATGGCCGACGCCCTCGGCGGCTCCTTCGGCGTGCCGGACTGGGTCACCGGCGTGGTCACCATGCTGATCACCGGGGTGGTGATCCTCGGCGGCATCAAGCGCATCGGCAAGGTCGCCGAGGCCCTGGTGCCGGCCATGTGCGTGGGCTACATCATCGCCGCGCTGACCGTGCTGGTGCTCAACGCCGAGGCCATCCCCGGCGCCTTCGCGCTGATCTTCGAGCACGCCTTCAACCCGGCGGCGGCCACCGGTGGCTTCGCCGGCGCCGCGGTGATGGCGGCGATCCGCTTCGGCGTGGCCCGCGGCATCTTCTCCAACGAGGCGGGCCTGGGTACCGCCGGCATCGCCCAGGCCGCCGGCACCACCCACAGCTCGGTGCGTTCGGGCCTGATCGGCATGCTCGGCACCTTCATCGACACCATCCTGGTGTGCAGCATGACCGCCCTGGTGATCCTCACCACCGGCGCGTGGACCAGCGGCGCCAGCGGCGCGGCGCTGTCCAGCGCGGCCTTCGAGACCGCCCTGCCCGGCGTCGGCCAGTACCTGCTGGCCCTGGCCCTGATGGTGTTCAGCTACACCACCATCCTCGGCTGGAGCTACTACGGCGAGCGCTGCTGGGAGTACCTGGTCGGCACCCGGGCGATCCTGCCGTTCCGCATCCTCTGGGTGCTGGCGATCCCCTTCGGCGCCGTCGCCCAGCTGGACTTCGCCTGGCTGGTCGCCGACACCCTCAACGGCCTGATGGCGATCCCCAACCTGATCGCCCTGGTGCTGCTCAGCCCGGTGGTGGTCAAGCTGACCCGCGAGTACTTCGCCAGGCCGGCCGCTGCGCCGCTGGCGGCGAACTCCTGAAGCCCCGCGGGGGCCGTTTGAGGCCATGCCCGCATCTGCGGATGCGGGCATGGTCGTTTCCGCGGGCTCAGTCCGGAATCGGCAGCGCCAGGGTCTCCTTGACCTCCTCCATGACGATGTAGCTCTTCGACTCGCGCACGTGCGGCAGCTTGAGCAGGATGTCGCCGAGCAGCTTGCGGTAGGAGGCCATCTCCGAGATGCGCGCCTTGATCAGGTAGTCGAACTCGCCGGACACCAGGTGGCACTCCAGCACCTGCGGCAGCTTGAGCACCGCGCGGCGGAACTCCTCGAAGGTGTCGCCGGACTTGTAGTCCAGGCTCAGCTCGACGAACACCAGAAGGCCCGCGCGCAGCTGCTGCGGATTGAGCCTGGCGTGGTAGCCGATGATCACCCCGTCGCGCTCCAGGCGGCGTACCCGCTCGGTGCACGGGGTGGTCGACAGGCCGACCCGCTCGCCCAGCTCGGTGAAGGAAATCCGCCCCTCCTGCTGCAGGATGCGCAGGATGTTGCGGTCGATCCGGTCCAGGTCGCGGCGGGTCTTTTGCGGGCTGCTCATGGGGTATGCCCCTCCAGAAAAAGCACTTCTGCCAAGAATTCTCGCCAAATATAGCCTGACAAACAGTGAATATCACTGTGCAGAGCGACCTACACTCCGCCCCAACAACAACGGTTTTTCGCCCGGGCGTGCCGGGAGGGGAGACAAAGATGCGCGTCATGGTTCTTGGCAGCGGTGTGGTCGGCACCGCTAGTGCGTACTACCTGGCCCAGGCCGGGTTCGAGGTGGTGGTGATCGACCGACAGGATGGCGTCGCCCTGGAAACCAGCTACGCCAACGCCGGCCAGGTCTCCCCCGGCTACGCCTCGCCGTGGGCTGCCCCGGGCATCCCGCTGAAGGCCATGAAGTGGCTGCTGCAGCGCCACGCGCCGCTGGCCATCAAGCTCACCGGCAGCCTCGACCAGTACCTGTGGATGGCGCAGATGCTGCGCAACTGCACCGCCTCCCGCTACGCGGTGAACAAGGAGCGCATGGTGCGTCTGGCCGAGTACAGCCGCGACTGCCTCGACGAGCTGCGCGCCGAGACCGGCATCGCCTACGAAGGCCGCCAGCTCGGCACCACCCAGCTGTTCCGCACCCAGGCCCAGGTCGACGCCGCGGCCAAGGACATCGCCGTGCTCGAGCAGGCCGGCGTGCCCTTTGAGCTGCTCGACCGCGCCGGCATCGCCCGCGTCGAGCCGGCGCTGGCCAAGGTCGCCGACAAGCTGGCCGGCGCCCTGCGCCTGCCCAACGACCAGACCGGCGACTGCTTCCTGTTCACCAGCCGCCTGGCCGAGCTGGCGCGCGGCCTCGGCGTCGAGTTCCGTTTCGGGCAGAACATCGAGCGCCTGGAGAGCGACGGCGAGCGCGTCACCGGCGTGTGGGTCGACGGCCAGCTGGAGCGCGCCGACCACTACGTGCTGGCGCTCGGCAGCTACTCGCCGCAGCTGCTCAAGCCGCTGGGCATCAAGGCGCCGGTCTACCCGCTGAAGGGCTACTCGCTGACCGTGCCGATCGTCGATGCGGCCATGGCGCCGACCTCGACCATCCTCGACGAGACCTACAAGGTGGCGATCACCCGCTTCGACAACCGCATCCGCGTCGGCGGCATGGCCGAGATCGCCGGCCACGACCTGTCGCTCAACCCGCGCCGCCGCGAGACCCTGGAGATGATCACCGCTGATCTCTACCCGCAGGGGGGCGACCTGGCGCGCGCCGAATTCTGGACCGGCCTGCGCCCGGCGACCCCGGACGGCACCCCGATCGTCGGCGCCACCCGCTATCGCAACCTGTTCCTCAACACCGGACACGGTACCCTTGGCTGGACCATGGCCTGCGGCTCCGGTCGCCTGCTCGCCGACCTGATGGCGAAGAAGCGCCCGCAGATCAGCCCGCAGGGCCTGGATATTTCCCGTTACAGCAACGCCAAGGAGAACACCCCCAATGGCCATCCAGCGCCTGCACACTGAGTCGCGCTACAGCGAGATCGTCATCCACAACGGCACCGTCTACCTGGCGGGCCAGTTGGCCGACGACTACGCCGGCGACATCGCCCGGCAGACCGCCGAGACCCTCGACAACATCGAGCGCCTGCTCGCCGAGGCCGGCAGCGACAAGTCGCGCCTGCTGGCGGTGACCATCCACCTCAAGGATCTGGCCGACTACGCCGGGATGAACGCGGTGTGGGACGCCTGGCTGCCGGCCGGCTGCGCGCCGGCGCGCACCTGCGTCGAGGCGAAGTTGTACGACCCGCGCGCCCGCGTCGAGATGACGGTGGTGGCCGCGCTGCCCTGAATCCGCCGCGCCCCGTGCGGCGCCCTATAACGAGAAAGCGATAGTCGCCATGCGTCCCGCCCGTGCCCTGATCGACCTCGACGCCCTGCGTCACAACTACCTGCTGGCCCGCCAACTCAGCGGTGCCCGCGCCCTGGCCGTGGTCAAGGCCGACGCCTACGGCCACGGCGCGGTACGCTGTGCGCAGGCGCTGACGGAGCTGGCCGACGGCTTCGCCGTGGCCTGCATCGAGGAGGCGCTGGAGCTGCGCGCCGCCGGTATCCGCGCGCCGATCCTGTTGCTCGAGGGCTTCTTCGAGGCCAGCGAACTGGCGCTGATCGCCGAACACGAGCTGTGGTGCGTGGTGCACTCGCTGTGGCAGCTGGAGGCCATCGAGCAGGCCGCACTGGCGCGCCCGCTCACCGTGTGGTTGAAGCTCGACTCGGGCATGCACCGGGTCGGCCTGCACCCGGAAGACTATCGCGCCGCCCACGCCCGCCTGCTGGCCAGCGGCAAGGTGGCGAAGATCGTGCTGATGAGCCACTTCGCCCGCGCCGACGAGCCGGACTGCCCGCGCACCGCCGAGCAGCTGGCGGTGTTCCAGGCCGCGCGTGGCGAGCTGGCCGCCGAGATCAGCCTGTGCAACTCGCCGGCCGTGCTCGGCTGGCCCGAGGTGCCGAGCGACTGGGTGCGCCCCGGCATCATGCTCTACGGCGCCAGCCCGTTCGCTGGCGAACAGGCCCAGGCCGCGCGCCTCAAGCCGGTGATGACCCTGGAGTCGCAGGTGATCGCCGTGCGCGAGCTGCCGGCCGGCGAGCCGGTCGGCTACGGCGCGCGCTTCGTCAGCAGCCGGCCGACCCGCGTCGGCGTGGTCGCCATGGGTTACGCCGACGGCTACCCGCGCCATGCGCCGAGCGGCACCCCGGTGGCGGTGGACGGTGCGCGCACGACGCTGATCGGCCGGGTGTCGATGGACATGCTCACCGTCGATCTCACCGACCTGCCGCAGGCCGGCCTCGGCAGCCGGGTCGAGCTGTGGGGCGCGCAGGTGCTGGCCAGCGAGGTGGCGGCGGCGGCCGACAGCATCCCCTACCAGCTGTTCTGCAACCTCAAGCGCGTGCCGCGCCGCTACAGCGGCGACGCCTGACCCGCTGCCCCTGCGCTGGTCCTGACACCCCCGCCCGGCCCCGCCGCGCGGGGGTTTGGCCGTTCTTCGTGTTGTAAATACTGAACAGCCTTGTCATCATTATTCGCAACCATCCCAGCATCCTGAATCACCGAGGAGGTCTCCAGCCTTGGACGTCGGCGCCCGTCTGCAAGCGATCCGCAAACTCAAGGGCTTGTCCCAGCGCGAGCTGGCCAAGCGCGCGGGAGTGACCAACAGCACCATCTCGATGATCGAGAAGAACAGCGTCAGCCCGTCGATCAGCTCGCTGAAGAAGGTGCTCGGCGGCATCCCCATGTCGCTGGTGGAGTTCTTCTCCATGGACCTCGAGGAGGCCAACCAGGCCCAGGTGGTCTACAAGTCCGACGAGCTGATCGACATCGGCGGCGGTGCGGTGACCATGAAGCTGGTCGGTCGCGCCCACCCCAACCGGATCATGGCCTTCCTCGACGAAACCTATCCGCCGGGCGCCGATACCGGCATCGAGATGCTCAACCACGAGGGCGAGGAGGCCGGCGTGCTGGTCGACGGCCGTCTCGAGCTGACCGTCGGCGATGCCGTGTACATCCTCGAGAGCGGTGACAGCTACTACTTCGAGAGCAACCAGCCGCACCGTTTCCGCAACCCGTTCGACGTCCCGGCGCGGCTGATCAGCGCCACCACGCCGGCCAACTTCTGACGCGTCTGCGTCTTTCGACCTGATTCGCGGGTGTCAAGCCCCTGCGACCATCGGGGTTGTTTCGGCAGGCTTCGCTTTGCCGTTATACTTCCGCCGCCCGCGCGGCCCTACCGCCCCGGGCGTGACTAGCCATAGAGGGTGTAAGGGTGAACCTGATCAAGAAAGTCTTGGCAGCCCAGGCTGCCGTGCTGGCCCTGTGGGCGGTTGGCGCCCAGGCCGCGAGCGATGAAGCCATCGCCGAACGTCTGAAGCCGGTAGGCGAAGTGTGCATCGCCGGCCAGGAATGCAAGGGCGTCGGCACCGTGGCCGCCGCTGCCGGCGGCGGCGCGCGCAGCGCCGACGACGTGGTCGCCAAGTACTGTGGCGCCTGCCACAGCGCCGGTGTGCTGGGCGCGCCGAAGATCGGCGACGCCGCCGACTGGAAGGCCCGCGCCAGCGAGCGCGGTGGCATCGACGCGCTGCTCAAGAGCGCCATCGCTGGCCGCAACGCCATGCCGCCGAAGGGCACCTGCGCCGACTGCTCCGACGACGAGCTGCTGGGCGCGATCCACAAGATGTCCGGCATGTAATAACGCCGGGATCGCGAAAGAGCCGCCTGCGGGCGGCTTTTTTGTGCCTGTCTACTCGAGGAAGCGTACCGTGCCGCCCTCCAGCGAGGCGATGCGTGCCAGCGCCTCGACCCGGTAGCCGCGCCGTTCCAGCTCGGCGCGGCCGGGCTGGAACGACTTCTCGATGACGATGCCGATGCCGGCCAGCTGCGCGCCGGCCTGCCCGACGAGCGCCGCCAGCCCCTGAGCCGCCTGGCCGTGGGCGAGAAAGTCGTCGACGATCAGCACCCGCTCGCCGGCCTGCAGGTGGCGGGCCGACACCGCGATGGTGCTCTCCACCTGCTTGGTGAAGGAGTACACCCGCGCGGTCAGCAGCTCGCCGGTGAGGGTCAGCGACTGCTGCTTGCGGGCGAAGACCATGGGTACGCCGAGCGCCAGGGCGGTCATCAGCGCCGGGGCGATGCCCGAAGTCTCGATGGTCAGCACCTTGTCGACCTGCCCGGCGAAGCGGCGGGCGAACTCCGCGCCGATCGCCTGCATCAGCACGGGATCGACCTGGTGGTTGAGGAAGGCGTCGACCTTGAGCACCCGGTCGGACAGCACGCTGCCCTGGTCGCGGATCTTGTCTTTCAACAGTTGCATGGCGCTCCTCGCCGGTGGCGCTGGTGGCGGTCGTTGCTCAGTGTAGGGGCTGGCATGGCTGTCATGTACGCTGGCGGTCGGCCTGTCGTCGGGATCCCGGTCGTTTCGGGTACTTTTGCTCCGCGCCGTGGTCACATGCGAGCCGCATCCCCTTTTCGAGGCCTGCCCATGCATCTGCTTTCCTCCCTCAGCCTGTCCGCCCTGCTGCTCGCCGCCAGCACCCCGCTGCTCGCCGCCGAGGCGCCACAGAGCACGCCGTCCGCCGCTGTGGCCGGCGCCGCCGTGGCGCCGACCCTCCCGGCGCTGCCGTCGGTCGCCATCCCGGCGGATGCCGCTGCGGCGCTGCCCGGCAGTACGCCTGCCCTCGGCGGCCTGGCCGATGCGCAGACCCTGGCGCTGCTCGAGCAGCTGCGCGCCCTCGACGTGACACCGCAGCAGGCGATGGGTGGGGTGGGCGCCATGCTCGGTCTGGCGCAGAGCCAGCTCGGTGGCGAGCAGTACGCGCAGCTGGCCGGCGCGGTGCCGGGCCTGCAACTGCTTGGCGGGGCCGCCGCGCTCGGCGCGCTGGGGCCGCTGGGCGCCCTGGGTGGCCTGCTCGGTAACGCCGCTTCCCAGGAGCCGGCGCAGGAAGCGCCGGTCGACAGTCTCGATGGTCTCAATCAGCGCTTCTCGGCACTGGGCATGGCGCCGGGCCTGATCGGCCAGTTCGCGCCGATCCTGCTGCAGTTCCTCGGCAACCAGGGCGTGGCCGGTACGCTGTTGCAGAGCCTGGCCGGAGTGTGGGGCGTGCCGGGCGCGCTGGCGCCGGCCCCGGCGCTCACTCAGCCCGTGGCCGTCGGCTCCTGACCACCTCGGCCCGTGCGCGCAGCTGGCCGCAGCCGCCGTCGATGTCCTGGCCGGCGCTGTTGCGCACCTTGGTCAGTACGCCGCGGCTGTGCAGGTAACGCACCATCTGCACGATGCGCTCGCCGTCGGGGCGCTGGAAGTCGTCGGCTTCCAGGCTGTTGTAGGGGATCAGGTTGAGCACCGCGTACTTGCCCCTGAGCAGGCGCAGGATGGCGTCCATTTCCTCGACGCTGTCGTTGATGCCCTTGAGCAGGGTCCACTGGTACTGGATCGGATAGCCGACCGTACGCGCGTAGGCCTCGCCCAGCTCGACCAGCTCGGCCGGGTCGATGTGCGGCGCGCGCGGCAGCAGCTCGCGGCGCAGTTCGGCGTTGGTGGTGTGCAGCGACAGCGCCAGCGCCGGCTTGACCCGCTCGTGCGGCAGGCGCTCGAACACGCGCGGATCGCCGACCGTGGAGAACACCAGGTTCTTGTGGCCGATGCCGCCCTCGGTGCCGAGCAGGTGGATGGCCTCCAGCACGTTGTCGAGGTTGTGCGCCGGCTCGCCCATGCCCATGAACACCACCTTCTTCACCGCGCGGAAGCGCCGCGCCAGGGCGACCTGGGCGACGATCTCGGCGCTGCCGACCTGGCGCAGCAGGCCGCTCTTGCCGGTCATGCAGAACACGCAGCCCACCGCGCAGCCGACCTGGGTCGACACGCACAGGCCGTCCCTTGGCAGCAGCACGCTCTCCACCATCTGCCCGTCGTTGAGTTCGACCAGGAGGCGCGCCGAGCCGTCGGCGCCGGGGTGTTCGGAGCGCAGCCGGGCCAGGCCGGCGATCTCGACGTCGAGCTGCGGCAGCGCCGCGCGCACCGACAGCGGGAAATAGTCGGCGGCCGGACGGTTGCGCGGGCCGCTGTCCAGTGTCAGGCCGGCCAGCCAGGCACGCAGGATGCGCCGGCTGTGGCAGGGCTGGGCGCCGCAGGCGGCGAGGCGGGAGGTCAGGTCGTGGATTCGCATAGGGCGCGCATCCTAGCACCGGGTGGGCGTGGAGGGCAGCCGTCGCCCACCGGCCAGTGCGATCGGTGGTTGCGCGCGGTGCCGGGCGACCGGCGGTAGCGCCGTTCGTCACCATGCCGCCCGTCGGCATTGGCTGGTTTCTCCGTCCTGTATTGAACTGGAAATGAATGGCGAGCCCACCCGACGGGATGTCCCTCCCGGGCTCGCCTTCCGCCCGAGGAGTACACCATGTCGCACCTGTCAAAAGGATTCCTGCTGCTTTGCCTGGGCGGCCTGCCCCTGTTCGCGCAGGCTGGCGGCAACCTGCCGGCGGTGCGCCAGTCGCTGCAGGCCGGCCGCCCGCATGTCGCCAACGAACTGCTGGTGCAGTTCCGTCCGGAGGCTTCGGCGAGCAGCCAGCGCCTGGTGCTGGGGCGCTTCGGCGCCGAGGCCCTGGAACGTCTGCAGACGCGCGGTGAGGGGCGCGGCGAGCTGCTGCGCGTGCGCCTGAGCGGGACGACCCGGCTCAGCGTCGGGCTGCTCGAACGGATCGCCGCCGACTCCTCGGTGGCGTTCGCCGAGCCCAACTGGATCTACCAGCGCCAGGCCAACCCCGACGATCCTTATCTGAGCAACCTGTGGGGCATGCTGGGCGCCGCCACCGCGCCGGCCAACGCCAACGGCAGCGGCGCACTGGCGCTGTGGAACGCCGGCCTGCGCTGCGACAGCCAGGTGGTGGTGGGGATCATCGACGAGGGGCTGATGGTCAGTCACCCCGACCTGCAGGCCAACGTCTGGGTCAATCCCGGCGAGTACGGCAAGACCGTCGGCGTCGACGACGACGGCAACGGCTACGTCGACGACATCCATGGCTGGGACTTCAACGGCAAGGACGCCAGCGTCTACGACGGCAGCGCGGACGACCACGGCAGCCATGTGGCCGGCAGCGTGGCCGCCAGCATCGACAATGGCCTCGGCGTGTTCGGCGTGTGCCCCACGGCGAAGCTGATCAGCGCCAAGTTCCTCGGCCCGCGTGGCGGCACCACGGCCAACGCGGTGAAGGCGGTACAGTATCTCACCGACCTCAAGCAGCGCCATGGCCTGCGCCTGGTGGCGAGCAACAACTCCTGGGGCGGCGGTGGCTATTCGCAGGCGCTCGCCGACGCCATCGCCGTTGCCGGCGCGGCCAACATCCTGTTCATCGCCGCCGCCGGCAACGCCGGGCAGAACATCGACACGACGCCCAGCTACCCGGCCAGCTACCCGCTGGCCAACCTGCTGGCGGTGGCGGCGATCGACAAGAGCGGCGCCAAGGCCAGCTTCTCCAACTGGGGCGTCAACACCGTGGCCATCGCTGCGCCGGGCGTCGACATCCTCAGCACCGTGCCGACGCGCAAGGGGCTGGCCGGCTACGCCGCCTACAGCGGCACCTCGATGGCCACGCCGCACGTCACGGGGGCCGCCGCCTTGTACGCCGCGCTCAATCCCTGCGCCAGCGCGGTGCAGATCAAGAGCGCGCTGCTCGTCCAGGCCGCCACCGATAGCAAGCTGGCCGGCCAGGTGCAGAACGGCCGGCGCCTGGACGTGACGGGCTTCAGCGCCGAGCTGGGCTGTCGCTGACGCCTGTCCGGGCTCAGTGCGGCGCCGCGCCGTCCTTGCGCTCGGGCGTGGCGGCGGGCTGGCCGCGGGTCTTCCACAGCGACACCAGCACACCGCCGATCAGCAGGGTCAGGGTCACGCCGAGCGACAGCGCCGCCGGGATCTTGCCGATGATGCCGACCAGGAAGATCTTGCCGCCGATGAACACCAGCACCAGGGCCAGGGCGTACTTCAGGTAGGCGAAGCGGTGGATCAGCGCAGCGAGGGCGAAGTACAGCGCGCGCAGGCCGAGGATGGCGAAGATGTTCGAGGTGTAGACGATGAACGGGTCCTGGGTGATGGCGAAGATCGCCGGCACGCTGTCCACCGCGAACACCACGTCGGCGCACTCGATGAGGATCAGGGCGAGGAACAGCGGGGTGATCCATAGCACCGGCCTGCCGCCGGCGTCGGGCAGGTGGACGAAGAAGCGCTGCTCGTGCAGGCGGTCGGTGATGCGCAGGTGGCTGCGCAGGAAGCGCACCAGCAGGTTGTTCTCCAGGTCCGGGGTCTCGTCGACCCGGGCGAACAGCATGCGCACGCCGGTGAGCACCAGGAACACGCCGAACAGGTAGAGGATCCAGCTGAACTGTTGGATCAGCGCGGCGCCCAGGCCGATCATCACGGCGCGCAGCACGATCACCCCGAGGATGCCCCAGAACAGCACCTTGTGCTGGTAGCGGCGGGGAATGCCGAGGAAGCCGAAGATCACCGCCATCAGGAACACGTTGTCCATCGACAGCGACTTCTCGATCAGGAAGCCGGTCAGGTAGTCCAGGCCGGCGTCGCCGCCCTTCTGCAGCCATACCCAGACCGCGAACAGCAGGCCGATGCTGATGTAGCCGCTCGACAGCAGCAGGCTCTCCTTGACGCCGATCTCGTGCTGGTCACGGTGCAGCACGCCGAGGTCGAAGGTCAGCAGGGCGATCACCAGGGCGAAAAACGCCAGCCACAGCCAGGTGGCGGTGCCGAGGAAGTCGGCGAGCAGGAACGAATGCAGGTCCGTCATGGGCTCCTCCTTGCAGTCGAAGTGTCATCAACTGTGACTCCGACATGGCGGTGTCAGCCGTCAGAGGGGCCCGGCGTCACGCTTTCAGCCTGCAATATCAGACTTTCTTGATCAAGTATTGGCGTTTTGCAAGGTGTTACGCCGCCGGCGCGACGGGTGTGGCGGGTAGACTGTGCTCAGATCCGCTTCGACGAGGTTTCGATGGACAAGATCCTGGTCAGCCGCTGCCTGCTCGGCCACGCGGTGCGCTACGACGGTGGGGCCCACGGGCCGATCGACCTGCTGCTGCGCTGGCAGACCGAGGGGCGGGTGGTGGCGCTGTGTCCGGAGGTGGCCGGCGGCTTGCCGACGCCACGGCCGCCGGCGGAGATTGCCGGTGGCCAGGGCGCGGCGGTGCTGGACGGTGAGGTGGCGGTGCGCACCGTCGCCGGCGATGACGTCAGCGCTGCGTTCCTGGCCGGCGCCGCGGCGGCCCTGGCGCTGGTGCGCGCGCACGGCATCCGTATCGCCGTGCTCAAGGCGCGCAGTCCGTCGTGCGGCAACCGCGAGAACTACGACGGCAGCTTCAGCGGCCGCCGGGTGGCGGGCGAGGGGGTGACCGTCGCGCTGCTGCGCCGCGCCGGGGTGCAGGTGTTCAGCGAGGAGGAGCTGGCGGAAGCCGAGCGGGCGCTGCACGTGCTGGCGATGAGCAACGCCCGGCGGGGTGACGAGGAGCGTTAGCGGAAAAACTTGCCGAGCATGCGCGAGACGAAGCCGCCGTCCAGGCTCTTTTTCACGTAGGGCACGTAGTGCCGGTCGTCGCGCTTGATGTGATTGGTCAGCCACAGGCCGAGGTCGCCGCGCACCTCGCGCGCCAGGCGGAAGGCATCCTCGCCGCCGTTCAGGCGCTGCAGGTAGCCGTTGACCCGCGCCTTGAAGGATTCGTGCACCTTGTGGTGGGCGTCCAGCATCGGGTAGCCGGCCTTCTCCATCAGGCTTTCCTCGAAGGTGTTGTGCGAGATGGCGTAGTCGACCACCGCCTTCACCACGTGCTCGACGTCGGCGAGCGACTGCGCCTTGATCGCGTGGTCGATCTCGCTGAGGTATTCGAAGATGCGCTTGTGCTGCTCGTCGATGATATCGATACCGGTGGCGTATTCGTCCGACCAGTTGATGACATAACCCATGGTTGTTCCTCTTGCACCTGTGGCAGTCGTTTTTCTCATGGGGCGGCGGGCCGCCCGGGGTTTGCGCGGAGATAGCCGTTGCGTTGACGGCGCCCGTCGCGTGGAGCTCCTGTGGCAGAGCTGGCTGTCCGATTCTGCACCGGCACGCACGCGCAGCCGGGTGGGCGGCACGCCGCTGACGTGTCGCGCCGGTTGGCAACGATTGGTGGCGGGGCGAGCACCGCGTGGGCGCGCGCCGGGTGGAGTCCAGGCGGGGAGGGGGCGGTTGGCGGGTCTGCCGACGCGGCGTCTGACGCTGCGCTGGCGGCGCAGGCGCCGTGCGTGCGGCGGAGGATGGCCTTCCGGATCCGATGGCCTGAGCTCCAGGTCATCAGGCCGCGCCTGTGGCGCAGGGCATGACGGCTGTACTGGATCAGCGCTGGCGATCCGTGCCAAACAATTAAAAAGTACGTTAACTGTTGTCCTTTGTCACTCGCGCGGCGTGAAGTGCGTCACGCTTCCGGGCATCAAAGACCTGTATCGGCGCAGGGGTAATGGTTGTTGCGAGATCGTTGCAGATGGCAGCGGTTTACCGCTGAAAATGCCATTCGCCCAGGCGGGCGGCGCTCAGTCTTCGACCTGGCCGTCTGCGCTGCGGAACACCAGCGCCTTGAGGGCGCTGTCCGCGTGGATGTCGACGAACTCCGGTGGGTTGTCCAGGCGCAGGGCGAAGCGCAGCTGCGGCGCCTCGGCGGCCATGCCCTCGATCAGGAAGTCCGGACCGATGCCGGGGTCGTTGACGCAGGCCAGCACCGTGCCGCCTGCGGCGAGCAGCTCGGGCAGGCGGCGGAGGATCTTGCGGTAGTCGCTGGTGAGGGCAAAGCTGCCCTTCTGGAACGACGGCGGGTCGATGATGATCAGGTCGTAGGGGCCGGATTTGCGCACCTTGCCCCACGACTTGAACAGCTCGTGGCCGAGGAACTCGACCCGCGCCAGGTCGTGGCCGTTGAGCCGATGGTTGTCGCGGCCGCGGCTGAGCGCGGCGCGGGCCATGTCGAGGTTGACCACCTGCGCGGCGCCGCCGGCGATGGCCGCCACCGAGAAGCCGCAGGTGTAGGCGAACAGGTTGAGCACGCGCTGGCCGGCGGCCTGCTCGCGCACCCAGCGCCGGCCGTAGCGCATGTCGAGGAACAGACCGTTGTTCTGCTTGCGGCCGAGGTCCAGCTTGTAGCGCAGGCCGTCCTCGTCGATCAGCCATTCCTCCAGCTCCGCACCGCGCAGCCAGTCCATGCGGCTGTCGGGCAGGTAGCGGTGCTGCAGCAGTAGGTGATGCGCGCCGCTCTGCCGCCAGGCGGCGCTGTCGCTCAGCGCCAGCAGCATGTCGCGCAGCTGTGCCAGCTCCGCCGCGCCCGGCCCGCGGAACAGCGAGACCAGCAGCACGCCCTGCAGCCAGTCGACGGTGACGTGCTCGAGGCCCGGCCAGCGCCGGCCGCGGCCGTGGAACAGGCGCCGCGCCTCGGCGGGGACGTCGCTCAGGGCGGTGAGGAGCTGCTGCTGCAGGGTGGCGATGGCGTCGGCGTGCATGGCGGATCGTCGCTGGCGGGGGCGGGCGCGCATTCTAACCGCAGCGGGGTGCCGTCGGGAGCGCCGCGGCCTGGGCTAGAATGGCCATCCCTTCCTGCGGCGAGGTCGCCATGAGCAGCACTCCCACCTACGGCGTCGACGACGCCTCCTACCAGGCCGCTGGCGGTCTCGACGGACTGCACCGGCTGGTCGACGACTTCTACCGGATCATGGACGAGTCGCCCGCCGCGGCCGAGCTGCGCCGTCTGCATCCGGCGGACCTGGCGGCCTCGCGCGACAAGCTCACCTGCTTCCTCAGCGGCTGGCTGGGCGGGCCGAAGCTGTTCGCCGAGAAGTACGGCCCGATCGTGATTCCCGCCTTCCATGACCAGTGGCCGGTCGACGAGGCGCTTGCCCAGGCCTGGCTGGACTGCATGGCCCAGGCCATCGCCCGTCAGGACTATGCCCCGGCGTTCGCCGAGTACCTGCTGGCCCAGCTGCGCGTGCCGGCGGCGCGCATCGTCCAGGCCAGCCGCAACCGCCACGGCTGAGCGCCAGACTCAGGAAGTCAGCGCCTGCGCGGAGTGGTCGTCGCGAGCCTCGGCTGCCGCCCGGCCGGCGCGGGCGCGCCGCACCAGCACGGCGCCCATGGCCAGGCCCAGGCAGGCGGCCAGCGCCGAGGCGAGCAGCACGCCCAGTTTGGCGGCGCCGAGCAGGCTGGCGTCGGCGAAGGCCAGGGTGGCGATGAAGATCGACATGGTGAAGCCGATGCCGGCCAGGCAGCCGATCAGCCACATCCACGACCAGTTCATCCCGGCGGGCAGACGGCACCAGCCGAGGCGCACCAGCAGCCAGCTGGACAGCAGGATGCCGAGCGGCTTGCCGAGCACCAGGCCGAGGGCGACGCCGAGCATCACGCTGGTGGTGCCGCCGGCGGCGAGGTCGACGCCGTCCAGGCTCACCCCGGCGTTGGCGAGGGCGAACAGCGGCATCACGCCGTAGGCCACCCAGGGGTGCAGGGCCATCTGCACGCGTACCACCGGCGGCAGCAGTTCGCGCTGGGCGCGACGCAGGCGCTTGACCGGCTGCAG
This sequence comes from Pseudomonas oryzae, assembly GCF_900104805.1. Taxonomy (NCBI): domain Bacteria; kingdom Pseudomonadati; phylum Pseudomonadota; class Gammaproteobacteria; order Pseudomonadales; family Pseudomonadaceae; genus Pseudomonas; species Pseudomonas oryzae. Next base: position 3,643,700 of record NZ_LT629751.1, on the reverse strand, counting down.
CAGCTGGTGGGCATCCCCGCCGCCGTTGCCGGCGCGTTCGGCGAACTCCTGCAGGGCGTGGCTGGCGCTGTCCAGCGGGGCGACGCCGCGCGCCGGCAGGACCGGGGTCAGCAGGCCGAGTACCACGCCGGCCAGGGTCGGGTGCGCGCCGGTCTTGAGCAGGCCGAACCACAGCAGGGCGCCGGGCAGCACGTAGGCCCAGGCCGAACCGATGCCGATGGCCTGGAAGCCGAGGACCAGCAGCAGGCCGACGCCGGCGATCAGGAAGCCGGTGGCATCGAGACCGCCGGAGTAGAACAGGGCGATGATCAGCACGGCGATGATGTCGTCGATGATCGCCAGGGCGAGCAGGAAGATGCGCACACAGCCGGGGATCGACTTGCCGAGCAGCGCCAGCACGCCGATGGCGAAGGCGATGTCGGTGGCGGTCGGCACGGCCCAGCCCGAGCGCAGCTCCGCGCTGCCGCTGACGGCCAGGTAGGCCAGCGCCGGCACCGCCACGCCGCCCAGCGCGGCACCCAGCGGCAGGGCCGCCTGGCGCAGGTTGGCCAGGGCGCCGTCGTGGATCTCGCGGCGGATCTCCATGCCGACGACCAGGAAGAACACCGTCATCAGCGCGTCGTTGATCCAGAAATGCAGCGAGTGGGAGATGCTGAAGTCGCCCAGGCTGAAGCCCAGCGGCAGGTGCCAGAGGTGCTCATAGCTCTCGGCGGCGGGTGAGTTGGCCCAGATCAGGGCGACGGCGGCGGCCAGCAGCAGGACGATGCCGCTGACGGCTTCGATGTGCAGGAAGTGCTCGAGGGCGTCGAAGGCCTTGTCGGCGATGCGCTGCGCAGCCGGCAGCGCCTTGCGGGAAGGAGTCGGGGTCATGGTCGCTCATGCTCTGCGGCTGTGTGGCGGCCCGACCAACACAAGAAACCTGTCCGCCTGCACGCTGCAGTGCGGACACCCGTTTTTCACCCTACACAGCCTGGAGGGAGATGACCAGTCCCCCATGGTCTGGCGGCGGCGGTGCGCTTTGCGGTTGCCGCCGGTTGCGGTTTATTGCGGTAATTGTCGGCAATATTGCGAGATCATGCGGTTGTTTGCGGGTTTTGTGCATGGCGCCGAGGGTGGCCGCCAGCGCCACCGCAGGCGCTCGTAAACACATCCTGTTACATAGCGGCGGCCGATGGCGAACCGGCGAGGAGCATGCCTGTCCGTTCCGGGCAGGCAGCGTGGGGGCGCCGCTCAGCGCTTGAGCAGCGCGCGGATATCCGCCAGCGCGTTGTTGCCGCGCGCCGCCTTGACTTCCACCGGGGCGTCCTCCTGGCCTTCCCACTGCAGATCCTCGGCCGGCAGCTCGTCGAGGAAGCGGCTCGGCGCGCAGTCGATCACCTCGCCGTATTGCTTGCGCTTGGCGGCGAAGGTGATGGCGAGGTTCTGCTTGGCGCGGGTGATGCCGACGTAGGCCAGGCGCCGTTCCTCCTCGACGGTGTCGGCCTCGATGCTGGAGCGGTGCGGGAGGATGTCCTCCTCCATGCCCATGATGAACACCGAGGGGAATTCCAGGCCCTTGGAGGCGTGCAGGGTCATCATCTGCACGCCCTCGGCGCCGTCCTCCTCCTCCTGCTGGCGCTCGAGCATGTCGCGCAGCACCAGCTTGGCGATGGCCTGCTCGATGGTCATGTCGCCGTCCTCGTCCTTCTCCAAGGTGTTCTTCAGCGCCTCGAGGAGGAACCAGACGTTGCTCATCCGGTACTCGGCGGCCTTGTCGGTGGAGCTGTTCTCGCGCAGCCAGTTCTCGTAGTCGATGTCGGTGATCATCTCGCGCAGCGCGGCGATCGGCTCCTCCTCGGCGCAGCGCTGGCGCAGGCGGTCCAGGTAGCGCTTGAAGCGGGCCAGGCGTTCGGTGAAGCGCTTGTCGAGGTGTTCGCCAAGACCGATCTCGTCGCAGGCGGCGTACATCGAGATGCCGCGCGCGGTGGCGTAGTTGCCGAGCTTCTCCAGGGTCGCCGAGCCGATCTCGCGGCGCGGCACGTTGATCACCCGCAGGAAGGCGTTGTCGTCGTCCGGATTGACCAGCAGGCGGAAGTAGCTCATCAGGTCCTTCACTTCCTGGCGGGCGAAGAAGCTGGTGCCGCCGGAGAGGCGGTAGGGGATCTGGTGGTGCTGCAGCTTCAGCTCCATCAGCTTGGCCTGGTAGTTGCCGCGGTAGAGGATGGCGAAGTCGCTGTACGGGCGCTGGGTGCGCAGGTGCTCGGTGAGGATCTCCATGGCGATGCGCTCGCACTCGGCCTCCTCGTTCTTGCAGCGGATCACGCGGATCTCGTCGCCATGGCCCATCTCGCTCCATAGCTGCTTCTCGAACACGTGCGGGTTGTTGGCGATCAGCACGTTGGCGCATTTCAGGATGCGGCTGGTCGAGCGGTAGTTCTGCTCGAGCATCACCACCTTGAGGCTGGGAAAGTCCTCCTTGAGCTGCATCAGGTTCTCGGGCCGCGCGCCGCGCCAGGCGTAGATCGACTGGTCGTCGTCGCCGACCACGGTGAACTGCGCGCGCTCGGCGACCAGCAGCTTGACCAGCAGGTACTGGCTGGCGTTGGTGTCCTGGTATTCGTCGACCAGCATGTAGCGCACCCGGTTGCGCCACTTCTGCAGCACCTCGGGGTGCTCCTGGAACAGCTTGACCGGCAGCAGGATCAGGTCGTCGAAGTCGACCGCGTTGTAGGCGCGGAGGGTGCGCTGGTAGTGCAGGTAGACGATCGCCGCGGTCTGCTCGCGCGGGTTGCGCGCCTTCTCCAGCGCTTCTTCGGGGAGGATCAGGTCGTTCTTCCAGGCGCCGATCAGGTTCTTGATCTCGTCGACGCCGTCGTCGCCCTGGTATTCCTTCTGCATGATGTCGGCGAGCAGCGCCTTGACGTCGCTCTCGTCGAAGATCGAGAAGCCCGGCTTGTAGCCGAGGTGGGCGTGTTCCTTGCGGATGATGTTGAGGCCGAGGTTGTGGAAGGTCGATACGGTCAGTCCGGCGCCCTCGCGGCCGCGCAGCAGGTGGCCGACGCGCTCCTTCATCTCGCGCGCCGCCTTGTTGGTGAAGGTCACCGCGACTATGTGACGGGCGGCGATGCCGCACTGCTGGATCAGGTAGGCGATCTTGCGGGTGATCACGCTGGTCTTGCCGGAGCCGGCGCCGGCCAGCACCAGCAGCGGGCCGCTGATGTAGTTGACGGCTTCCTGCTGGCGGGGGTTGAGTCGGGACATGCGGGCAGGGGTGTCTGGCTACGAGAGGGAGGGCGGCATTCTAGCAGGCCGCCCCGGCGCGGGCAGGGGCGAGCGACCGAGGGGCGAGCGCGGGGTGGACGGCTCGCGCGGCGCGTTTCCAGGGCAACGGTTTTCGATGGTGGGAAATGCCTTCGGCCGTTTCCCAGCCTACGCCGGGCCCTCGCTCGGGACCCGGTACTGCAGCGCCTCGGCCAGCTGGACGCGCTCGATCCGCGCCTCTCCCTCCAGGTCGGCGAGGGTGCGTGCCACCTTGAGTACCCGGTGCAGGGCGCGCAGCGACAGGCGCAGGCGCTCGCCCGCGGCTTCCAGCCACAGGCGGTCGGCCTCGGCCAGGGCGCAGTGGGCCAGCAGGCCGGGCAGGTCGAGGTGGGCGTTGGCGCAGCCCTGACGCGCCAGTTGCAGCGCGTGGGCGGCGGCCACCTGGCGCGCCAGCGCAGCGCTGTCCGGCCCTGCGGTGGCGGCGTGCAGGCGGGTCGGCTCGCGGCGCACCGCGAGGTGCAGGTCGATGCGGTCGAGCAACGGGCCGGACAGCCGCGCGCGGTAGCGCTGCACCTGCTCCGGGGTGCAGCGGCAGCGCTGCTCGGCGTCGCCCAGATAGCCGCACGGACAGGGATTCATCGCCGCCACCAGCTGGAAGCGCGCCGGGAAGCGCAGCTTGTCCTGGGCGCGGGCGATGACGATCTCGCCGCTCTCCAGCGGCTGGCGCAGCACGTCGAGCACGTGGCGGGGGAATTCCGGCAGCTCGTCGAGGAACAGCACGCCGTGGTGCGCCAGGCTGATCTCGCCCGGCCTGGGACGGCTGCCGCCGCCGACCAGCGCCGGGCCGGAGGCGCTGTGGTGCGGCTGGCGGAACGGCCGCTGCGGCCAGCCGCTGAGCGGCGCGAGGCCGGCCACCGAGTGGATGGCGGCGACCTCCAGGGCTTCCTGCTCGCTCAGCGGCGGCAACAAGCCGGGCAGGCGGCTGGCCAGCAGGGTCTTGCCGGTGCCCGGCGCGCCGCTGAACAGCAGGTTGTGGTGGCCGGCGGCGGCGACCAGCAGGGCGCGCTTGGCGGCCAGCTGGCCCTGCACCTCGGCGATATCGCCCGGACTGGTCGCTGGGGCCGGTTGTCCCGTCGTGGTCCAGGGCGCCAGCGGGGTATGCCCGGCGAGATGGGCGGCCACCTCCAGCAGATGCTCGGCAACGTACAGCGTCAGCCCCGAAACCAGCGCGGCCTCCTCGGCGTTGCCGCGCGGCACCAGCAGCGCGCGGCCCGCGGCGCGCGCGGCCAGGGCGGCGGGCAATACGCCGCGGAGCGGGCGCAGGGCGCCGGACAGCGCCAGCTCGCCGAGGCATTCGATGCCTTCCAGGCTGGCGGCGGGCAGCTGGCCGCTGGCGGCGAGGATGCCCAGGGCGATGGCCAGGTCGAAGCGCCCGCCGTCCTTGGGCAGGTCGGCGGGGGCCAGGTTGAGGGTGATGCGCCTGCTGGGAAACTCGAAGCCGCAGCTCTGGATCGCGCTGCGCACGCGGTCCTTGCTCTCGCGCACGGCGGTTTCCGGCAGGCCGACCAGGGTCAGCGAGGGCAGGCCGTTGGCGAGGTGCGCCTCGACGCTGACCGCCGGGGCGTCGATGCCGAGCTGGGCGCGGCTGTGGACGATGGCGAGGGACATGATCGCTCCTTGATCAGGTGTCCCGCGAAGACGCGGCTCCCTATTGGTGCGGCGGCTCCAGACGGGCTTCCAGTTCGGCTACGCGTGCCTCGAGCGCTTCCAGGCGGGCACGGGTACGCGCCAGCACCGCCATCTGCGCGTCGAACTCGTCGCGGCCGACCAGATCCAGCTTGCTGAAGGCGCTCGACAGCAGGGCCTTGAACTGGGCTTCCAGTTCGCCATGCGGCAACGGCGAGTCGGCGCCGAACAGGCGGCTGGCCTGACTGGCGAACAGGTCGAGTACGGCTTTGGGCGGCAGCATGGCGGTATTCCAGCAAAAGAAGGCGCCAGTCTAGCAAACAACCCGACCGATCCGCGCCTGGCGCGCGTTGGCGGAATTCGTGCCCGGAATTGGTGCGTTTGCGATCGACGCCGGCCCGTCGTTGCACTCCGATTGCGCGAAAGATCGCCGTCAATGCTCTTTAATGGTGCATAAAGGGCGCGTAAATGGCGGCGAAAACCGGTGAAATGGCGTAACTCCATGAAAAACAAGCAAATGCGAAGAGTTGGCAAGAAACCTGCAGCGGGCTGCTCAGCCGGTGCTCGTGTGTCACCGCCGCGGGCCAGGCGGAGCGGGGGACGGCTCCGCTACCAGTTGCCGGCCGACGTTGAATCCAGCCTGCGCAGTGTCTGTCACCTGTTACAAACGCCGGACTCTGCGCTTAGACTTGTCATGGGTTCGTTGTTCCTGGGGCAAGTCCACCATTACGGGAGAAACTTTCATGAAGCTAGTCACCGCCATCATCAAGCCGTTCAAGCTCGACGACGTGCGCGAATCGCTGTCGGAAATCGGCGTGCAGGGCATCACCGTCACCGAGGTCAAGGGCTTCGGCCGTCAGAAGGGCCACACCGAGCTGTATCGCGGTGCGGAATACGTGGTCGATTTTCTGCCGAAGGTGAAGATCGACGTGGCGATCGCCGACGACCAGCTGGATGCGGTCATCGACGCCATCACCAAGGCCGCCAACACCGGCAAGATCGGCGACGGCAAGATCTTCGTGGTCAACCTCGAGCAGGCCATCCGCATCCGTACCGGCGAGACCGGCACCGACGCGGTCTGAGCCGAAACAACTTACTCCAACGAACCCCCCGCCCCAGGAGTAACACATGACTCTGCGCAAGCTCGCAGGGCTCGGAGCCCTATTGTCCCTCGTTACCCCCAGCCTGGCTCTGGCCGACGAGGTCGTCCTGAACAGCGGTGACACCGCCTGGATGATGACCGCCAGCGCGCTGGTGCTGTTCATGACCGTGCCCGGCCTGGCGCTGTTCTACGCCGGCATGGTGCGTTCCAAGAACGTCCTGTCGGTGATGATGCAGTGCTTCGCCATCACCGGCCTGATCAGCGTACTGTGGGTCATCTACGGCTACAGCCTGGCCTTCGACACCGCCGGCATGGAGCAGGGCGTCGTCAACTTCAATTCCTTCGTCGGCGGCCTGTCCAAGGCCTTCCTCGCCGGCCTGGGGACCGACAGCCTGATCGGTGCCTTCCCGGAAAGCGTGTTCATCTTCTTCCAGATGACCTTCGCCATCATCACCCCGGCGCTGATCGTCGGCGCCTTCGCCGAGCGCATGAAGTTCTCCGCCATGCTGATCTTCACCGCCGTGTGGTTCACCCTGGTCTACGCGCCGATCGCCCACATGGTCTGGGCCGGCGACGGCGGCCTGATGTGGGACTGGGGCGTGCTCGACTTCGCCGGCGGCACCGTGGTGCACATCAACGCCGGTATCGCCGGTCTGGTGGCCTGCCTGGTGATCGGCAAGCGCAAGGGCTATCCGACCACCCACATGGCGCCGCACAACCTCGGCTACACCCTGATGGGCGCGGCCATGCTGTGGGTCGGCTGGTTCGGCTTCAACGCCGGCTCGGCGATCGCCGCCAACGGCACCGCCGGCATGGCCATGCTGGTGACCCAGATCGCCACCGCCGCCGCCGCGCTGGGCTGGATGTTCGCCGAGTGGATCACCCACGGCAAACCGAGCGCTCTGGGCATCGCTTCCGGCGTGGTCGCCGGCCTGGTGGCCATCACCCCGGCTGCCGGCACCGCCGGCCCGATGGGCGCCCTGGCGATCGGCCTGGCCTCCGGCGTGATCTGCTTCTTCACCGCCACCAGCCTCAAGCGCAAGCTGGGCTACGACGACTCGCTGGACGCCTTCGGCGTGCACGGCGTCGGCGGCATCGTCGGCGCCATCCTCACCGGTGCCTTCGCCGCGCCGGCCCTGGGCGGCTTCGGCAGCGTGGAAGACATCGGCGCCCAGCTGTTCACCCAGTTCAAGGGCGTGGCCTTCACCGTGGTCTACACCGGCATCGTCACCTTCGTGATCCTCAAGGTGCTGGACCTGGTCATGGGCCTGCGCGTCAGCGAGGAAGCCGAGAGCAGCGGCCTGGATCTCGCCGAGCACAACGAGCGCGGCTACAACCTCTGAACCCCTGATGATGGACACGGCGGGCGCCTTCGGGCGCCCGTCACAGGCGCCTGTGCGCCCCGAGAAAAGGTTTCGCCATGGAAAACGAACTGATTCCCCTGCAATACGCCCTCGACACCTTCTATCTGGTGATCTGCGGCGCCTTGGTGATGTGGATGGCGGCCGGTTTCGCCATGCTCGAGTCCGGCCTGGTACGGGCCAAGAACACCACCGAGATCCTCACCAAGAACGTCACCCTGTACGCGGTGGCCTGCGTGATGTACATGCTGGTCGGCTACCACATCATGTACTCCAGCCCGGAGGGCGGCATCCTGCCGAGCCTGGGCTTCCTGATCGGTGCCGAGCACGCGGTCGACGTGGTCGCCGCCGGCGGCGAGGATGCGCCGGGCTACTCCAAGCGCGCCGACTTCTTCTTCCAGGTGGTGTTCGTCGCCACCGCCATGTCGATCGTCTCCGGTGCGGTGGCCGAGCGCATGAAGCTGTGGGCCTTCCTCGCCTTCGCGGTGGTGATGACCGGCTTCATCTATCCGGTGCAGGGCTACTGGAAGTGGGGCTCCGGCTTCCTCAACCAGGCCGGCTTCCTCGACTTCGCCGGTTCCGGCGTGGTGCACCTGTGCGGTGCCGCCGCCGCCCTGGCCGGAGTGCTGCTGCTCGGCGCGCGCCGCGGCAAGTACGGCCCCGACGGCCAGGTCAACGCCATCCCCGGTTGCAACCTGCCGCTGGCCACGCTGGGCGCGCTGATCCTGTGGTTCGGCTGGTTCGGCTTCAACGGCGGTTCGCAGCTGGCCGTCAGCAGCATCGAGAACGCCAACGCCGTGGCGGCGGCCTTCCTGAACACCAACATGGCCGCCGCCGGTGGCCTGCTGGCCGCGCTGATCGCCGCCCGTCTGCTGTTCGGCAAGGCCGACCTGACCATGGCGCTCAACGGTGCCTTGGCCGGTCTGGTGGCGATCACCGCCGAGCCGGTGACCCCCTCGGTGCTGATGGCGGTGCTGATCGGCGCCGTCGGTGGCGTGCTGGCGGTGGGTGGCGTGCTGCTGCTCGACAAGCTGAAGATCGACGACCCGGTCGGCGCCATCGCCGTGCACGGCCTGGCCGGCACCTGGGGCCTGCTGGCCGTGCCGCTGACCAACGACAGCGGCAGCTTCGCCGCCCAGCTGCTCGGCATCGCCTGCATCTTCGGCTGGGTGTTCTGCGCCAGCCTGCTGCTGTGGGCCATCCTCAAGGCGGTGATGGGCCTGCGCGTGGACGCCGAGGACGAATACGCCGGCGTCGACATCGCCGAGTGCGGCATGGAGGCCTACCCGGAGTTCACTCGCAAGAGCTGATCCGGCCCCCTTTGCGGCCAGACGAAGGGCACCTGCGGGTGCCCTTTGTTTTTTCTGGCAGCGCGCTAGAATGCGCGCGAACGGCTCTGCAGCCCGGCTCGGGGCGGGGGTTGCCCACGGCGGCGACCCGGTGGAGTCCGGCCGAATTTGCACCGGCGGCGCGCGCAAGCGACGCTGTTGGGCTATATACAAAATGCTTTTGCAGCACCATGGGGTTTCATCATGAGCGAAGAAGATCTGGAACAAGACGAGCTGGAAGGCGCCGAGGAAGGCGAGGAAGAGCTGGGTGCCGCGCCGGACGACGACGGTGACGGCGACGACGAGGTGGCTGCCCCGGTAGCCAAGAAGTCGAAGAAGGAAGCCGAGCCGGAAGAGCTGCCCTCGATCGAGGCCAAGCAGAAGGAGCGCGATGCGCTGGCCAGGGCGATGGAGGAGTTCCTCGCTCGCGGTGGCAAGGTGCAGGAAATCGAATCCAACGTGGTTGCCGACCCGCCGAAGAAGCCGGACAGCAAGTACGGCAGCCGCCCGATCTGATCGAACCGATCGGGGCTGGTCGCGAGGGCGATCCCGGAATACCGGGATCGCCCTCGGCGTTTTCAGGGCAGGCGCAGCGGATAGCTGAGCAGCAGGAAGTGCAGCAGGTTGAGCGCACCGTGCAGCAGCACCGCGGCGGCCAGGCGCCCGGACAGCTGCATGACCCAGCCGTAACCGAGGCCGGCCAGGGCGGCGGCGAGGGCGAAGCCCGGGCTGAAGGGCGCGTGGGCCAGACCGAACAGCAGGGCGGTGAGGCCGATGCCGCGCGCCGCGCCGAGGCGGGCGACCAGTGCGCCCTGCAGCAGGCCGCGAAACAGCAGCTCCTCGGCCAGCACCGTGACGCCGAGGTTCACCGCCAGCCACAGCGCCAGCTCGGCAGGCCACTTCGGCTGCCAGGCCACCACGCCGAGCGCCAGGGCCAGCGCCGGCACGCCGAGCAGGGTGGCCAGTGCGCAGCTCCAGGCGGCGCGCGGCCGTGCCGACGCTGGCCGGCGGCTGGCGGACTCGCGCCACCACCAGGCCAGCAGGCTGGCGCCGAGCAGCAGCTTGTCCCAGTGCAGGCGCAGTGCGTAGGGCGCGGCGTCCGGACTGAGCGCGCGCGGCGCGGCGAGCGCCAGCGGCGTGAAGCCGGGCAGCAGGTGGGCGGCCAGGGCCAGGCTGGCCAGCAGGCTGCCGGCCAGCCACAGCCCGCGGGGCAGCCGCCCGGGCGGATACAGCAGCCAGGCGACGAACAGCGCGCCGCCCAGCAGGCCGGGCGGCTGGATGCCACCGGCGAGCAGGCCGGGGAGCAGCGTGGCGACGGGCAGCAGCAGCGGCGCGGTGGCGCCCCGCATGCTCAGCTGGGTCGCCGGCGCGTCGGACAAGCCCGGGGGCTCCGCGTCAGTGCCCGGCCTGCCAGGCGTCGAGCAGCGCGGGCAGCTCGGCCAGGCTGGCGATCTGCGCGTCCGGGCGGCCTGTGCCCTCCCAGGGCTTGCCCTGCGGATTGACCCACACCGCGCGCATGCCGGCGGCCTGGGCGCCCTGGATATCGTCGCGCGGATGGTCGCCGATATGCACGGCCTGTGCGGCGGGGATGTCGGCGTGCTCGAGCACGGCGTGGAAGGCGCGCGGATCGGGCTTGCTCACGCCCAGCTCTTCGGCGCTGAAGGCGAAGTGGAAGTAGTCGGCGATGCCGATGCGCTGCACGTCGGCATTGCCGTTGGTCAGCACGCCCAGGCGGAACTGGCGGCCCAGCTGCTGCAGGGTGGGCAGCACCTCGGGGAACAGGCTGACCTGCTGGCGCGCGGCGAGGAAGTGCTGGAAGGCGGCCTCGGCCAGGCGCGCGGCCTCGACCTCGGCGTAGCCGGCGCTGCACAGGCCGTGGCGCAGGGTGCGGCGGCGCAGTTCGCTGATGCGGCCCTTGAGGGTCGGGTCCTGCTCCAGCACCCAGCGCTTGCTGTGCTGCAGGCGTTCGTCCGCCTCGGCGCCGAGCACCGGGGCGTGCTCGGCCAGCCAGGTCAGCAGTTCGGCTTCGGCGCTGTCGAGTACCGGGCCGACGTCCCACAGGGTGTCGTCGAGGTCGAAGGTGATCAGGCGCAGGGTCACGGGCGGTCTCTCCAGTGGCCGCGATGGCCGACTGTTTCGGTCAGTCTCTGCATCATACCGCCGGAATTCATTCCTGGCTGTCGTCTTCGTCGCTTGCCGGTGCTGCACTGCTGCGCCGGTGCGCACGCGGGTGGGCCTGGTCGTAGATGCGCGCCAGGTGCTGGAAGTCGAGGTGGGTGTAGATCTGCGTGGTGCCGATGTCGGCGTGACCGAGCAGCTCCTGCACCGCGCGCAGGTCCTGGGAGGACTCCAGCAGGTGGCTGGCGAAGCTGTGGCGCAGCATGTGCGGGTGCAGGTGCTGGCCCAGCTGGCGCACCCCGGCCTGGCGCACGCGCAGCTGCACCGCGCGCGGGCCGAGGCGCTGGCCGCGCCGGCCGACGAACAGCGCCGGATCGACGGCGACCTGCTGGCGCAGCGGCAGCCAGGCCTGCAGCGCCTCGCGCGCCTTGCGCCCGACCGGCAGCTCGCGGACCTTGTTGCCCTTGCCGCGCACCCGCACCAGGCCGGCGGCCAGATCCAGCTGCGCCAGGTCGAGGCCGGTCAGTTCGGACAGGCGCAGGCCGGAGGAGTAGAACAGCTCGAGCATCGCCTGGTCGCGGCAGGCGAGGAAGGCGTCCTCCGGCGCTGTGGTGCCCGCGGCAGCGGCGCCCGGCAAGTCGCCGCCCGACGTACCGACGCCCGACGCAACGGCGCCCGCCGTATCGACGTCCGTCGCGCCGTCGAGCAGCTGCTGGGCGCGGTCGGTGTCGAGCAGCCGGGGCAGGCGCTTGTCCCCCTTGGGCGGGTGCAGGCCGGCGCTGGGGTCGCTGCGGCAGTGGCCCTCGCGGATCAGGTAGCGGTACAGGCCGCGGCAGGCGGACAGCCAGCGCGCCAGGCTGCGCGGCGCCAGGCCCTGCTGGTGCAGGCTGGCGAGCAGGCGCCGCAGCGTCCGGCCGTCGAGCTGCTCCCAGCGCTCGAGACCGGCCGCGCTGGCCAGGGCAAGCAGTTTGTCGAGGTCGCGGCGGTAGCCGGCCAGGCTGTGCGGCGACAGCTGGCGCTCGCGGCGCAGATGCTCGAGGTAGGCGTCCAGTTCGGCGTGCATGGCGGACTCCCTGGAATGGCTCATGGCTGGGGTGGATGACACCAAGCGCGCGCAGGGCTGTTCGACCAGACCGGCGGCGCTGCGCGGCGTGGCCTCAGCGTACCGCGCGCAGCGTCGGCACCAGGCGCGGCAGCAGACGGGCGATGATTTCCGCCACGTGGCCGAGGAACACGGTGCCCAGCGAGCTCTTGTAGTGTTGCGGATCGGGACTGCCGAGAGCCAGCACGCCGTGCAGGCCCTGGTGGTCGAGTACCGCCACCGCCGCCGAGCCGATGCTGGCGATGTTTTCGGCGGGGAACAGGAAGGTCAGCTCGCTGGGGCGCAGCACGCCGCACACCGTCTTGTTGCCGGCGAGCAGGGCGCCGACCGCCTGCTGCGCCTGCTCCGGACTGACCCAGCGGCCGACCGCCGGCGGGGTGTCGCTGAACAGCAGCAGGCTGACGTAGGGCACCTGGAAGTCGTGGCGCAGGCTGTCCTCGGCGGCGGCCACCAGCGCCTCGAGGTCTTCGGCATCGAGCAGGGCGATGATCAGCCGGCGGGTGCGGGCGAACAGGCGATCGTTGTCGCGGGCGATGTCCATCAGCTGGGTCAGGCGCGCGCGCAGCTCGTGGTTGCGCTCGCGCAGCAGGCGCAGCTGGCGCTCGACCAGCGACACCGCATGGCCCGCCTCGTGGGGGATGTGCAGCTCGGCGAGCAGTTCGTCACGGCCGGTGAAGAACTGCGGGTGCGCCGCCAGCCAGGCGGCGACCTGTTCGGCGTCCAGCTCCGGCACGGGCGGCTCCTCGCTCACAGGCGCACCTGACCTTCGAACACGCGCACCGCCGGGCCGGTCATCAGCACCGGCGCGCCGGGTCCGGCCCACTCGATGGTCAGGCTGCCGCCGGGCAGGGTGATCTGCACCGGCGACTGCAGCCAGCCCTGGCGGATGCCGGCCACCGCGGCGGCGCAGGCGCCGGTGCCGCAGGCCTGGGTCTCGCCGCAGCCGCGTTCCCACACGCGCAGGCGCGCGTGATGGGCGTCGACCACCTGCAGGAAGCCGATGTTGGCCTTCTGCGGGAAGCGCGGGTGGGTCTCCAGCTGCGGGCCGAGCTGGTGCACCGGCGCCGTGTCGACGTCGGCGACGCGCAGCACGCCGTGCGGATTGCCCATCGAGATGGCGGCCAGCTCGACGCTCCGCCCGCCGACTTCGACCTCGTAGGCGATGGCGGCTTCGGCGGCGACGAAGGGCACCTCCGCAGGGGCAAGGCGCGGCGCGCCCATGTCCACGGTGATCTGCCCGTCGTTGCGCACGTTCAGCTCGATGATGCTGTTCTTGGTCTCGACGCGGATGCGCTTCTTCGCGGTCAGGCGCTTGTCGAGGACGAAGCGGGCGAAGCAGCGCGCGCCGTTGCCGCACTGCTCCACCTCGGAGCCGTCGGCGTTGAAGATGCGGTAGCGGAAGTCCACATCCGGGCGGCTCGGCGGCTCGACGATCAGCAGCTGGTCGAAGCCGACGCCGGTGTGGCGGTCGCCCCACTGGCGCACATGCTTGGGCTGCACGTGGGCGTGCTGGGTGACCAGGTCGAGGACCATGAAGTCGTTGCCCAGCCCGTGCATCTTGGTGAAACGCAGCAGCATGCCGGCCTCCGGGTCAGTTGGGCAGCAGGCTTTCGCCGGCGTACAGCTCTTCGATGCTCTCGCGGCGGCGCACCAGGTGCAGCTGCTCGCCATCCACCAGCACCTCGGCGGCGCGGCCGCGGGTGTTGTAGTTGGAGCTCATGACGAAGCCGTAGGCGCCCGCCGAGCGCACCGCCAGCAGGTCGCCCTCGGCCAGCACCAGCTCGCGGTCCTTGCCGAGGAAGTCGCCGGTCTCGCAGATCGGCCCGACCAGGTCGTAGCGGCGTGCCTCGCCCGCGCGCGGCTGCACCGCGACGATGTCCATCCACGCCTGGTACAGCGCCGGGCGGATCAGGTCGTTCATCGCCGCGTCGATCACCGCGAAGTCCTTGTGCTCGGTGTGCTTGAGGTACTCGACGCGGGTCAGCAGCACGCCGGCGTTGGCCACGATCGAGCGGCCCGGCTCGAACACCAGGGCCAGCGCGCGACCGGCCAGCCGCTCGCGCACCGCCTTGATGTAGTCGCCGGCCAGCGGCGGCTCCTCGTCGCGGTAGCGCACGCCGAGGCCGCCGCCCAGATCCAGGTGCTTGATCTGGATGCCGCGCTCGGCCAGACGGTCGACCAGCGCCAGCAGGCGCTCGAGGGCATCGAGGAACGGTTCCAGCTGGGTCAGCTGCGAGCCGATGTGGCAGTCGACGCCGACCACCTCGAGGTTCGGCAGCTCGGCGGCGCGGGCGTAAACGCGCTCGGCGACGTCGATGCTGATGCCGAACTTGTTCTCCTTGAGGCCGGTGGAGATGTACGGGTGGGTCTGTGCGTCGACGTCCGGGTTGACGCGCAGCGACACCGGCGCCTTGACGCCCAGCTCGGCGGCCACCTGCTGCAGGCGCTCCAGCTCGACGTCGGACTCGACGTTGAAGCAGTGCACGCCGACTTCCAGCGCCCGGCGCATGTCGTCGCGGCTCTTGCCGACGCCGGAGAAGACGATCTTGCCAGGCTCGCCGCCGGCGGCCAGCACGCGCTCCAGCTCACCGCGCGAGACGATGTCGAAGCCGGCGCCGAGGCGGGCGAGCAGGTTGAGCACGCCGAGGTTGGAGTTGGCCTTGACCGCGAAGCACACCAGGTGCGGCATGCCGGCCAGGGCGTCGGCGTAGGCACGGTACTGCGCCTCGATGTGGGCGCGCGAATAGACGTAGGTGGGGGTGCCGAAGCGCTCGGCGATGGCGGACAGCGCCACGCCCTCCGCGAACAGCTGGCCGTCGCGGTACTGGAAGGGTTGCATGAGGCCTCCTCGGGGAGCCGGGGCACCCGCGGCGGCGGCGGGTGCGCAGAATCTTAGAATTCGAAACGGTCTTTGCTGTTGGCCTTGTCGTCGCCGGGCAGGTACAGCGGGCCCTTCTGGCCGCAGCCGGTGAGGCCGGCGCTGAGCACGAACAGCGCGAGGAGCGGAAGCAGCAGGCGCTTCATGGCGGAAATCCTTGTAAAAGCAGCGAATGCGCCGGAGTATACCGACCCCCCGAGGGCTTGCCTATGCGCCGGGACGCACGGCGGGCGCGGCCTGCGTGCCGGCTCGCGGCAGGCGAGCCGGGAGCCTTTCCTTCGAGTGGAGACAAAGTTCATGAGTCTTAGCGAGGCCCGCTTCCACAGCCTGGTGGATGCCCTGCAGCGGGCGGTCGAGGATGCCTTCGACGCCAGCGACCTGGATGTGGACCTGGAAAACAGCGGCGGTGTGCTCACCGTGCGCTTCGACAATGGCAGCCAGCTGATCTTCAGCCGCCAGGAGCCGCTGCGTCAGCTGTGGCTGGCGGCGCGCTCCGGCGGTTTCCATTTCGACTACGACGAGGCGGCCGCGACCTGGGTGTGCGACGCCAATGGCGAGGCGCTGGTCGATATGCTGGCGCGCCTGGTGCGCGAACAGGGCGGCGAGGCGGTCGACTTCTCGGCGCTCTGAGCGTTCGCGCCTCCCGAGCCGCGGCCGACAGCCCGCCGGTCCGGCGATGCAGGGTTGAAAACCCGCGCAGCGGTTTTCTACCGCTGGCCGCGCGTCTGCCGGATTGGCGGGCAATCGCTGCGCGAGTTGAGCCACCCAGCTGACTGGCGATCTTCTTGTGCTGCCCAGATCGCGCGCAAGCTCGCTCCTACAGTCTCCGGCGATTGACCCGGTCGGCTTGCCTATTCGCCTTGCTGTGATATGGTCGCTCGAAACCCCGCCTGCGCCGGTTGTGTCAAGACACCGCGTCGGGCGATGCGCCGTTGAAAGCGGCAGCCCTTCGGGGCCGTCCTTTCGGCTTTGCTTCGCCGACGTTCGCGACGTTTTCGCACAGCCTGTTCGGGCGGGGTTTTGCTTTTTCCGATCCCCACAAGGAGCCCTGCCGACATCATGAGCCTGTCGCCCCCCATCACCATCACCCGTCTCGACCTGCAGCGTCTGGAGAAGCTGCTGGACAGCCTGGACGAGTTCGGTCCCGCCGCCGAGGCCCTGGAGCGCGAACTGGGTCGCGCCGAGGTGGTCGGCCTGGACGAGGTGCCGCCGGGCGTGGTGACCATGAACTCCACCGCACGCTGCCGCGAGGAAGCCAGCGGCAAGGAATACCGCCTGACCCTGGTCTACCCGCACGAGGCGGGCGGCGAGGGCACCGTGTCGGTGCTGGCGCCGGTCGGTTGCGCGCTGCTCGGCCTGTCGGTGGGGCAGACCATCGACTGGGCGGTGCCCGGCGGCAAGGCTCTGCAGCTGACCCTGCTCGGCGTCGACTACCAGCCGGAGGCGGCCGGCGCGGTGCGCTGAAGTCGGTCGGCGAGTACGGCAACAGCCCGCACCGGTGATCGGTCGCGGGCTTTGTCATTTCTGGGGCAAGGCGCTAGCGCGAAGCGGAGCCGCTTGTGGCCGGTACGGCGCGGCCGAGCAGTGGCAGGCAGCGTCTGTGCTTGGGGTCGGCCAGCGGTCCGTCGTAGCAGAGTTGCGGCGGGCTGGCCTCGAGCAGCCGGGCCGGCCCCGCGCCGTAGGGATTGCCTGCGGCGGTGGCGCTCAGCGCCTGAGCGACGGTGAAGCCGGGAGCCAGGCTGTTGAGGCGGTTGAAGAGCTGGATGCGTGTATCCAGGTCATGCAGCCGCGCCAGGTACTGGCTCATGTCCGGTACGGCGACGGCGGCCAGTATATTGCCGATGGGATTGCGCCAGTCCTGGTGGAGCGGGGGTTGTGGCTGCTCGCGTAGCCAGCCGGAAAACTCGCTCGCCGTCAGCTGCGAGGCGGCGGCAATGTGCAGGTAGCGGGGCAGGATGGCGTTGCTGCTCATGTTCGGCTTGTACAGCAGCTGCAGGGCGAGGCGGCCTTTCTCCGTGATGAGCGCGGGGTCGTCGCGCATCGCCGCCAAGCCATTGGCCTGCATGGCGAACTCGCTCTGCATGGCGCTCTGCAGCGAGCGCTCGGCGGCCGTCAGGGCTGGCTGTGGCGCAGGCTGCTCGATCAGGCCCTGCTGGTACAGCGCCGCGAGGGTGCCGATGTCGCTGGCGACCAGGTGGGCGACAACCATCTTCTGGATCAGGCTGTCGGCGGCGGCCAGATGCCGGCGCCAGTGGCCGAGGTCTTCCTCGAGCAGGGCTCTGGCCTGCCCGGGCTGACCGTCGAGCAGCAGCCGGCAGGCTTCCAGCGCCAGCAGGCGGTTGCCGGTCACCAGGGCGGCAAAGTTCGGCCACGGTTCCGCCGGCTCGCTGGCAATCAGGCGGCGCAGATCGGCGAGGCGCGCGGCCTGCCGATAGCGTGCCAGCAGCTCCCGGCCCTGCGTCAGATACGCCGCGTTGCGCACTGGCTCCAGGCAGCCTGGTCGGTCGTGCGGTGCGGCGAGCTTGGGGATGTCCAGCTGGCGCAGCGGCGCCGGCTGGAACCCGTCATCGAAGGGCGAATGCGTGGCGCGCCACTGCCGGTAATCGGCCAGGCGGGCCCGGCCGGCGCTCATCGGTTCGGCGGCGGCATCCAGACCCAGCAGGTAGAGGTGCCCGGCACTGGGTTTCTGCTGGGTGCGGGCCGCCGCCACCCAGGCGCTCGCCTGGCGGTCCAGCGGCGTGTCGCGGATCCAGTACAGCGCCAGGGCGGCGAGCATTGCCGCGCCGCCGAGCACGACGAGGGTGAGGTGTGAAGCACGAGGCATGCGAGACGTCCTTGTCCGGGAGAGGACCGCAGCATAGCGCTTTCCGGCCAGCTGCTTTGCCGAGGAGGTCAAGCCCTGAGGGGTGGCCGGGTGGGCGCCGGCCTGTAGTGCGGGAGGGCTGGGGCCGCTATCGTTGCGCGGACCAGGCGGAGCCGGCGCCGGGCCGGCTACGCCACCGCGGTCTTCAGGCCGGCCGCAGGATGGTCAGCACGGTGCGCAGCTGCTCGACGGCGTCGAGGCCCAGGCTGGTCAGGTAGCCGCCGTCGGCCTCGCTGATCAGGCCCTTGGCGTGCAGGCGCTCGCCGGCGGCGATCATCTGCGGGGCGGCGTCGTGGTGGATCTTGAGGCCCTCCTGGGTGTTGTCCGGGTTGAACAGGGTGAGCAGTTCCAGTTCGGCGATCAGCTCGGGATTCAGGCGCATGGTGCCTCCGGTGCAGAGGCGGCAGCGGGTGCTGCCGCTGGTTGTTATTCGTCTTCCTCGTCGTCCGCGCCCTGCAGCGCCTCGGGCAGTTCGGGCAGGGCGCGCAGCATGCGCTCGTAGCCGGCGCCGTCGAACGGACGGTTGTCGGCGAGCATGTTCTCGATCTCGTGGGCGAGGATCAGCGCCATCAGGCGCACGGCATCTTCGCGCTCGTAGCCGACCAGGGTCAGCTTGTTGAGGGTGGCCAGGGTGGCGGCCGGCTCGCCGGCGGCGATCTGGTTCTCGATGGCCTCGATCAGTTTCTCTTCGGCGAAGACGGCATCGTCCTCGGCGTGGTGTTCGCTCATGGCAGGGGGCTCGTCGGAAAGCGGCGGATGCTCTTCATCCAGCCGGCAGAGGGTGCAGCTGCCGTCGTCCGGGCGGCTGGTCTCGATGTAGCGCACGCGGCGGCTGGCCGACTGGCGGTCGGCGCTGACGCGAAAGCGTGGGCGGTCGGGAGTGGGCATGGCGGGGATTCCGGGCGGCCGTGGCCTCCTTCATACCCCGCCGATGCCGGGCGCGGCAAGCGCTCGTTGGTCGCGGGTGGCCCTGTAGGGTGCGCCGCGCGCACCCTCAGGCTGCCGCGCGGCCATGGTGCGCATGATGGCGCCTACGCACTCAGCGCGCGGCCAGCAGTTCGCGGCCGCGGGCCACGGCGGCGCGCACCTGGGCCGGGGCGGTGCCGCCGATATGGTTGCGGGCGTTGACCGAGCCTTCCAGGGTCAGCACGGCGAACACGTCGTCGCCGATCTGGTCGCTGAACTGGCGCAGCTCGTCGAGGCTCATCTCGGCCAAGTCCTTGCCGGTCTGCACGCCGTACTTCACCGCGTGGCCGACGATCTCGTGGCAGTCGCGGAACGGCAGGCCCTTGCGCACCAGGTAGTCGGCGAGATCGGTGGCGGTGGAGAAGCCACGACGAGCGGCCTCGCGCATCACCTCGACGCGCGGCTTGATGGCCGGGACCATGTCGGCGAAGGCGCGCAGCGAGTCGCGCAGGGTGTCGGCGGCGTCGAACAGCGGCTCCTTGTCCTCCTGGTTGTCCTTGTTGTAGGCCAGCGGCTGGCCCTTCATCAGGGTCAGCAGGCCGGTCAGCGCGCCGAATACGCGGCCGCTCTTGCCGCGCACCAGCTCGGGGACGTCCGGGTTCTTCTTCTGCGGCATGATCGACGAGCCGGTGCAGAAGCGGTCGGGCAGTTCGATGAAGTTGAACTGCGCGCTGGTCCACAGCACCAGCTCCTCGGAGAAGCGCGACAGGTGCATCATCGCCAGCGAGGCGGCGGCGCAGAATTCGATGGCGAAGTCGCGGTCCGACACGCCGTCCAGCGAGTTGCCGCCGATGGCCTCGAAGCCGAGCAGCTGGCAGGTGATCTCGCGCTGGATCGGGTAGGTGGTGCCGGCCAGCGCGGCGGAGCCGAGCGGCATGCGGTTGACCCGCTTGCGGCAGTCGACCAGGCGCTCGTAGTCGCGCGACAGCATCTCGAACCAGGCCAAGAGGTGGTGGCCGAAGCTCACCGGCTGGGCGGTCTGCAGGTGGGTGAAGCCTGGCATGATCACCTCGGCGTGCTGCTCGGCCTGCGCCAGCAGACCCTCCTGCAGGCGGGTGATCTCGCCGAGGATGACGTCGATCTCGTCGCGCAGCCACAGGCGGATGTCGGTGGCCACCTGGTCGTTGCGGCTACGGCCGGTGTGCAGCTTCTTGCCGGTGATGCCGATGCGGTCGGTCAGGCGCGCCTCGATGTTCATGTGCACGTCTTCCAGATCGACGCGCCAGTCGAAGCTGCCGGCCTCGATCTCGGCCTGGATCTGCTTGAGGCCGTCGATGATCGCGTCGCGCTCGGCGACGGTCAGCACGCCGGCCTGTTCCAGCATGGTGGCGTGGGCGATCGAGCCCATGATGTCGTGGCGGTACAGGCGCTTGTCGAAGTCGACGGAGGCGGTGAAGCGGGCGACGAAGGCGTCGACCGGCTCGCTGAAGCGGCCGCCCCAGGACTGGTTGGTTTTTTCGCTGCTCATCGGTGTCTCGCGTGCTGTGCGTGCGGGGTACGAAGGGATGGCCGGCATGATAGCAGGTCGACCGGCAAAACCCGGCAGCGGCATTCGGTGACGCAGGTCACCGCCCGTGTGCGTGGCTGCTTGCCGGACGAACGGTCGGCGTCGACACTGGCGCGATGCGCAGACCCTGGTCCGCCGGCACCCGCCCGCCGGCTTCATCCGACGACTTCTTCCTGCCCGAGCTGTGCGCGCCGGAGGCGCTGCTCAGCCTGGTGCTGCTGGCCGAGCTGCTGGTGCTGGTGCTGGTGCTGGCCGAGCCGCTGCAGCCGGCGTTCGACTGGGTGCGCCTGGCGCTGACCTCGCTGTTCGTGCAGTGGCTGGTGCTGCTCTCGGCGGCGGCGCTGTGCCGCCTGCGGCCCTGGCTGATGCGCCTGCCGCAGGCGCTGGCCGGGGTTCTGTGCGGCGCGCTGGTGGTGGCGCTGACCCTGGCCTGCACCTGGGCGGCCGGCTGGTTCGGCCTGGCCACGCCGCGGCCGCTGGAGGGCCAGCTCAACCTGTACCTGCGCCACGGCCTGATCGCGCTGATCATGTCCGGCCTGGTGCTGCGCTACTTCTGGCTGCAGAGCCAGTGGCGCCGCCAGCAGCAGGCCGAGCTGCGGGCGCGGATCGAGGCGCTGCAGGCGCGCATCCGCCCGCACTTCCTGTTCAACAGCCTGAACAGCATCGCCAGCCTGATCGCCATCGACGCGGACAAGGCCGAGCAGGCGGTGCTCGACCTCTCCGACCTGTTCCGCGCCAGTCTGGCCAAGCCGGGCAGCCTGGTGGCCTGGCGCGACGAACTGGCCCTGGCGCGCCGCTACCTGTCGATCGAGCAGTACCGCCTCGGCGAGCGCCTGCGCCTCGACTGGCGGATCGACGGCGTGCCGGACGACCTGCCGATCCCCCAGCTGACCCTGCAACCGCTGCTGGAGAACGCCATCATCCACGGCGTGCAGCCGCGCATCGACGGCGGCCTGGTCGAGGTGCGCGCCGAATACGCCGACGGCCACTTTCATCTGTGCGTGAGCAACCCGCTGGCCGAGGCGGAAGCCGTCGAGTCGGGCGGCACCCGCCTGGCGCTGGGCAATATCGAGGCACGCCTGGCGGCACTTTTCGGGCCAGACGCGAGTCTGAGCATCGAGCGCCGTGACGGACGGCACTTCACCTGTCTACGCTATGCTTGTGCAAGACCCACGCAGGAAGCCAGAGCATCATGAATGTCCTGATCGTCGACGACGAACCCCTCGCGCGTGAACGCCTGGCTCGAATGGTCGGGCAACTGGACGGCTATCGCGTGCTCGAGCCTCAGGCCGGTAACGGCGAAGAAGCCCTGGCGCTGATCGACAGCCTCAAGCCCGACATCGTCCTGCTGGACATCCGCATGCCCGGCCTCGACGGCCTGCAGGTGGCGGCCAAGCTGTGCGAGCGCGACACGCCGCCGGCGGTGATCTTCTGTACCGCCCACGACGAGTTCGCCCTCGACGCCTTCCAGGTCAGCGCGGTCGGCTATCTGGTCAAGCCGGTGCGCCCCGAGGCGCTGGCCGAGGCGCTGAAGAAGGCCGAGCGACCCAACCGCGTGCAGCTGGCCGCCCTCGGCCGCCCCGCCGCGGAGCACACGGCGCCGCGCAGCCACATCGGCGCGCGCACCCGCAAGGGCATCGACCTGATTCCGCTGGAGCAGGTGATCTACTTCATCGCCGACCACAAGTACGTGACCCTGCGCCACGAACATGGCGAGGTGCTGCTCGACGAACCGCTCAAGGCCCTGGAGGACGAGTTCGGCGAGCGTTTCGTGCGTATCCACCGCAACGCCCTGGTCGCCCGCGCCCGCATCGAGCGCCTGCAGCGCACTCCGCTCGGCCATTTCCAGCTCTACCTGCGCGGCCTCGGCGACGAGGCGCTGACCGTCAGCCGCCGCCATGTGGCCGGCGTGCGCAAGCTGATGAACGAGCTGTGATGTCCGCAGGCGACGCCGACTGAACCGGCGCCGCCTTTCCTTGCGCCGGGCCGGTCCAGCCGCCGCGCCGAGCCTGTTATCATCGCGGCAATCCACCTGCATCCGGAATTGCCCATGCCCCGCGAAATCCGCATCGCCACCCGCAAGAGTGCCCTCGCCCTGTGGCAGGCCGAATACGTCAAGGCCCGTCTCGAGGCGGCCCATCCCGGCCTGCTCGTGAGCCTGGTGCCGATGGTCAGTCGCGGCGACAAGCTGCTCGACGCGCCGCTGGCGAAGATCGGCGGCAAGGGCCTGTTCGTCAAGGAGCTGGAAACCGCCCTGCTGGAGAACGAGGCGGACATCGCCGTGCACTCGATGAAGGACGTGCCGATGGACTTCCCCGCGGGGCTCGGCCTGTACTGCATCTGCGAGCGCGAGGACCCGCGCGACGCCTTCGTCTCCAATACCTACGAGAGCCTCGACGCGCTGCCGGCCGGCAGCGTGGTCGGCACCTCCAGCCTGCGCCGCCAGGCGCAGCTGCTGGCGCGCCGTCCGGACCTGAAGATCCACTTCCTGCGCGGCAACGTGAACACCCGTCTGGCCAAGCTCGACGCCGGCGAGTACGACGCCATCATCCTCGCCGCCGCCGGGCTGATCCGTCTCGGCTTCGAGGCGCGCATCCGCGCCTTCATCAGCGCCGAGGACAGCCTGCCGGCCGGTGGCCAGGGCGCGGTGGGCATCGAATGCCGCAGCGCCGACAGCGAGGTGCACGCCCTGCTGGCCCCGCTGCACCATGCCGATACCGCCGACCGGGTGAACGCCGAGCGCGCGCTGAACAAGCATCTCAACGGCGGCTGCCAGGTGCCGATCGCCTGCTACGCGCTGCTCGAGGGCGACCAGCTGTGGCTGCGCGGCCTGGTCGGCCAGCCCGACGGCGGCGCGCTGCTGCGCGCCGAGGCCCGCGCGCCGCGCGGCGCGGCCGAAGCGCTGGGCGTGCAGGTCGCCGAGGCGCTGCTGGCGCAGGGCGCCGACCGCATCCTCGCCGCGGTCTACGGCGAGGCCGGCCAGCCGTGAGCGACTGGCGTCTGCTGCTGACCCGCCCGGCCGAGGACTGCGCCGCCCTGGCGCAGACCCTGGCCGGGCACGGTGTGTTCGGCCACTGCCTGCCGCTGCTGGAGATCGAGGCGCTGGCCGAAACCCCGGAACAGCGCGGCGTGTTTCTCGATCTCGACCGCTACTGCGCGGTGGTGGCGGTCAGCAAGCCGGCGGCGCGCCTCGGGCTCGCGCTGCTCGACCGCTACTGGCCGCAGCCGCCGATGCGCCAGCGCTGGTTCGCCGTTGGCGCCGCCACCGGCGCGCTGCTCGACGCCTACGGCCTGGACGCCTGCTGGCCGGACGCGGGCGACGATAGCGAGGCGCTGCTGGCCCTGCCGCAGCTGCAGCACGCGCTCGCCGTGCCCAACCCGCGCGTGCTGATCCTGCGTGGCGAGGGCGGCCGCGATTGGCTGGCCGAGCGCTTGCGCGAGCAGGGCGCGGCCGTCGACTATCTTTCCCTGTATCGCCGCCACCTGCCCGACTATCCGCCCGGCGCCCTGATGCGCGCGCTACGCGAGCAGGCCCTGAACGGCCTGGTGGTCAGCAGCGGCGAGGGGCTGGCCAATCTGCAGGCGCTGGCCGCAGACGACTGGCCGCTGCTGGCGCGCCTGCCGCTGTTCGTGCCCAGCCCGCGGGTCGCCGCGCTGGCCCGCGCGGCCGGCGCCCTGGATGTACGAGACTGCCGCGGGGCGAGTGCCGCGGCCCTGCTGGCGTGTCTGGCCGAGGGGCCGGGCGCCATGGAACGCTGAGAACGGCCAGCGCCGAGCTGCCGGCCGTGTGAACCGACCAGAAGGATGCCGATGTGACCGACCCAGCTCCGCAAACCGAAGAACAAGTCTCCGCCGCGACTGCCGCGAGCGTCACGCCCCCCGCGCCGCCGCGTCGTGGCGCCGGCAACGGCCGCTCGCTGTCCGTGCTGGCGCTGCTGCTGGGCGCCGCCGGCCTGCTGGCGGGCGGCTGGAGCCTGTGGCAGATGCGTGCGCTGCATGACGCCGAGCTGCAGCAGCAGCGC
Organism: Pseudomonas oryzae; assembly: GCF_900104805.1. Classification (NCBI taxonomy): domain Bacteria; kingdom Pseudomonadati; phylum Pseudomonadota; class Gammaproteobacteria; order Pseudomonadales; family Pseudomonadaceae; genus Pseudomonas; species Pseudomonas oryzae. Next base: position 3,619,527 of record NZ_LT629751.1, on the reverse strand, counting down.
AGCCTCGAGGAGGCGCGCAGCCAGTCGATGGGGCTGGCCGAGCGCGACCTGGTGATGAGTCACCAATTGTCCCAGCTGCCGTCGCCGGCCGAGCTGGAGGAGCGCCGCCGCCTGCTGGCCGACCTGCAGCTCGGCCAGCAGCAGCTCAGCGAGCGGGTCGACCGCGTGCTCGGCGCCAGTCGCCAGGAGTGGCGCCTGGCCGAGGCCGAGCATCTGCTGCGCCTGGCCAGCCTGCGCCTGTCGGCGCTGCAGGATGTCGCCAGCGCGCGCTTCCTGGTCGACGCCGCCGACCAGATCCTGCGCGACCACGACGATCCGGCCGCCTTCGCCGCCCGCGAGCAGCTGGTGGGGGCCCTGGAGGCGCTGCGTCGCTTGCCGGTGATCGATCGCACCGGCGTGTTCCTGCAGCTCACCGCGCTCGGCGAGCAGGCCGCGCGGCTGAACACCCGCCGCCCCGAATTCCATCCGCAGGAGGGCAGCCTGCCAGCCGCGGCGCAGGTCGCCGAGGGTGACGGCGCCAGCGGCTGGGCCGACTGGTGGCGGCACCTGAGCGGCTTCGTGCGCCTGGAGTTCACCGCCAGCGACGAGGTCAAGCCGCTGCTCGCCGGGCAGACCCTCGAGCAGCTGCGCCTGGCCCTGCGTCTGGCCCTGGAGCAGGCGCAGTGGGCGGTGCTCAACGGCCAGCCGCAGGTCTACCACAGCGCCCTGGAGCAAGGCCGTGCCCTGCTGCAGCGCTACTTCGGCCTGGACAGCCCGGAAAACCAGGCGCTCCACGACCGCCTCGGCGAACTCGCCGCCCAGCCGGTGGCCCAGGAGCTGCCCGATCTGACCCCGGCGCTCGACGCCCTGCAGGCCTACCTCGCCCGGCGCGAGCGTGCCGAGCTGGAGGCCGCCGCCCGTCAGGTCGGCGCCCGGGACGAGCAACCGGCCGAGCCCGTACCTGCCGCGGCGCCGGCGGGCGGGCATGCGGCGGAGGAGGGCCAATGAATCGCACCTTCCTGCTGTTCCTGCTGGTCATCCTCGGCGCCGCGCTGCTCGGTCTGGCCATCGCCGATCAGGCCGGCTACGTGCTGATCGCCTACAAGGGCTTCCGCTACGAGTCGACCTTCTGGGTCTTCCTCGCCGTCGGCCTCGGCCTGTGGGCGCTGCTGTTCGGCGTGCGCCTGCTGCTCGGCCTGATGGGCGCCTCGGGGCGACTGGTCAATCCCTGGTCGTCGCGCAACCGCATGCGTCGCGGTCAGCTCGCCGCCCAGCGCGGCCTGCTCGAGCTGGCCGCCGGGCGCTGGGCGCATGCCCTGCGCCTGCTGCGCCGCGCCGCCGAGCACGGCCAGCAGCCGCTGGTCAACTACCTGGCGGCGGCGCGCGCGGCCAGCGAGCTGGGCGAGCACGCCACTGCCGAGCAGCTGCTCGAACAGGCCCGCGAGCGCGAGCCCAAGGCCGACGCGGCCATCGCCCTGACCCGCGCGCAGCTGCTGATGGCGCGCGGCGCCGATGCCGAAGCGCTGGCGGCGTTGCAGCCGCTGCGCGAGCGCCAGGCGCACAATCCCCACCTGCTGCGTCTGCTCCTGCAACTGTACCGGCGTCAGGAGGACTGGGCGGCGCTCGGCGAGCTGGCGCCCGAGCTGCGCCGCCACAAGCTGCTCAAGGAGGTCGAGCTGGAGGCGCTCGAGCGGCAGGCGCGGCGCATCCAGCTGGCGCGCGCCGCCGAGCAGGGGCTGGCGGCGCTCAACAAGGCCTGGCAGCAGCTGCCCCAGGCGCAGCGGCAAAGTCCGGGGGCGCTGGCGGCCTACGCCGAGCAGCTGCAGCGCCTCGGTGCCGAGGCGGAAGCCGAGGAGGCGCTGCGCGGCGGCCTCAAGCGCCAGTTCGACGCCCGTCTGGTCGAGCTCTACGGTCGCCTCCAGGGCCGCGACCCGGCGCGCCAGCTGGCCAGCGCCGAGGCCTGGCTGAAGGAGCAGCCCGAGCACCCCGGCCTGCTGCTGACCCTCGGCCGTCTGGCCCTGCGCAACCAGTTGTGGGGCAAGGCGCGCGACTACTTCGAGCACAGCCTGCGCGTCGAGCGTAGCGTCGAGGCCTGTGGCGAGCTGGCCCGTCTGCTCGCCCGCCTGGGCGACCTGGAGCGCAGCAACCGCCTGCTGCAGGACAGCCTGGGCCTGCTCGGCGCGGCGCTGCCGGCCTTGCCGCAGCCGACCGCCGAGCGGAAGTGACGACCGTCGCCAGCGGCTTGACAAGTGGTGCGTTGGCTCTGCCGGGCGGCCTTGAAAGGCCGCCCGGCTTTCCTCTACCGTAACGCCCTCTCTTTTCCCGACCCCGGAGCCGCCATGCCGCTGGCCAATCCCCGCCTGCTCAACCTTCTCGCCTTCCTGGTCTGCGCCGGGCTGCTGGCCTTCGGCCTGTACCTGGAACATGCCGATGGCCTGGAGCCCTGCCCGCTGTGCGTGGTGCAGCGGATCGAATTCATCGGTGTCGGCCTGGTCTGCCTGGTGGCGGCGATTCACGGCCCGCAGCGCCGTGGCCGGCGTGTGTATGCGGGGCTGAGCCTGCTGTTCGCCGCGGCCGGCATCGCCACCGCCGGCCGCCAGATCTGGCTGCAGGGCCTGCCGCCGGACCAGCTGCCGGCCTGCCTGCCGAGCCTCGAGTACATGATGGAAGCGCTGCCGTTCCAGGACATCGTGCGCATGGTGCTGCACGGCACCGCCGACTGCGCCGAGGTGACCTGGACCCTGCTTGGCCTGAGCATCCCCGAGTGGAGCCTGCTGGCCTTCGCCGGCCTGGCCGCGCTGGCGCTGCTGCAGCTGTTGCGCCGCAACTGAGAATCGCCTCAGACATTCGTATCAAAAAATTCCCGGCCATGGCTTGCTGGTGGCACTGAGGCCGGCATAGTCTGGCCGGCACTGGCTGGTCGAGGATCTCTCGAGGCGGCCAACGATGCCGGGGGCATCGCATACCCTTGCGCATAACAACACATCCGACGCGGGAAGCGAGGTGTAGCATGCTCGAGAATTGCCGCAACGCCCAGGAACGCTGGGGTGGTGTCCACCAGTTGCTCGATCGCTGGCTGCAGGATCGCCACCAGCTGGTCAGCGCCTACCAGATCCTGCATGCCCGACCACAGGCCACCAGCCCCGAGCTGGAGGGATTCTGCGCCCAGCTGATGGACTACGTCTCCGCCGGTCACTTCGAGATCTACGAGCAGCTGCTCGGCGAGGCCCACGCCTTCGGCGACCAGGCCGCTCTGGCGCTTGCGGCCCAGGTCTATCCGCAGATCGAGGCCAGCACCCTGGCGGTGCTGGACTTCAACGACCGCTGCGACAACGGCGACTGCCGAGACACCGTCAGTTTCGCCCGCGAGCTGCAGCGCCTCGGCCAGCTGCTGCACCAGCGCTTCGAGCTGGAGGACTGCCTGATCGAGGTGTTGCACAACGTGCACAGCCAGCAGGAGACGCAGCCCGGCTGAGCTGCGGCCGCGAGCCGGCGCCGTCTCTGGCGGCGGGGCTGCTGCGGGGCTAGTATGGGTTGACATCACATAGCCGGGAGGCGTCTGCATGGCAACCAGGAACAAGCCGGTCACCACTCCGCTGCATCTGCTGCAGCAACTGTCCCACAGCCTGCTGGAGCATCTGGAGCAGGCGTGCAGCGAGGCGCTGGTGGAGGCCGAGAAGCTGCTGGCCAAGCTCGAGAAGCAGCGCGGCAAGGCGCAGGACAAGTTGCACAAGGCTCGCGCCCGCCTCGAGGAAGCCGCCGCCGCCGGCAAGGCCAAGGCCCAGGCCAAGGCCCGCGACAGCATCGCCGAGCTGGAAGAGGCGCTCGACACCCTCAAGCAGCGCCAGAGCGAAACCCGCGACTACATCCTGCGCCTCAAGACCGATGCCGAGGAAAGCCTGCATCTGGCCCAGGGCGTCGGCAAGGTCAAGGAGGCCGTCGCCCAGTTGCTGGCCCGCCGCGAGACGCAGGTCGAGGCGCCCAAGGCTCCCCGGCGTACGCGCAGCACCCCGCCCACCCCACCCAAGGCGGCCGCCACTGCGCCGTCCCGCCCGCGGCGCAGCGCGGCCGGCAAGGCGGTCGCGGCGCCCGCCGCCGAGGCCCCCGCGGCTCCGGCCGCGAGCAAACCGGCTGCCAAGCGCGCCGGGACGAGTGCGAGCAAGCCAGCCGCCACGGCCAGTGCCGCAGCGGACAAGGCGGCCAAGCCGGCGACCCCGGGGGCGCCGCGCAAGGCGCCGGCTACCAAGCCGGCAGCCAGCAAGCCTGCCGCCGCTCCGGCGGCACCCAAGCCCGCCGCCAAACCGGCGGCGAAGCCGGCCGCCAAGCGGACCCCGGCGAGCGCCAAGCCGGCTGCCGAGACGACCAGCAAGCCCGCTCAGGGCTGAGTCGCCGCCATTGCCGCGTCGCGCAGCGCCTGCAGCGCGGCGCGGTGATCCGTCGTAGCCGCCGCCCAGCCGGCGGCCAGTGTTTCCAGCCAGTCGCTCGGCGCGGCGCCGTTGGCCGGCGGCCAGTCACTGGCCAGTTCCTGCAGACGCTCCAGCAACAACCGCTCAGCCTTCAGCTCGAGGGCCGCCAGCTCGCGCCGCAGCTCGGCCAGCCCGGCGTCACGGCTGGCGGCGGCCTTCCACGTGCGGCGCAGCTGGCGTAACGGGATGGTGACGGCCTGCTGCCAGGGTTGCGCCAGCTGCTCGAGCCGGGCGAGCCGCGCGGGCGTGGCGGCCACCCCGCGCCGCTCCAGCCACAGGGCGGTCAGCAGCAGGCAGACGTCGGCGTCACGCGCGTCCTGCAGTTGCAGGCACAGCTCGGCGATCCCCGGCCGGCTGTAAAGCGTGATGGAAAAATCCCATAATGATTGCGCCATAGCGCCTCCGGGCGAGGGGCGGGGGAAGCTGATAAACTTCGCCACCGCCGAACCAGTCCCACGATCATGATCCGAATCCAGAATCTTATCCTGCAGCGTGGTCCGCAGCGCCTGCTCGATGGCGCCGACCTGACCCTGCACCCCGGCCAGAAGGTCGGCCTGATCGGCGCCAACGGCGCCGGCAAGTCCAGTCTGTTCGCCCTGCTGCGCGGCGAGCTGCATGCCGACGGTGGCGATTGCCAGCTGCCGGCGGACTGGCGCATCGCTCACATGCGCCAGGAGGTCGACACCCTCGAACGCCGCGCGGTGGACTACGTGCTCGACGGCGACAGCCACCTGCGCCGCATCCAGGCCGAGCTGGTGGCCGCCGAGGCGGCCCACGACGGCCATGCCCTGGCCCGTCTGCACAGCGAGTTCGACAGCGCCGATGGCTACACCGCCGACGCCCGCGCGCGCAAGCTGCTCGCCGGCCTCGGCTTCGACAGCGCACAGATGGAGCGCGCGGTCGGCGACTTCTCCGGCGGCTGGCGCATGCGCCTCAACCTGGCCCAGGCGCTGATGTGCCCGTCCGAGCTGCTGCTGCTCGACGAGCCGACCAACCACCTCGACCTCGACGCCATCCTCTGGCTGGAAAGCTGGCTGAAAGGCTACCCCGGTACCCTGCTGCTGATTTCCCACGACCGGGACTTCCTCGATGCGGTGGTCGACCACGTGGTGCACCTGGAACAGCAGAAACTGCCCCTCTATCGCGGCGGCTACTCGGCCTTCGAGCGCACCCGCGCCGAACGCCTGGCCCAGCAGCAGCAGGCCTACGAGAAGCAGCAGGCGCAGCGCGCGCACATGGAAGACTTCATCCGCCGCTTCAAGGCCAAGGCGAGCAAGGCCCGTCAGGCGCAGAGCCGGATCAAGGCGCTGGAGCGGCTCGAGGAGCTGGCGCCGGCGCACATCGACTCGCCGTTCAGCTTCGCCTTCCGCGAAGCCGACAAGGTCTCCAGCCCGCTGCTCGATCTGGCCGAGGGGCGCCTCGGCTACGGCGACAGGGCGGTGCTGGAGAAGGTCAAGCTGCAGCTCGCTCCCGGCGCGCGCATCGGCCTGCTCGGCCCCAACGGTGCCGGCAAGTCGACCCTGATCAAGACCCTGGCCGGCGAGCTGCAGCCCCTCGGCGGCCGCCTGACCCGCGGCGAGAACCTCGCGGTCGGCTACTTCGCCCAGCACCAGCTCGATGCCCTCGACCCCCAGGCCAGCCCGCTGCTGCACCTGCAGCGCATCGCCTCGGGCGAGCGCGAGCAGACCCTGCGCGACTTCCTCGGCGGCTTCGACTTCCGCGGCGAGCGCTGCGACGAGGCGTCGGTCAACTTCTCCGGTGGCGAGAAGGCGCGCCTGGCGCTGGCGCTGATCGCCTGGCAGAAACCCAACCTGCTGCTGCTCGACGAGCCGACCAACCACCTCGACCTGGAGATGCGCCTGGCGCTGACCATGGCCCTGCAGGACTTCCACGGCGCGGTGCTGGTGGTGTCGCACGACCGCCACCTGCTGAAGAGCACCACCGACGAGTTCCTGCTGGTCGCCGACGGCCGCGTGCAGGCCTTCGATGGCGACCTCGACGACTACAGCCGCTGGCTGGTCGACTACCGCGCCCGCCAGCAGCCGCTGGTCGAGACGGCGCCCGGCGCCGACAAGACCGACAAGCGCGCCCAGCGCCAGGCCGCGGCGGCCCTGCGCCAGCAGCTGGCGCCGCGCAAGAAGGTGGCGGAGAAGCTGGAGAAGGAACTCGGCGGCGTGCATGAAAAACTGGCCGCGCTGGAAACCCGCCTGGGCGACAGCGCCCTGTACGAGGCCGCGCGCAAGGACGAGCTGCGCACCCTGCTGGCCGAGCAGGCGACCCTCAAGAGCCGCGAAAGCGAGCTGGAGGAGGCCTGGCTGCTGGCCCTCGAGGAGCTCGAGGCGCTGGAAGCCGAGCTCGGAGGTGCGGCGTGAAGGCCTGGCTGGCGCAGTGGCTGGGCGAGTGGAGCGAGACCCTGCTGTTCGGCGTGCAGGTGCTGCTGATCCTGCTCGCCGGCTATGTCCTGCAGCGTCTGGTGGCGCGCGGGCTGACCCGCGTCGCGCAGCGCTACCAGCTGCCCGGCGAATTGCTGCTGCCGCTGCGCGGCGCACTGCGCTGGCTGATCATGGGCAGCGCGCTGATGCTCGCCCTGGAACACCTCGGCGTGTCCGCCGCGGTGCTGTGGGCGGCCTTCTCCGGCTTCGTCGCGGTGGCCGCGGTGGCCTTCTTCGCCGTGTGGAGCGTGCTGTCCAACCTGTTCTGCGCGGTACTGATCTTCACCGTCGGCCCGTTCCGCCTGGGCGATCGGGTCGAGGTCGTCGAGGCGGCCGACAAGCCCGGCGCCAAGGGCCGGGTGATCGCCATCAACCTGCTGTACACCACCCTCGAGGAGGATGCCGAGGCCGGCAGCGGCGCGCTGGTGCAGATCCCCAACAGCTTGTTCTTCCAGAAGGTCGTGCGCCGCTGGCGCGGGACCGAACCCCATCCCACCACAACCATCATCCAAAGCGAGACCTGAAACCATCATGGAATGGCTGACGAGCCCGGAAATCTGGGTTGCTTTCCTCACCCTCACCGCCCTGGAAATCGTCCTCGGCATCGACAACATCATCTTCATCTCGATCCTGGTCGGCCGCCTGCCCAAGGAGCAGCAACCGAAGGCGCGCTTCTTCGGCCTGGCGCTGGCCATGGGCACGCGCATCCTGCTGCTGCTGTCGATCGCCTGGGTGATGCGCCTGACCGCCGACCTGTTCACCGTGCTCGGCCAGGGTGTGTCCGGCCGTGACCTGATCCTGTTCTTCGGTGGCCTGTTCCTGCTGTTCAAGAGCACCATGGAGATCTGGCACAGCGTCGAGGGCGAGGAGGAAGCGAACGAGGACGGCAGCGTGAAGAAGGCCGCCTTCATGGGCGTGATCCTGCAGATCGCGGTGATCGACATCATCTTCTCGCTGGACTCGGTGATCACCGCGGTCGGCCTGGTGTCGAACGTGCCGGTGATGGTCGCTGCGATCGTCATCGCCGTGCTGGTGATGATGATGGCCGCCGGCACCATCAGCGACTTCATCGAGAAGCACCCGTCGCTGAAGATCCTTGCCCTGTCGTTCCTCATCGTGGTCGGCACCCTGCTGGTCGCCGAGGCCTTCGAGGTGCACGTGCCCAAGGCCTACGTCTACTTCGCCATGGCCTTCTCGCTGGGCGTCGAGGCGCTCAATATCCGCATGCGCACCGCGATGAAGCGCAAGCTCAAGGAGCCGGTCAAGCTGCACAAGGACCTGCCGGACTGAGTGGGGTAGGCGCCAGCCTGCCACTCATGCCAAGCTGTACCCGCGCCGGCCCGTCATGGGCCGGCGTCGTTTTCGCCATCCTCTACCGGAGAATGCCCCATGAGCCTGGAAACCTGGCTTGCCTTCTTCGCCGCCTGCTGGGTGATCAGCCTGTCGCCCGGCGCCGGGGCCATCGCCTCGATGTCCAGCGGCCTCAACTACGGTTTCCGCCGCGGCTACTGGAACGCCATCGGCCTGCAGCTGGCGCTGGCCCTGCAGATCGCCATCGTCGCCGCCGGCGTCGGCGCCATCCTCGCCACCTCCGAGCTGGCCTTCGCGGCGATCAAGTGGTTCGGCGTCGCCTACCTGGCGTACCTGGGCTGGAAGCAGTGGTGCGCGCCGGTGGGTGACCTGGCCGAGGCCAGCGCCGGGCGCCCGCTCGGGCGGCCGCTGACCCTGGTGCTGCGCGGCTTCGTGGTCAACGCCAGCAACCCCAAGGCCATCGTCTTCATCCTCGCCGTGCTGCCGCAGTTTCTCGACCCGGCGCGGCCGCTGCTGGCCCAGTACCTGGCCATGGCGGCGACCATGATCGCCGTCGACCTGGTGGTGATGGCCGGCTACACCGGGCTGGCCGCGCGGGTCCTGCGCCTGCTGCGCACGCCGCGCCAGCAGCGCCTGCTCAACCGCACCTTCGCCAGCCTGTTCGTCGCCGCCGCCGGGTTGCTGTCCCTGGTGCGCCGCGCGCCGGCCTGAAGGATCGGCGGCGAATCGTCGCAGCCGCCGACCGGGTCGGCTCTTGAGCGAGAGCGCGATGAGGCGTAAAAGCCTAATGGCATTTGTTCTCATTTGGGATTCACTCATGCTTACCCGCAAGCGATTTCTGAGCTGGCTGCTGCTGCCCGTGCTGGCGCTGTGCAGCCTGATGGCGCTGGCCGAACCCGAGGGCGCCGCCCAGGCCCTGCACCTCCTGAGCTACCTGGGGGCCGACTACCCGGCCACGGTGGCCGCCGGCCAGGTGGTCGACAGCGGCGAATACCAGGAGCAGCTGGAGTTCCACGGCGTGCTGCAGGGGCTGGTCGTCGCGCTGCCGGCCAGCACCGGCAAGGACGCCCTGGTGCAGGGCGTCGCCCGCCTCGGCGACAGCATCCGCCAGCGCCGCGATGGCGCCGAGGTGGCCACCCAGGCCCGGCGGCTGGCGGCCGAGCTGGTGGCGAGCTACCGGATCAGCCTGGCCCCGCGCATCATCCCCGACCCGGCGCGCGGCGCGGCGCTGTTCGCCCAGCAGTGCAGTGTCTGCCACGGCGAGCGCGGCCTGGGCGACGGCCCGGCCGGCATCGGCCTCGAGCCGCCGCCGGCGAACATGCGCGACGCCGCGCGCATGGACCGGCTCAGCCTCTACGACCTGTACAACAGCATCGGCCTGGGCGTCGAAGGCACCGACATGCCGGCCTTCGCCGCCGAGCTGGACGAGCGCCAGCGCTGGGACCTGGCCAGCCACGTCGCCGGTTTCAGTGCCGATCCCGCGGCGGCCGGTGCGGCGCGTTTCAGCCTCGAGCAACTGGCCAGCCTGACTCCCCAGCAGGTCGCGGCGGAGCAGGGGCCGCAGGCGCTGGCCGCCTTCCGCGCCCAGCGCGCGCAGCCGCCGCAGCCGCAGCGCGATCCCCGGCAGCTGCTGGATTTCGCCCGCGACACCCTGGCGCAGAGCCTGGCCGCCTACCGCGACGGCCAGCGCGACCAGGCCTACGACCTCGCGGTGGCCGCCTACCTGGAAGGCTTCGAGCTGGTCGAGAGTGCACTGGACAACGTCGCTGCCGAGCAGCGCAAGGCCACCGAGCGGGCGCTGATGGCCTACCGCCAGGGGCTGCAGGAAGGCGTTCCGCTCGCCCAGGCCGAACAGCGCCTGGCGGCGGCCAATGCCGAGCTGGCGCGCTGCGCCGAGCTGCTCGGCGGCGATGGCCTGTCGGGTTCGCTGAGCTTCCTCTCCAGCCTGCTGATCCTGCTGCGCGAGGGCGTCGAGGCGATCCTCGTGCTGGCGGCGATCCTCGCCTACCTGCGCAACACCGGGCAGGAGGCGGCGACCCGCAGCGTGCACCTCGGCTGGGGCCTGGCGCTGCTCGCCGGCGTGGCCACCTGGGCGCTGGCGGCCTGGGTGCTGGACGTCAGCGGCGCCCAGCGCGAGCTGCTGGAGGGCTTCACCGCGCTGTTCGCCAGCGTGGTGGTGCTGTGGATCGGCGTGTGGATGCACGACCGCCGGCATGCCGCGGCCTGGCAGGACTACATCAAGAGCAGCCTGCTCGGCAGCGGCGAGCGCCTGGGCTTCGCCGTGCTGGCGTTCTTCTCGGTGTACCGCGAGCTGTTCGAGGTCATCCTGTTCTACGAGACCCTCTGGCTGCAGGCCGGCCCGACCGGCCACGGCATGGTTCTCGCCGGCGCCGGCGCCGCCCTGGCGCTGCTGCTCGGCCTGGCCTGGGTGATCCTGCGCGGCTCGCGGCGCCTGCCGCTGACGACCTTCTTCTCGATCAACGCCGTGCTGCTCTGCGTGCTGTCGGTGGTGTTCGCCGGCCAGGGTATCGCCGCTCTGCAGGAGGCCGGGGTGCTCGGCCTGCATCCGCTGCGCTTCGTCGAGGTCGACTGGCTGGGCATCCATCCCGACGCCCTGAGCCTCGGTGCCCAGGCCCTGGCGCTGACGGCGATCGCCGTGCTCTACGGGCGCAGCCACCTGGCGACACGCCGCGACGGCGCGGCGGCCTGATCCCGGTGCCGGCGAAACCCGCTACCATGCGGGTTTTTCCGGCATCTGGAGAATGACCGACGATGCGTGTGTGGATCGATGCCGACGCCTGCCCGCGGGCGGCGCGCGACCTGGTGGTGAAGTTCGCCCTGAAGCGCAAGTTCGAGGTGGTACTGGTGGCCGGCCAGGCGCAGGTCAAGCCGGCCTTCGCTTGCGTGCGGCTGATCGTGGTGCCGAGCGGGCCGGATGCCGCCGACGACTATCTGGTCGAGCACGCCGTGCCCGGCGAGCTGGTGATCTGCTCGGACGTGCCGCTGGCCGATCGCCTGGTCAAGAAGGGCGTCGCCGCGCTGGATCCGCGTGGCCGCGAATTCGACGAGCGCAACATGGGCGAGCGCCTCGCCGTGCGCAACCTGTTCACCGAGCTGCGCGAGCAGGGGCAGGTCGGCGGCGGCCAGGCGGCCTATGCGGACAAGGACCGTCAGGCCTTCGCCAATGCCCTCGACCGCCTGCTCAATGCGCTGGCGCGGCAGTCCGTGTAGGCGCTGCTTGATCCGCGGTCCGTGTCTCGCTCCTGCAGGTGGCGGGCAGTCGATAGGGTAGAGGAGTCGCGCAGCGATCCTCTACCAGGCGGTGGCTCGCTGCCTGCCGATCTGGTAGGCAATCGCTGCGCGAGTTGCCGACCCTACGAGCAGTCACGCGCTGGTGGCGCGATCAGGCCAGCTCGAGCACCCGGTCGACCAGCTTGTTGATGCCGCTGGCCGCCTCGGCCGGCGACCGGGCCAGCATGTAGGCCGGGGTGGTGACCAGCTTGCGCTGCTCGTCGACCACCACGTCGTCCACCGGGCAGTCGACGTGCTCGGCGCCCATGTCGGCCAGCTTGGCCGCGGTGTCCGGGTCGTGGCCGATGGTGCAGTGCACGCCGGCACCGTAGATGCGCGCGGCCATCGCCGGGGCGATGCAGATCAGGCCGATCGGCTTGTGGCTGTGGGCGAAGTCGCGGGCGGCGGCCAGCACGTCGGGCTGCACCGCGCAGCTGGCGCCCTTGAAGGCGAAGTCGCTGAGGTTCTTCGCCGCGCCGAAGCCGCCGGGGATCACCAGGGCGTCGAAGTCGGCGGCCTTCAGCTCGCGCACGTCGCGCACCTGGCCGCGGGCGATGCGCGCCGACTCGACCAGCACGTTGCGGCTTTCGGCCATTTCCTGGCCGGTCAGGTGGTTGATCACGTGGTGCTGGGGGATGTCCGGGGCGAAGCACTGCACCTGGGCGCCACGCTGGCTGAGGCGCAGCAGGGCGATCACGCTCTCGTGGATCTCGGCGCCGTCGTAGACACCGCAGCCGGACAGGATCACGGCAACCTTCTTGCTCATGGGTCAACACTCCTCGTCGTCAGGGATGGCCTGCGCGCGATGGCGCGCAGGTGGCACATGCCTCCATCGTAGCCGCAAGCGCGGTGCTGCGGCCATGCGTCAGTGGCCGCGGCGGGCTGTGGCGGGTATGGTAGGGGATCGAGGTGCATGGGCCGTGGCGCGGAGCGCGCGGCTGTCGTCGCATTTTCGTCATAATTGCTTCATAGACTTCTAGCCGTGCCCTCGCCGGGCTCTGGAGTGCGCCGTGAGCTTTACCCCCGCCAACCGCCTGTTCCCCGCCACCCGCCTGCGCCGCAACCGTCGCGACGAGTTCTCCCGCCGCCTGGTGCGCGAGAACGTGCTGACCGTCGACGACCTGATCCTGCCGGTGTTCGTCCTCGACGGCGAGAACCGCCGCGAGGCGGTGCCGTCGATGCCGGGCGTGGAGCGCCTGTCGATCGACCTGCTGCTCGAGGAGGCGGCGGAGCTGGTGGCCCTCGGCATCCCGGCGCTGGCGCTGTTCCCGGTGACCCCGCTGGAGAAGAAGTCGCTGCTCGCCGAGGAGGCGTGGAACCCGGACGGCATCGCCCAGCGCGCCACCCGCGCCCTGCGCGAGCGTTTCCCCGAGCTCGGCATCATCACCGACGTGGCCCTCGATCCGTTCACCACCCACGGTCAGGACGGCATCCTCGACGAGCAGGGCTACGTGCAGAACGACGTGACCATCGACGCGCTGGTCCGCCAGGCGCTGTCCCACGCCGAGGCCGGCGCCCAGGTGGTGGCGCCCTCGGACATGATGGACGGGCGCATCCAGGCGATCCGCGAGGCCCTGGAAGTCGCCGGCCATGCCAACGTGCGCATCATGGCCTACTCGGCCAAGTACGCCAGCGCCTACTACGGCCCGTTCCGCGACGCGGTGGGTTCGGCCGGCAACCTCAAGGGCGGCAACAAGGCCACCTACCAGATGGATCCGGCCAACAGCGACGAGGCGCTGCACGAGGTGGGCCTCGACCTCGCCGAGGGCGCCGACATGGTGATGGTCAAGCCGGGCATGCCCTACCTCGACATCGTGCGCCGGGTGAAGGACGAGTTCCGCGCGCCGACCTTCGTCTACCAGGTCAGCGGCGAGTACGCCATGCACATGGCGGCGATCGACAACGGCTGGCTGTCCGAGGCGGTGATCCTCGAGTCTTTGGTCGCGTTCAAGCGGGCCGGGGCCGATGGCATCCTCACCTACTTCGCCAAGCGCGCAGCGCAACAACTGAAGAACCAGAGCTAACGGGGCCCGAGACCCTGCAGGACGACGCGATGAACAATCCAGGACTTCCCGAGAACCAACTGCCCGAGCTGGAGCTGCTGGCCAGCGCGCTGCCCGAGACGACCGAGACGACCGACGCGGCCGTCGCGGCCGACGAACCGGTGGGTCTGGAGGCGCCGGCCAGCGAGCCGGCGCTGCCGGTGCCCGGGCTGGACGACAGCAGCCTGTACATCCACCGCGAGCTGTCGCAGCTGAAGTTCAACATCCGCGTCCTGGAGCAGTCGCTCGACGAGGCCACGCCCCTGCTCGAGCGGCTGAAGTTCCTGCTGATCTTCTCCAGCAACCTCGACGAGTTCTTCGAGATCCGCGTCGCCGGGCTGAAGAAGCAGGTCGCCTTCGCCCGCGAACTGGCCGGCGCCGACGGCCTGCAGCCGCAGCAGGTGCTGGCGCGGATTTCCGAGCTGGTCCACGAACAGGTCGAGCGCCAGTACGCCATCCTCAACGACGTGCTGCTGCCGGCGCTGGAGCAGCACCAGATCCGCTTCATCCGTCGCCGCCACTGGAGCACCAAGGTCAAGGCCTGGGTGCGCAAGTATTTCCGCGAGGAGATCGCGCCGATCATGACGCCGATCGGCATCGATCCGACCCACCCGTTCCCGCTGCTGGTCAACAAGAGCCTGAACTTCATCGTCGAGCTGGAGGGCGTCGACGCCTTCGGCCGCGACTCGGGCCTGGCCATCCTGCCGGCGCCGCGGCTGCTGCCGCGGGTGATCCGCATCCCCGAGGAGGTCGGTGGCCCCGGCGCCAACTACGTGTTCCTCTCCTCGATGATCCACGCCCATGCCGACGACCTGTTCCACGGCATGAAGGTCAAGGGCTGCTACCAGTTCCGCCTGACCCGCAACGCCGATCTGGCGGTGGACGCCGAGGACGTCGAGGACCTCGCCCGCGCGCTGCGCGGCGAGCTGTACTCGCGGCGCTTCGGCGATGCGGTGCGCCTGGAGGTGGTCGACACCTGTCCGCCGCACCTGGTCGACTACCTGCTCAAGCAGGCCGGGCTGACCGAGGCCGAGCTGTACCGGGTCAACGGCCCGGTCAACCTGACCCGCCTGTTCGCCATCACCGGTCTCGACAGCCACCGCCACCTGCAGTATCCGCCGCTGACCCCGGTGATTCCCAAGCTGCTGCAGAGCAGCGAGAAGCTGTTCAACGTGGTCGGCAAGCAGGACATCCTGCTCTACCACCCGTTCGAGTCGTTCACCCCGGTGGTCGACCTGCTGCGCCAGGCGGCCAAGGATCCCAACGTGCTGGCGATCAAGCAGACCCTGTACCGCACCGGGGCCAACTCGGAGATCGTCGACGCGCTGGTCGACGCCGCGCGCAACGGCAAGGAGGTCACCGCGGTGATCGAGCTGCGCGCGCGCTTCGACGAAGAGTCCAACCTCGCCCTGGCCAGCCGCCTGCAGCAGGCCGGAGCGGTGGTGATCTACGGCGTGGTCGGCTTCAAGACCCACGCCAAGATGATGCTGATCCTGCGCCGCGAGAACGGCGAGCTGGTACGCTACGCCCACCTCGGCACCGGCAACTACCACGCCGGCAACGCCCGCCTGTACACCGACTACAGCCTGCTGACCTCCGACGACGCGCTGTGCGAGGACGTCTCCAAGCTGTTCAACCAGCTGATCGGCATGGGCAAGAGCCTGCGCATGAAGAAGCTGCTGCACGCGCCCTTCACCCTGAAGAAGACCCTGCTCGACATGATCGCGCGGGAGACCCAGCACGCCAGCGAGGGCCGACCGGCGCAGATCATCGCCAAGATGAACGCGCTGACCGATCCGAAGATCATCAAGGCGCTGTACAAGGCCAGCCAGGCCGGGGTGCGCATCGACCTGATCGTGCGCGGCATGTGCTGCCTGCGTCCGGGCATTCCGGGGGTGTCGCACAACATCTACGTGCGCTCGATCATCGGCCGCTTCCTCGAGCACAGCCGCGCCTACTACTTCCTCAACGACGGCGACGAGCAGCTCTACCTGTCCAGCGCCGACTGGATGGAGCGCAACCTCGACAAGCGCGTGGAGACCTGCTTCCCGCTGGAAGGCAAGAAGCTGATCACCCGGGTCAAGCGCGAGCTGGAGGCCTACCTGGCCGACAACACCCAGGCCTGGGTGCTGCAGAGCGACGGTCGCTACCAGCGTCTGCAGCCGAGCGGCAACCAGAACCCGCGCAACGCCCAGGCGCTGATGGTCGAGAAACTCGGCACGCCCGGCCTGGTCGGGCGCTGAGGGCGGAGCAGAGAAAAGGGGCAGCTCCTCGCGGGGCTGCCCCTTTTTCGTCGTGCCGCGCTCAGCGCCCGCTGAGGCGGTAGCCGACCCGCGCCAGCCACTGCGCCTCGACCTCGATGTCGGCCTCGGTCAGCGGGTTGGCGGCCAGCCAGCCGGCCGGGAACACCGCCTCCAGGCTGCGCGGGCCGGCGTGGAAGGTCACCTCGGGCATTTCCTGGGTGCCGCGGATGTGGTGGAACAGGATGGCGAAGCGCAGCACTATGCACAGGCGCACCAGGCGCTCGCCTTCCTCGCCGAACTCGGCGAAGCGCTCCACCGGGATGTTGCGGCGGTGGCCGCGCACCAGCAGGGCGAGCATCTGCTGGTCGATGCGCGAGAAACCGGCCAGGTCGGCGTGCTCGAGGATGTAGGCGCCGTGCTTGTGGTAGTGGTAGTGGGCGATGTCCAGGCCGATCTCGTGCACCTTGGCGCCCCAGCTGAGCAGCTCGCGGTGCCAGTCGTCGTTGAGTCCCCAGGGTTCGGCGACCTGGGCGAAGATCGACAGCGCCTTGGCCTCCACCCGCGCCGCCTGCTCGAGGTCGACGTGGCAGCGCTCCATCAGCGCCGACAGGGTGCGCTCGCGCACGTCCTCGTGGCTCTGCCGGCCGATCATGTCGTACAGCACGCCCTCGCGCAGCGCGCCCTCGGCGTGGATCATCGACTGGATCTCGAGGGCGTCGAAGGTCGCCTCGAGGATCGCCAGGCCCGCCGGCAGGATCGGCTGGCGGTCGGGCTTGACCCCCTCGATGGCCAGCTCGGCTAGGCTGTCGGCCTTGAGGATCTTGCGCTTGAGCCAGACCAGCCCGGCCGGGGTGATCTCGCCGCTGCTCTGCCCGCCGGCCACCAGCGCCTGGCTGATGGCGCGGATGGTGCCGGAGGAGCCGACCGCCTCGTGCCAGCCGAGCCGGCGCAGCGCCTGCTCGAAGCCCATCAGCTCCAGGCGCGCCGCGGTGTAGGCCTGGGCGTAGCGCGCCGGGCTGAGCTTGCCGTCGGCGAAGAAGCGCTTGCTGTAGCTGACGCAGCCCATCTGCTGGCTCTCGCGCAGCAGCGACTCGAAGCGCTCGCCGATGATGAACTCGGTGCTGCCGCCGCCGATGTCGATCACCAGGCGCTTGCCCTCGGCCACCGGCAGGCTGTGCGACACGCCGAGGTGGATCAGGCGCGCTTCCTCGCGCCCGGAGATCACCTCGACCTGATGGCCGAGCAGCTCCTCGGCGCGGCGGATGAACACCGCGCGGTTGCGCGCCTCGCGCAGCGCGTTGGTGGCGACGATGCGCACCGCGCCCTGCGGCAGGCCCTGGATCAGCTGGGCGAAGCGGCGCAGGCAGTCGAGGCCGCGACTCATCGCCGCCTCGTCGAGGTTGCGCTGCTCGTCGAGGCCGGCGGCCAGCTGCACCTTCTCGCCGAGGCGCTCGAGCAGCCGGATCTCGCCTTGGTCGACCCGCGCCAGCACCATGTGGATGCTGTTGGAGCCGATGTCGATGGCGGCGATCAGGGGGAAGGCGTGGGCGGGTGTATGCGGCATGGGGCGGTCTCGCGGTGAAACGGCGGAATCCTGCCATGATAGAGCAATAGCGACCGGCGCAGGTGACAGTAGTCAAGCGCACCCCCCCCCCGGCCATAGACGCCGCCGCGGCGTGCCATAGCCAATGCCAATCGCCTGCGCCTTCCGGTCGCGGGCGAGTGGGGCTATCATGGCCCATCCTTTTTTCGCATCCGCAGCACGGAGACCCCCCATGAGCGAATTCATCACCAATGTGACCGACGCCAGCTTCGAGCAGGACGTGCTCAAGGCCGACGGCCCGGTCCTGGTCGACTACTGGGCCGAGTGGTGTGGCCCGTGCAAGATGATCGCCCCGGTGCTGGACGAGATCGCCAAGGACTACCAGGGCAAGCTCAAGGTGTGCAAGCTGAACATCGACGAGAACCAGGGCACCCCCGCCAAGTTCGGCGTGCGCGGCATCCCGACCCTGATGCTGTTCAAGAACGGCAACGTCGAGGCGACCAAGGTCGGCGCCCTGTCCAAGTCGCAGCTGGCGGCCTTCCTCGACAGCAACATCTGACCCGGATGTGCCCAGAACCCCGTCCCCGGACGGGGTTTTTTCTGCCTGCGTGCTAGACTCTGCGACGAATGCAGTGCTAAATTCGGGCAGCAGTCGTGATCAGACTGTCCCCTGCATGCCGTTGCCGCTGCCATCTCACCCCGAATTCTCGCCGTGAAGCTGCCGCCTCCCGTGGCCTGGCTCCCGAAGCGCAACGCTTTCCTTCTCTCGCCAACCTGCACCTCATCCTATGAACCTGACCGAACTCAAGCAAAAGCCGATTCCCGAACTGCTGGAAATGGCCGACCAGATGGGCCTGGAGAACATGGCCCGGTCGCGCAAGCAGGACATCATCTTCGCCCTGCTGAAGAAGCATGCGAAAAGCGGCGAGGAGATCTCCGGGGACGGCGTGCTGGAGATCCTGCAGGACGGCTTCGGATTTCTGCGCAGCGCGGATTCCTCCTACCTGGCCGGCCCGGACGACATCTACGTGTCGCCCAGCCAGATCCGCCGCTTCAACCTGCGCACCGGCGACACCATCGTCGGCAAGATCCGCCCGCCGAAGGAAGGCGAGCGCTACTTCGCGCTGCTCAAGGTCGACACCATCAACTTCGACCGCCCGGAGAATGCCAAGAACAAGGTTCTGTTCGAGAACCTGACCCCGCTGTTCGCCAACCAGCGGCTGAAGATGGAGGCCGGCAACGGCTCCAAGGAAGACCTCACCGGCCGGGTCATCGACCTCTGCGCGCCGATCGGCAAGGGCCAGCGCGGCCTGATCGTCGCCCCGCCGAAGGCGGGCAAGACCATCATGCTGCAGAACATCGCGGCCAACATCACCCGCAACAACCCCGAGTGCTACCTGATCGTCCTGCTGATCGACGAGCGTCCGGAGGAAGTGACCGAGATGCAGCGCACCGTGCGCGGCGAAGTGGTCGCCTCGACCTTCGACGAGCCGCCGGCGCGCCACGTGCAGGTCGCCGAGATGGTCATCGAGAAGGCCAAGCGCCTGGTCGAGCACAAGAAGGACGTGGTCATCCTGCTCGACTCCATCACCCGCCTGGCGCGCGCCTACAACACCGTGATCCCCAGCTCCGGCAAGGTGCTCACCGGCGGTGTCGACGCCCATGCCCTGGAGAAGCCCAAGCGCTTCTTCGGCGCCGCGCGCAACATCGAGGAAGGCGGCAGCCTGACCATCCTCGCCACCGCGCTGGTGGAAACCGGCTCGAAGATGGACGAGGTGATCTACGAGGAGTTCAAGGGCACCGGCAACATGGAGCTGCAGCTCGATCGCAAGATCGCCGAGAAGCGCGTGTTCCCGGCGATCAACATCAATCGCTCGGGCACCCGCCGCGAGGAGCTGCTGACCAGCGACGAGGAGCTGCAGCGCATCTGGATCCTGCGCAAGATCCTCCATCCGATGGACGAGATCGCCGCCATCGAATTCCTCCTCGACCGGCTGAAGGACACCAAGACCAACGAGGAATTCTTCCAGTCGATGAAGCGCAAGTAAGCGCTTCCCGCTGGAGTCGCATAACGGCCGGATATTCCGGCCGTTGTCGTTTCTGCCCGGTGGCACGGTCGCCGCGGCGCATGAATTCGCCGCTACAGGGCGCCTCTCGCGGTTTCTGAGCGGTGCCGTTCGGCGCTAGACTTGCTCCCCTTCGAATCTTCCCGAGGCTCAAGCATGCAGTACCGCGACCTGCGCGAGTTCATCCGCGGACTGGAGGCGCAAGGCGAACTCAAGCGCATCCGGGTGCCCGTCTCGCCCGTGCTGGAAATGACCGAAATCTGCGACCGCACCCTGCGCAAGGGGGGGCCGGCGCTGCTGTTCGAGCAGCCGACCGGCCACAGCATGCCGGTGCTCGGCAACCTGTTCGGCACGCCGAAGCGGGTGGCGCTGGGCATGGGCGCCGCGGACGTCGGCGAGCTGCGCGAGATCGGCAAGCTGCTGGCCTTCCTCAAGGAGCCGGAACCGCCGCGGGGCCTCAAGGATGCCTGGTCCAAGCTGCCGATCTTCAAGAAGGTCATCAGCATGGCGCCCAAGGTGCTCAAGGACGCGCCCTGTCAGGAAGTGGTGCTCGAGGGCGACGACGTCGACCTCGGCAGGATCCCCGTGCAGCACTGCTGGCCGGGCGACGTGGCGCCGCTGATCACCTGGGGCCTGACCATCACCAAGGGGCCGAACAAGGAACGGCAGAACCTCGGCATCTACCGTCAGCAGGTGATCGGCCGCAACAAGGTGATCATGCGCTGGCTCAGCCACCGCGGCGGTGCGCTGGACTATCGCGAGTGGTGCCAGAAGTACCCGGAGCGGCCGTACCCGGTGGCGGTGGCGCTCGGCGCCGACCCGGCGACCATCCTCGGTGCGGTGACCCCGGTGCCGGACACCCTCTCCGAGTACGCCTTCGCCGGCCTGCTGCGCGGTTCGCGCACCGAACTGGTCAAGGCGATCGGTTCGGACCTGCAGGTGCCGGCCTACGCCGAGATCATCCTCGAGGGCCACATCTACCCGGGCGAGATGGCCGACGAAGGTCCCTACGGCGACCACACCGGCTACTACAACGAGGTCGACCGCTTCCCGGTGTTCACCGTCGAGCGCATCACCCACAGGCGCGAGCCGATCTACCACAGCACCTACACCGGCCGTCCGCCGGACGAGCCGGCGATCCTCGGCGTGGCGCTCAACGAGGTGTTCGTGCCGATCCTGCAGAAGCAGTTCCCGGAGATCGTCGACTTCTACCTGCCGCCGGAGGGCTGCTCCTACCGCATGGCGGTGGTGACCATCAAGAAGCAGTATCCCGGCCACGCCAAGCGCGTCATGCTCGGCGTGTGGTCGTTCCTGCGCCAGTTCATGTACACCAAGTTCGTCATCGTCACCGACGACGACATCGATGCCCGCGACTGGAACGACGTGATCTGGGCGATCACCACGCGCATGGACCCTTCGCGCGACACGGTACTGATCGACAACACGCCGATCGACTACCTCGACTTCGCCTCACCGGTGTCCGGCCTCGGCTCGAAGATGGGTCTGGATGCCACCCACAAGTGGCCGGGCGAGACCGACCGCGAATGGGGCCGGGCGATCGAGCGCGACCCGGCGGCGGTCAGGCGGGTGGACGAACTGTGGGCCAGTTTGGGAATCGACTGATGCGAATCACCTTGCAACCCTCCGGCTTGAGCCTGGAACTGCTGCCCGGCGAGCGTATCCTCGAAGGCGCGCGCCGCCTCGGTTTCGACTGCCCGCAAAGCTGCCGCAACGGCAACTGCCATGTCTGCGCCGCGTTGCTGGTGGAAGGCCGCGTGCGCCAGCAGGGCGCCGAGCTCGACCATGGCGAGCTGTTCACCTGCCTCGCCGAACCGCTGGAAGACTGCGTGCTGCACTGGGACGGCGTGCTGGCTCCCGGGCAGCTGCCGGTGCGCCAGCTGGCCTGCCAGCTGGTGGCCTGCGAGGCGGTCGGCGGCGACGTGTTCCGTGTCCGCCTGCGTGCGCCGGCCGGCAAGCCGCCGCGCTACCACGCCGGCCAGTACCTGCTGCTCGAGCGCGCAGAGGGCCGCCCGGCGGCCTTCTCGATCGCCTCGGCGCCGCACGCCGGACGCGAGCTGGAACTGCACATCCTCGTCCGCGACGAGGGCACCCGCGCGCTGCTCGACGGCATCCGCGCCGACGGTCTGGCGCGAGTCCAGCTGCCGTTCGGCGACTGTCACCTGGCCGAGCTGCCCGACGGGCCGCTGCTGCTGCTCGCCGCCGGCACCGGGCTGGCGCAGATGCACAGCCTGATCGAGCACTGCCGCGCCGCCGGTTTCGCCCATCCGGTGCACCTGTACTTGGGCGTGCGTCGCCCGCAGGACTTCTACCGTCTGCCGGTATGGCAGGAGTGGCGGCAGTTGCCCAACCTGTTCCTCCATCAGATCGCCAGCGATGCGCAGCCGGACGACGGCTGGAGCGGCCGCTGCGGCCTGCTGCACCAGGCGGTGTGCGCGGACTTCGCCGATCTGCGCGGCCTGCACGTGTACGCCAGCGGCTCGCCGGCGATGGTCTATGGCACGCTGGACGCGCTGGTCGAGGCCGGCATGGATGTCCACCAGATGCGTGCCGACGTGTTCGCCTACGCGCCGCGTCCGGGCTGAGTGCACCCCGCGGCGTGGCGGCGTTCACACCGCGGGTGTGCGTCCGCCGACACGCCGGGGATTTGTCGACCGCCGGTGCGGGAAGTGAATTGCATGGCAGGCGGCATTGCCGGAGAATGCGCCGCTTGACGAAAGTCGTACGTCAGGTCGCCCGCAGAGGCGCCGGCGGTTCGCACCTCAGGCTTGCCTTTTCAGGGGGGCAATCGATGTACCGCAAGAAGCCCGACATGCTGTGGGTCTTGGTGTTCCTGTTCGGTCTGGGCGTGGTCACCACCACCTACGCGCAGAGCCTGTGGCCGAAGTCCGGCGACCTGCCGGCCGCGCCGATCAGCCAGCAGCGCTGATTTCCCGATCCTTGCCGCGCGCTCTGCCGTCCGGCTGACGAGTGTGTGGACTCAGCGCCTGACCGCGCGTGCGCGGCTGGCGCGCGCCTCTTCCAGTTCCTCGCGCCGACAGCCGGCATGCCAGCCGCGGTCGGTGACGGTCGCGTGCAGCGGCACATCCCAGCTTTCCAGCGGCAGGCGGTCGACCTGCTGGCAGGCGTGCGCCAGGCCGAGCAGCACCGGTTTCTGCCAGTTGCGGTGGCGCAGACGGTAGGCCAGCGCGCGGTCGTAGAAGCCGCCGCCCATGCCCAGGCGGCCACCCGTGTCATCGAAGCCGACCAGCGGCAGCAGCAGCAGGTCGAGCGCCCACGGCCGGCGCTGACGGGCCGGGCGCGGCTGCGGCTCGGGAATGCGGAAACGGTTGCGGCGCAGCTTCTCGCCGGCTTCCAGACGCTGGAACACCATGTGGGTACGTGGCCAGTGCGCCAGCAGCGGCAGGTACACCTGCTTGCCGAGCCGCTGGGCGGCCTGGCGCAGCAGGAACGGATCGATCTCGCCATCGTTGGGCAGGTACAGCGCGATGTGGCGGGCGCGGCGGAACAGCGGATGCTGGGCCAACTGGCGGTACAGGTCGCGGGCGGCCTGGCGCTGCTGCTGCGGGCTGAGCGCGCGCCGGCATTCGCGCAGCTTGCGGCGCAGCGCGGGACGGGACAGCTGGTCGGCGTGGATCATGGCGGGACTGACACTCCGGTCGGGGTCGCCGGCCCGGGATGCCGCTGGCGATCGCGGGCGACAGTGGCGGGGCAGGGCAGCCGTGGCTGCCGCGGACCCGGCATCTGGCCAGGTCCGGAAGGATAGTGACTCCCCGAAGTGCCGCTGTCGGGGTGGCCCTTGAACCCGAAAGTTCAAGGTGGAGGCTGCAAGAAGCGTTAAGGCTTTCCGTCAGGCGGACATGCGCACCGGCTTCAGAGTGCAGCCCCCGGGTTAAGTGAATCGGCTCAGGGACGTACCGACTGGCCAACACACCAGGGAGCTTGGGGCAGAGTGTACCGCAATCTCCGCGCTTGTCATCCCTGCCGTTGGTCTGCCGGCTCCTCGTGCAGGGCACGGTCTACCCTGTCGAGCAGCGCGCGGACCTTCTCGCGGGTCTGCCCGCTGCCGCTCTCGCCGGCGTTCTGCTGCTGCAGCAGCTCGTGGGCGATGTTCAGCGCGGCGAGCACGGCGATGCGGTCGGCGCCGATCACCCGGCCGCTGTTGCGGATCTCGCGCATCTTGCCGTCCACGTAGCGCGCGGCGCTTTCCAGATTGGCGCGCTGCTGCGGCGGACAGGCGATGGGGTATTCCTTGTCGAGGATGTGCACGGTTACGGTCTGCGGCTGGGTCATGAGTCCTGCTCCAGGGCCTTGAGGCGCGAAATCATCGATTCGACCGTATGCCGGGCCAATTCGTTCTGCTCGACCAGCCGCGCGCGCTCCTCGCGCCAGTGGCGCTCGCTGTCGCGCAGCCGGCGGTTCTCCGTGCGCAACCGTTCGTTGAGCTGGATCAGCTGGTCGATCCTGGCCGTCAGGAGGTCGAGGTCGGGGTCTTCCATGGGCTGTCGCTCAGGCGCGGGTAGGTCTGGAAACTATACATCACAACCACACCCCCGGCGCCCGGATCTGGTTCGCAGATGGTCTTGAACGGCGCGCCGGTGCTAGGATTGGCCCACGATCCTCCGTCTTTTCTCCGGTAGTCCAGTCCCGTCATGAGCCTTCCCGCCTCCGCCTATTCCGCCTTTTCCGCCATGCTCAGCGCCGCCGGCCAGAGCGCATCGCCCGCCGAGCTGCACGGCCTGCTGCTCGGCCGCACCTGCGCCGGCGCCGGCTTCGATGCCGACCTGTGGCTGGCGGCCGCCGCCGAAGTGCTCGATGCCGCCCCCGACGAGCGTCTGCGTCAGGCGCTCGTCGGCCTGCAGGAGATGGTCAGGAGCGACCTGGAAGGCGGCGAGCTGTCGCTGGTGCTGCTGCTGCCCGCCGACGAGGCGCCGCTGGCCGAGCGTGCCCGGGCTCTCGGCCAGTGGTGCCAGGGCTTCCTCGCTGGCTTCGGCCTGACCGCTCGTCAGGGCAAGCTGTCCGCTGACGCCAACGAGGTGCTCGAGGATCTGGCCGCCATCGCCCGCATCGAGGAGTCGCTGGAGGAATCCGAGGACGGCGAGAACGACTACATGGAGGTGATGGAGTACATGCGCGTCGCCCCCCTGCTGCTGCTCAGCGAGTGCGGCGGCCTGCCGGTCAAGCCGGCCGCCGACGCCAAGCCGTCCCTGCACTGAACCGAACCGCATAGCCGTCGAGAGGCGCGTCCATGATCCGTATCGCCCAGTCCGAGTACGCCCGCCGTCGCCAGGCGCTGATGCAGCAGATGGCCCCGGGCAGCATCGCCCTGCTGCCGGCCGCGCCGGTGCAGATCCGCAACCGCGACGTCGAGCAGACCTATCGCCAGGACAGCGACTTCCAGTACCTCACCGGCTTTCCCGAGCCGGAGGCGGTGCTGGCGCTGATCCCCGGCCGCGAGCACGGCGAGTACGTGCTGTTCTGCCGCGAGCGCAACCCCGAGCGCGAGCTGTGGGACGGCCTGCGCGCCGGACAGGACGGCGCGATGCGCAGCTATGGCGCCGACAACGCCTTCCCCATTGACGCCATCGACGAGATCCTCCCCGGCCTGATCGAGGGCCGCTCGCGGGTCTATTACGCGATGGGCGCCAGCCCCGAGTTCGACCGCCAGCTGGTCGGCTGGCTCAACACCATCCGCAGCCGTGCGCGCCAGGGCGCCACGCCGCCCAGCGAATTCGTCGCCCTCGACCACCTGCTGCACGAGATGCGCCTGTTCAAGAGCGCCGCCGAGGTCGAGGTGATGCAGGTCGCCGCCGACATCTCGGCGCGCGCCCACGTGCGTGCCATGCAGGCCAGCCGCCCCGGGCTGCACGAGTACCACCTCGAGGCCGAGCTGGACTACGAGTTCCGCAAGGGCGGGGCGAAGATGCCGGCCTACGGCTCGATCGTCGCCGGCGGCCGCAACGCCTGCATCCTCCACTACCGCGAGAACGACGCGCCGCTGCACGACGGCGACCTGGTGCTGATCGACGCCGGCTGCGAGATCGACTGCTACGCCAGCGACATCACCCGCACCTTCCCGGTCAACGGCCGCTTCTCGCCCGAGCAGAAGGCCATCTACGAGCTGGTGCTCAAGGCCAACCTGGAAGCCTTCCACTACATCGCCCCCGGCCGCCACTGGAACGAGGCCCACGAGGCCACCGTGCGGGTCATCGTCGCCGGGCTGGTCGAACTCGGCCTGCTGGCCGGCGAGGTCGACGAACTGATCGAGCGCGAGGCTTACAAGCCGTTCTACATGCACCGTGCCGGCCACTGGCTGGGCATGGACGTGCACGACGTCGGTGACTACAAGATCGGCGGGGTGTGGCGCGAGCTGGAGCCGGGCATGTGCATGACCGTCGAGCCGGGCATCTACATCGCCCACGACAACGAGGCGGTGGAGGAGCGCTGGCGCGGCATCGGCGTGCGCATCGAGGACGACGTGGTGGTCACCGCCGAGGGCTGCCGTATCCTCACCGGTGGCGTGCCCAAGTCGGTGGCCGAGATCGAGGCCCTGATGGCTGCTGCGCGCAGCCAGGCGGTCTGAGGCCATGGGCTGCAGTGGACCGGCCGGCAGCGGCCGCATCGCCATCGTCGGCGGCGGCCTGGTC
This sequence comes from Pseudomonas oryzae, assembly GCF_900104805.1. Lineage (NCBI taxonomy): Bacteria > Pseudomonadati > Pseudomonadota > Gammaproteobacteria > Pseudomonadales > Pseudomonadaceae > Pseudomonas > Pseudomonas oryzae. Next base: position 3,593,489 of record NZ_LT629751.1, on the reverse strand, counting down.
GGCGCCAGCCTGGCTCTGGCCCTGCAGCAGGGCGGTGTCGCGGCGCGCGGCTGGCAGATCAGCCTGATCGAGCCCTACGCCCCCGGCGACGGCTTCCAGCCCAGCTACGACGCGCGCTGTTCGGCGCTGTCCTGGGGCACCCGGCTGATCTACGAACGCCTCGGCCTGTGGCCGGCGATCGCCGAGCGCGCCGAGGCGATCACCCGCATTCACGTTTCCGAGCGCGGCCGCTTCGCCGCCGCGCGCCTGTCCGCCGAAGAAGAAGGCGTGCCGGCGCTCGGCTACGTGGTGGAGAACGCCTGGCTCGGCCACTGTCTGTGGCAGGCGCTGCACCGCGACACCCTCGACTGGCGCTGCCCGGCGCGGGTCGCCGCAGCGCAGGCGCAGGCCGGCGGCTACCGCCTGACCCTCGACGACGGCAGTCCGCTGGACTGCGAGCTCTTGGTGCTGGCCGACGGCGGCCGCTCCGACCTGCGCCAGCAGCTGGGCATCCAGGTGCGCCGCACGCCCTACGGGCAGACCGCGCTGATCGCCAACGTCACCCCCAGCCAGCCCCACGGCGGCGAGGCCTTCGAGCGCTTCACCAGCGACGGGCCGATGGCCCTGCTGCCGCTGCCGGACAACCGCTGCGCGCTGGTCTGGACCCGCCCGGACGCCGACGCCGCGCGCCTGGCGGCGCTCGACGAGCGCGCCTTCCTCGCCGAGCTGCAGCAGGCCTTCGGCTACCGCCTGGGCGCCTTCGTCCGGGTCGGCGCGCGGCACAGCTACCCGCTGGCGCTGCTCGAGGCCGAGGAGCAGGTGCGCAGCCATCTGGTGGTGCTCGGCAACGCCGCCCACGGCCTGCACCCGATCGCCGGCCAGGGATACAACCTGTCGTTGCGCGACGTCATGGCGCTGGCGCAAAGCCTGCTGCAGGATGGCGCGCGGCTGGGCGATCTGGGCCAGCTGCAGGGCTATCTGGCTGGCCAGCGCCTGGATCAGCAGCTGACCGTGGGCTTTTCCGACAAGGTCACCCGGCTGTTCTCCAACGCCCGGGCGCCGCTGGCCGTTGCGCGCAGCCTCGGCCTGCTCGGCCTGGAGCTGTGGCCGGCTGGCAAGCGCTGGTTCGCCCGTCAGGCCATGGGCCTCGGCACCCGGCCCTGAGCCTGTCGGCCTCCACCTTCTGAACCGGCCCCGCCGCGGCGGGGCGCGAGGAGCAAAGATGCACGCAGACCTGATCATCGTCGGCGCCGGCATGGTCGGCAGCACCCTGGCGCTGGCCCTCGAGGACAGCGGCCTGCGCATCCAGCTGGTCGACGGCGGGCCGCTGGTCGCGGCGCCCTTCGATCCCGCCGCCGCCTTCGAGCCGCGGGTCAGCGCGCTGTCCGAGGCCAGCCGGCGCATCCTCGCCCGCCTGGGCGCCTGGGACGGCATCGCCGCGCGGCGCGCCACGCCCTACACGGCGATGCAGGTGTGGGACGGCTCGGGCACCGGGCAGATCCACTTCTCCGCCGCCAGTGTGCACGCCGAGGTGCTCGGCCATATCGTCGAGAACCGCGTGGTGCAGGACGCCCTGCTCGAGCGCCTGCAGGACAGCGGCATCGAGCTGCTGGCCCATGCCCGTCTCGAGCAGCTGCGCCGCTCCGCCGGCGGCTGGCTGCTGCAACTGGCTGACGGCCGCGAGCTGCGCGCGCCGCTGCTGGTCGCCGCCGACGGTGCCAACTCGGCGGTGCGCCGCCTGGCCGGCTGCGCCACCCGCGAGTGGGACTACCTGCACCAGGCCATCGTCACCAGCGTGCGTTGTGAGAAACCTCACCAGGCCACCGCCTGGCAGCGCTTCACCGACGACGGCCCGCTGGCCTTCCTGCCGCTCGAGCGCGACGGCGACCGTCACTGGTGCTCGATCGTCTGGTCGTGCACCCCGGCCGAGGCCGAGCGCCTGATGGCGCTGGACGATGCCGCCTTCGCCGCCGCCCTGGGCCGCGCCTTCGAGCAGCGCCTGGGTGCGGTGCTGGCGGTCGATCCGCGCCTGTGCATCCCGCTGCGCCAGCGCCACGCCAAGCGTTACGTCGAGTCGGGCCTGGCGCTGATCGGCGACGCCGCCCACGTCATCCATCCGCTGGCCGGGCAGGGGGTCAACCTCGGCTTCCTCGACGCCGCGACCCTGGCCGAGGTGCTGCTGCACGCCCGTGCGCGCGGCGAGAACCTCGCCGACCCGCGCGTGCTCGGCCGCTTCGAGCGCCGGCGCATGCCGCACAACCTGGCGATGATGGCGGCGATGGAGGGCTTCGAGCGGCTGTTCCAGACCGACCGGCTGCCGCTGCGCTGGCTGCGCAACGCCGGCCTGCGCCTGATGGACGGCCATCACGAGGCCAAGGGCCTGTTCGTGCGCCAGGCGCTGGGGCTGTCCGGCGACCTGCCCGCGCTGGCGCGGAGCGGAACCCTTGACGTGGCGCAACGCATGCGTGCCTGAGGATGCGCGGCGGGGTTGTGAAGGCAAATGCTAGTTACTATCATTTGCCCAACTCAACCCCCTACGAGGCGTGTTCCATGCAGGCAAACAAGAAGCTCCTGGCAGCCCTGGCGCTGACCACCCTGGCCGGTTCCGTGCAGGCCGCCGACGAGGTCGTGGTCTACTCGGCGCGCATCGACGAGCTGATCAAGCCGGTGTTCGACCAGTACACTGCCAAGACCGGCGTCCAGGTCAAGTTCATCACCGACAAGGAAGCTCCGCTGCTGGCGCGCCTGAAGGCCGAAGGCGAGAACACCCCGGCCGACCTGCTGATCACCGTGGACGCCGGCAACCTCTGGCAGGCCGAGCAGGAAGGCGTGCTCAAGCCGCTCAAGTCCGCGGCCATCGACGCCAACATCCCCAGCCAGTACCGCTCCAGCACCGGCGCCTGGACCGGCCTGTCGCTGCGTGCGCGGACCATCGTCTACTCCACCGAGCGGGTCAAGCCGCAAGAGCTGTCCAGCTACGAGGCGCTGGCCGACAAGAACTGGGAAGGCCGCCTGTGCCTGCGTTCGGCGAAGAAGGTCTACAACCAGTCGCTGACCGCCACCCTGATCGAGACCCACGGCGCCGAGAAGACCGAGGCGATCCTCAAGGGCTGGGTCGCCAATCTGGCCACCGATCCGTTCGCCGACGACACCGCGCTGATCCAGGCCATCGACGCCGGCCAGTGCGACGTCGGCATCGTCAACACCTACTACTACGGCCGCCTGCACAAGCAGCAGCCGGACCTCAAGGCCAGGCTGTTCTGGCCGAACCAGGCCGACCGCGGCGTGCACGTCAACCTCGCCGGCGCCGGCGTGACCAAGCACGCCCCGCACGCCGAGGCCGCGCAGAAGCTGCTCGAGTGGATGACCAGCGAGGAAGCCCAGGGCATGTTCGCCGGCATCAACCAGGAGTATCCGGCCAACCCGAAGGTCGAGCCTTCCGCCGAAGTGGCCGCCTGGGGCAGCTTCAAGGCCGACAGCATCCCGGTCGAAGTGGCCGGCAAGCGCCAGGCCGAGGCGATCCGCCTGATGGATCGCGCCGGCTGGAACTGATTGCCGCCTGCCTTTGGTTATACTCGACGCCCCGGCCGCCAGCCGGGGCGTTTTCGTTTGGCCGGGGCGCCTGTGCACGAGTCTTGCATTGGCTGGCGTACCCGCGTTTCTGTCCGCCTAGGAGTCTGCGTGGCCCATTCCGCCCAACGCCGCTGGTATCCCCTCGCCGCCGCCATTGCCGCCCTGGTCCTGCTGCCGCTCAGCGTCCTGCTGCTGAGCTGGGGCGAGGTGGACGGCGAGATCTGGAGTCACCTGTGGGACACCCAGATGCCGCGCCTGCTCGGCAATACCTTGAGCCTGCTGCTCGGCGTCGGTTTCGGCGTGACCCTGCTGGGCGTCAGCCTGGCCTGGCTCACCACGCTGTGCGAGTTCCCCGGGCGCAAGTGGCTGGACTGGGCGCTGATGCTGCCCTTCGCCATCCCGGCCTACGTGCTGGCCTTCGTCTTCGTCGGCCTGCTCGACTTCGCCGGGCCGGTGCAGAGCCTGCTGCGCGAGTGGTTCGGCAGCGGCCTGCGCCTGCCGCGGGTGCGTTCCACCGGCGGGGTGATCCTGGTGCTGGTGCTGGTGTTCTACCCCTACGTCTACCTGCTGGCGCGCACCGCCTTCCTCGCCCAGGGCCGCGGCCTGATGGAGGCGGCGCGGGTGCTCGGCCTGTCGCCCTGGCAGGCGTTCTGGAAGGTGGCCCTGCCGGTGGCCCGGCCGGCCATCGGCGCCGGGCTGGCGCTGGCGCTGATGGAGACGCTGGCCGACTTCGGCGCGGTGTCGGTGTTCAACTTCGATACCTTCACCACCGCGATCTACAAGACCTGGTACGGCTTCTACAGCCTGTCCAGCGCCACCCAGCTGGCCAGCCTGCTGCTGCTGGCGGTGATGCTGCTGCTCTGGGCCGAGCGTCGCTCGCGCGGCGCCAGCCGGCCCGGCAACGAACGGGCGCGCAGCGCGCCGCTGTACCACCTGCGTGGCGCCAGGGCGCTGGCCGCCAGCGCCTGGTGCGGCCTGGTGTTCGCCTGTGCCTTCGTCGTGCCGCTGCTGCAGCTGTTGGTCTGGTTCTGGCAGCGCGGGCGCTTCGACCTCGACGAGCGCTACGTCGGTCTGATCCTGCACACCCTCTACCTCGGCGCCCTGGCGGCGCTGATCACCGTGGCGCTGGCCATGCTGCTGGCCTTCGCCCGGCGCCAGGCGCCGACCCGGCGCATGCAGGCGCTGGTCGGCCTGGCCAACCTCGGCTACGCGCTGCCCGGCTCGGTGCTGGCGGTGTCGATCATGCTGGCCTTCAGCTGGCTGGATCGGCAGCTGGTGATCCCGCTGTCGGCCAGCCTCGGCGGCGCCGGCAAGCCGCTGCTGCTGGGCAGCCTCGGCGCGCTGCTGCTGGCCTACCTGATCCGTTTCATGGCGGTCGCCCACGGCCCGCTGGAAAGCAGCCTGGGACGCATCCGCCCGTCGCTGCCGGAGGCCTCGCGCAGCCTCGGCGTCGGCGGCGTGGCGCTGTTCCGCCGGATCTACCTGCCGCTGATGGTGCCGGGCACGCTGAGCGCCGCGCTGCTGGTGTTCGTCGACGTGCTCAAGGAGATGCCGGCGACCCTGTTGATGCGCCCGTTCGGCTGGGACACCCTGTCGGTGCGGGTGTTCGAGATGACCAGCGAGGGCGAGTGGGCGCGCGCCGCGCTGCCGGCGCTGACCCTGGTGCTGGTCGGCCTGCTGCCGGTGATCGGCCTGATCCGCCGCTCGGCACGCCGCTACGGCTGAGCCGCGCGGCGCCTGCAACATCGCGTCCGACCTGTGTGCGTGTCAGTTTCCCTCCGCGGGGCTACAATGCGCGCGATTCGACGCTCGCAAGGAGATCCCATGGGACTGCGTACGCCCCTCCATGATCTGCACGTGGCGCTTGGCGCCAAGATGGTCGATTTCGGCGGCTGGGACATGCCGCTGCACTACGGTTCGCAAGTCGAGGAGCACCATCAGGTGCGCAGCGACTGCGGGGTCTTCGATGTCTCGCACATGACCGTGGTCGACGTCGCCGGCGTGCAGGCCGGGGAGTATCTGCGCCGCCTGCTGGCCAACGACGTGGCGCGTCTGGACGCGGTCGGCAAGGCCCTGTACAGCGTGATGCTCAACGCCGCCGGCGGGGTGATCGACGACCTGATCGTCTATCGCACCGCTCCGGGCTATCGCCTGGTGGTCAATGCCGCCACCCGCGACAAGGACCTCGCCTGGCTGCAGGCGCAGGCCGAGGGCTTCGCCGTCGAGCTCGCCGAGCGCCCGGAACTGGCCATGCTCGCCGTGCAGGGGCCGCACGCCATCGAGCGCTGCCTCGAGCTGCTCAGCCCGGCGCGCGCCGCGCTGGTACGCGAACTCAAGCCGTTCCATGGCCTGGCGCTGGGCGAGTGGTTCATCGCCCGCACTGGCTACACTGGCGAGGACGGTCTGGAAATCATCCTGCCGGCCGCCGAGGCGCCGGGCTTCTTCAACGAGCTGGTGGGCGCGGGCATCGCCCCGGCCGGCCTCGGTGCCCGTGATACCCTGCGTCTGGAAGCGGGTCTCAACCTCTACGGCCAGGACATGGACGAGACGGTGACGCCGCAGGCGGCCAACCTCGCCTGGACGGTGGCTTGGGAACCGGCCGCGCGCGATTTCATCGGCCGCAGCGCCCTCGAGGCGCAGCGCGCCGGCGGCGGTGCGGAAAGCAAGCTGGTCGGTCTGGTGCTGGAGGAGCGCGGCGTGCTGCGCGCCCACCAGGTAGTGCGCGTCGCCGGACTCGGCGAGGGCGAGATCACCAGTGGCAGCTTCTCGCCGACCCTTGGCAAGTCGATCGCCCTGGCCCGCGTACCGGCCGGCACCGGCGAGCGCGCCGAGGTCGAGATCCGCGGCAAGTGGTACCCGGTCCGGGTGGTGAAACCGAATTTTGTCCGCCACGGCAAGCCGCTCATCTGAGCGGCGGTCGCTGGCCCCGCTAGAACTGCAACATTGCCGGCGCTCCGCGCCCAACTTCTCCAAGGATTACAATCATGAGCAATGTCCCCGCCGAACTGCGTTACGCCTCCAGCCACGAATGGGCCCGTCTCGAAGCCGACGGCAGCGTCACCGTGGGCATCACCGATCATGCCCAGGAGGCACTGGGCGATGTGGTCTTCGTCGAGCTGCCGGAAGTCGGCAAGGCCCTCGCTGCCGGCGATGCGGCCGGCGTGGTGGAGTCCGTGAAGGCCGCCTCGGACATCTACGCGCCGCTGGCCGGCGAGGTCATCGCCGTCAACGAGGCGCTGGCCGACGCGCCGGAAAGCGTCAACAGCGATCCCTACGGCGCCTGGTTCTTCAAGCTCAAGCCGGCCAGCGTCGCTGACCTCGACCAGCTGCTCGACGCCGCCGCCTACCAGGCCAGCTGCGACGCCTGATCCTGCTCCTGCTGGTGGCCCGGGCCGCTGCCGGCGGGCCGCCAGCTCCGCGCTCATCCTCGTCCGGCTGCCGTCGCGGTCGGACCCCAGTTCCGGAGTTCGTGCAATGTCCCGCCCCAGCGACCTGCTGCAGCCCGAAGCCTTCCTCCATCGTCACCTCGGCCCCGACGCCGCCGAACAGCGCGCGATGCTCGACGCCCTGGGCGTCGCCGACCGCGCCGAGCTGATCAGTCAGACCGTGCCGCCGGCGATCCGTCTGGACGGCCCGCTGGCCCTGCCCGCGGCCCTCGACGAGCAGGCCGCGCTGGCCCGCCTGCGCAGCTACGCCGAAGAGAACCAGTGCTGGACCAGCCTGATCGGCATGGGCTACTACGGCACCCACACCCCGCCGGTGATCCTGCGCAACGTGCTGGAGAATCCGGGCTGGTACACCGCCTATACCCCCTACCAGCCGGAGATCTCCCAGGGCCGTCTGGAGGCGCTGCTCAACTTCCAGCAGCTGACCTGCGACCTCACCGGCCTCGAGCTGGCCGGCGCCTCGCTTCTCGACGAGGCCACCGCCGCCGCCGAGGCGATGGCCATGGCCCGTCGGGTGGCGAAGAGCGCCAGCAACCGCTTCTTCGTCGACGAGAACTGCCATCCGCAGACCATCTCCGTGCTGCAGACCCGCGCCGCCGGTTTCGGCTTCGAGCTGGTGATCGACAGCCCGGACAGCCTCGGCCAGCACCAGGTGTTCGGCGCGCTGCTGCAGTATCCCGACAGCCACGGCGAGATCCGCGACCTGCGTCCGCTGATCGAGCAGCTGCACGCCCAGCAGGCGCTGGCCTGCGTGGCCTGCGACCTGCTCGCCCTGCTGCTGCTCACCCCGCCCGGCGAGCTGGGCGCTGACATCGCCCTGGGCAGCGCCCAGCGCTTCGGCGTGCCGATGGGCTACGGTGGCCCGCATGCGGCCTTCTTCGCCTGCCGCGACGAGTTCAAGCGCGCCATGCCCGGGCGCATCATCGGTGTGTCCAAGGATGCGCGCGGCAACGTCGCCCTGCGCATGGCGCTGCAGACCCGCGAGCAGCACATCCGCCGCGAGAAGGCCAACTCCAACATCTGCACCGCGCAGGCGCTGCTGGCCAACATGGCCGGCTTCTACGCCGTGTACCACGGTCCGGCGGGGCTCAAGCGCATCGCCGGACGGGTGCAGCGGCTCACCGCGATCCTCGCCGCGGCGCTCGAGCAGGGCGGCATCGCCCGCCGCAACCGGCAGTTCTTCGACACCCTGACCCTCGAGGTCGGCGGCGCCCAGGAGGCGATCCTGGCGAGCGCCGCGGCGGCGCGGATCAACCTGCGCATTCTCGGCCGCGGCCAGCTCGGTCTCAGCCTCGACGAGACCTGCAGCCTGGACACCGTCGCCCAGCTGGTGCAGATCTTCCTCGGCGCCGACCATGGCATCGACCTCGCCGCGCTGGCCGACGACGCCGGGCTGCCCGCCGGCATTCCCGCCGCGCTGGCGCGCACCTCGGGCTTCCTCGAGCATCCGGTGTTCAACAGCCACCACAGCGAGACCGAGATGCTGCGCTACCTGCGCCAGCTGGAGGGGCGCGACCTCGCCCTCAACCAGGCGATGATCCCGCTCGGCTCCTGCACCATGAAGCTCAACGCCACCAGCGAGATGATCCCGGTCAGCTGGCCCGAGTTCGCCAGCCTGCACCCCTTCGTGCCGCGCGAGCAGGCCCGCGGCTACCAGCGGATGATCGGCGAACTGGAAGACTGGCTGTGCGCCATCACCGGTTTCGACGCCATCAGCATGCAGCCCAACTCCGGCGCGCAGGGCGAGTACGCCGGTCTGCTGGCGATCCAGCACTACCACCGGAGCCGCGGCGAGACGCAGCGCGACATCTGCCTGATTCCCGCCTCGGCGCACGGCACCAACCCGGCCACCGCCAGCATGGCCGGCCTGCAGGTGGTGGTGGTGGCCTGCGACAAGACCGGCAACGTCGATATCGACGACCTGCGCGCCAAGGCCGCGGCGGCCGGCGAGCGGCTGTCCTGCCTGATGATCACCTATCCCTCGACCCACGGCGTGTTCGAGGAGGGTATCCGCGAGATCTGCGCGCTGGTGCACGCCCAGGGCGGCCAGGTGTACATGGACGGCGCCAACCTCAACGCCCAGGTCGGCCTCAGCCGCCCGGCCGACATCGGTGCCGACGTGTCGCACATGAACCTGCACAAGACCTTCTGCATCCCGCACGGCGGCGGCGGTCCGGGCATGGGCCCGATCGGCGTCAAGGCGCACCTGGCGCCGTTCCTCGCCAACCACCCGGTGGTCGAGCTGGACGGCCCGCTGGCCGGCAACGGCGCGGTCAGCGCCGCGCCCTGGGGCAGCGCCAGCATCCTGCCGATCAGCTGGATGTACATCGCCCTGATGGGCCCGCAGCTGCAGGAGGCCACCGAGGTGGCGATCCTCAACGCCAACTACCTGGCCGCGCGCCTGGGCGAGGCCTATCCGGTGCTCTACAGCGGCCGCAACGGCCGGGTGGCGCACGAGTGCATCATCGACCTGCGCCCGCTCAAGGCGGCCACCGGGATCGGCGAGGAGGACGTCGCCAAGCGGCTGATGGACTACGGCTTCCATGCACCGACCATGTCCTTCCCGGTGCCCGGCACGCTGATGATCGAACCCACCGAGAGCGAGTCGAAGGCCGAGCTGGATCGCTTCGTCGAGGCCATGCTGGGCATCCGCGCCGAGATCGCCCGGGTCGAGTCCGGCGAGTGGCCGGCGGACAACAACCCGCTCCGGCACGCGCCGCACACCCTGGCCGACGTCACCGGTGCCTGGGACCGCCCCTACAGCATCGCCGAGGCGGTGACGCCGAGCGCGCATACCCGCGCGTTCAAGTACTGGCCGGCGGTCAACCGGGTCGACAACGTCTACGGCGATCGCCACCTGTTCTGCTCCTGCGTGCCGATGGAGGCGTACCAGGAGTGATTCGGCAGTGCTGAACGACAAAGCCGCCCGTGGGCGGCTTTGTCGTTTCTGCGGCGGGCTCAGCGGGCGGCGTCATCCCCCGCGCCGGCGAGGATCGCGCCAGCCAGCTGCTCGTCGCTGGCCTGCAGGTCGGGGTGGTCGCGGCGGATCCGCTGCAGCGCCGCCTCCAGGTAGGCGCCGCGAATGGCACCGCCGCTGGCGATGAAGCTGGAGGCGTCGTCCTGGGCGGCGATCACGATCTTCTCGTCCTTGAAGGTCGAGTACAGCGATGCGGAGACGCCGGCTGAGGTGGCGACTTCCTCCCAGCCGATGTTCACGTCATGCCCGCGGTGACCGCCCAGGGCACCGGCGGCGGGCAGGATGACGAGGGACGCGAACAGCAGGGCACGGCGCATGGGCAACTCCTGAATGAAAGGGGAAATCCTGTTCATTCAGACTCCTGCCGGTGCCAGCGGGTTCCCGCCACGCCGCCGGACGGCGGCGGAGTCAGGCCGGTTCGACCTGCAGCACCACGCCGTCCTGGCCGACCACCCGCACCTCGCTGCCGGCCGGCAGTGCCGGGCCGCTGACCAGCCAGACGCTGTCGCCGACGCGGATCTTGCCGCGCCCCTCGACGATCGCCTCGTGCAGGACGAAGCGGCGGCCGAGCAGCTCGCTGCCGCGCCGGTTGAGGCCGGGCTGGTCGCCACTCTTGCCAGCGGCGCGCTGGCGGCGCCACCAGAGCACCGCGGTGAGGATCGACAGCACGCCGAACAGCAGGTACTGCAGGGTCCAGTGCAGGCCGGGGAGCAGGAAGGTGAGCAGGCCGACGCAGGCGGCGGCGACGCCGGTCCACAGCAGGTAGCCGCCGGTGCCGAAGACCTCGAGGATCAGCAGCAGGGTGCCGAAGGCCAGCCAGTCCCAGTAGGAGAGATGCAGGAGAAAATCGGGCATCGCATGCCTCACGGCCGCCATGCGCGTCATCCGCCAGAGCGGCGAAGAAGGGAGGTGGTGGGCCCAGCAGGACTTGAACCTGCGACCAAGCGATTATGAGTCGCCTGCTCTGACCAACTGAGCTATAGGCCCGCGTGCTGGCTGGCGCCTCCGTGGCATCCATCCAGATCATTCGGCGAGGCCGGCTGGCGTCCTCTCCAGGGTGCCGTGCATTGCGCGGTGGGGCTGCGCAGCAGGGCGCGGCGATTATAGCGATGCCGGCGCGCTGACGCCAAGGGCCGGACTGGTCTGCAGGAAGCGCGCGGCGAACTGTGCCGCAGGCATCGGCGGGCCGATCAGGAAACCCTGGATCTGCTGGCAGCCCTCGTGGGCGAGGAAGTGCTGCTGCGCCGGGGTTTCCACGCCCTCGGCGATCACCGTCAGCTGCATGCTGCGGCCGAGGGCGATGATCGCGCGGGTGATGGCGGCGTCGTTGGGGTCGTCCGGCAGGCCGGCGACGAACGACTGGTCGATCTTCAGGATGTCGATGGGCAGGCGCTTGAGGTAGCTCAGCGACGAATAGCCGGTGCCGAAGTCGTCGATCGCCAGCTGCAGGCCGAGTTCCTTGAGCGCCTGGAGGATCGGCAGGGCCTCTTCCTTCTGGCTCATCACGAAGGTTTCGGTGATCTCCAGCTGCAGGCTGGCCGGGGCCAGGCCGGCATCGGCGAGCAGCTCGCTGATCCGCCCGACCAGTTGCGGCTGGCGCAGCTGGGCGCCGGAGAGGTTCACCGCCAGGGGGCCGAACGGCTGGAACTGGGCCTGCCACTGACGCATCTGCCAGCAGGCTTCCTGGAGGATCCAGTCGCCCAGTTCGATGATGCTGCCGTTCTCCTCGGCGATGGTGATGAAGCGCTCGGGCGACACCTGGCCGAGCTGCGGGTGCTGCCAGCGCAGCAGTACCTCGGCGCCGACCAGGCAGCCGTCGGCGAGGCTCAGCTTGGGCTGGTAGTAGGCGCTGAGTTCGCCGCGCTCGATGGCGCGGCGCAGGTCGTTGCCGAGGGTGATGCGCTCGCTGGCCTGGGAGCTGAGGTCGGGGGTGTAGAACTCGATGCGGTTGCGGCCGCGCGCCTTGGCCCGGTACATGGCGGCGTCGGCGTTCTTCACCAGGGTGGCGACGTCGTCACCGTGCTCGGGGAACAGGCTGATGCCCATGCTCGAGCTCATGAAGAACTCGTGGCCGCCGGCGTTGAACGGCGGTCCGAAGGCGCCCATCAGCTTGCTGGCCACCCGCTCGACGTCGCCGATCTGCGCCACGCTGGGCATCAGCACGATGAACTCGTCGCCGCCCAGGCGCGCCACGGTGTCGGTTTCGCGCAGCTGCTCGCGCAGGCGCTTGGCGATGCCCTGCAGCAGCAGGTCGCCGACCGGATGACCGAGGCTGTCGTTGATGTGCTTGAAGCGGTCGAGGTCGAGGAACAGCACGGCGCCCTGGCGCTGCTCCTCGCTGGCCTCCTCGAGGGCCTGCTGCAGGCGGCTTTCGAACAGCAGGCGGTTGGGCAGACCGGTCAGCGGGTCGTGGTGGGCCTGGTAGTCGAGGCGCGCCTGCACGTGCTTGAGGGTGGAGATGTCGGCGAACACCGCGACGTGGTGGGAGATGCGGTTGCCGCCGTTGCGCACCGCGCTGATGGTCATCCAGGCGGGGTAGGTCTCGCCGTTCTTGCGCCGGCTCCACATCTCGCCCTGCCAGTGGCCGTCGCGCTCCAGGCTGGTCTGGATCTCGGCATCCAGCGCGCCGCCCTTCTCGCCGGTGGCGAGCAGCTGCGGCGTGTGGCCGATCGCCTCGCCTTCGCTGTAGCCGGTGATCGCGCTGAAGGCGCGGTTGATGGCGACGATGCGCTGCTCGAGGTCGGTGATCATCACCCCCTCGGCGGTGTTCTCGAACACCGTGGCAGCCTGCTGCAGGCGCTCCTGCATCAGCGTGCGCTCGGTGATGTCGCGGGCGATGGTCAGCAGGCAGTCCTCGCCGTCGATCTGCAGCATCTGCGCGCTGATCTCGCACAGACGCTGCTGGCCGGAGCTGGTGCGCAGCGGCACCGACTGGTGCTGCACGCTGCCCTCGCGCTCGAGGGTCTGCAGCAGGCGCTGGCGGTCGCTCTGGTCGACCCACAGGGCCAGCTCGAGGGTGCTGCTGTTGATCGCCTCGTGGGCGCTGTAGCCGGTGAGCTGGGTGAAGCCGGGGTTGACCTCGAGCATGCGGCCGTCGCGCAGGCGGGTGATGGCCAGGGCGTCGGGCGAGGCGTAGAACACCTTGGCGAACTTCTCCTCGCTGACGTGCAGCTGGCGCTGGGTCTGGCGCAGCGCGGAGAGGTCGCGCAGCACCAGGATCGCCGCCGGCTGGTCGTCCAGTTCGATGCGCCGCGCCGAGAGCAGGGCGGTGATCTCGCTGCCGTCGTGACGGCGCAGGCTGGTCTCGACGTTGTGCAGGTCGCGCTCGCGCAGTTCGCGCAGCAGCTGCTGGCCCTGCTGTGGGTTGCGCCACAGGTCGAGTTCGTCCGGGGTGCGCTCGCAGACCGCCTCGGCGCTGAGTCCGGTGGTCTGCTCGAAGGTGCGGTTGACGGTGAGGATGCGGCCACTGTCGCGGGCGAGCAGCAGCATGACGTCCGGGCTGTGCTGGAACACGGTGCCGAACTTCTGCTCGGACAGGCGCAGGGCCTGTTCGGCATGGTGGGTACGGCCGATGTCGATGAACAGGCCGTGGTACAGGCTGCTGTCGCCGGCCACCTCGCGCTGCAGGATGACGAGCACCCACAGCGGCTGGCCGTCGGCGGCGATCAGGCGGAACTCGTGGTGGCTGGGCGCGTGCTCGCCGCTGGCGCGGAAGAAGGCGAGGGCAGCGGCGGCGTCCTCGGGGTAGAGCGTGCGACTGAGGAAGTCTGCCTCCAGCCAGGCGGCGGTGGGGTAGCCGAGCAGTGAGCGGGCGCGCGAGGACACGTGGCTCAGGCGCAGGTCGGCGGCGCGCATCTCCCAGGCGACCACCGGGTAGGCGTCCAGCTGGCTGCGGTACTGGTCGATCTGCTGCTGCAGGGCGGCGATCTGCTGGTGCTGCCGGCCCTGACGCAGGGCGCTGCGCAGCAGCACGCCAAGCACCAGCAGACCGAGCAGTAGGCTGGTCAGGATGGGCAGGGCCTGGATGGCCAGATCCGGCCAGCTGCCTTCCGTCCATCCTGGCGGGGCGGCGTGGCTGGGCAGGGGAAGCAATGCCAGATGGAGCACGGGCATTGCCGGCAGGCGCGGCATGGCGGTCCCTCGATTGCGCGGTCGTTCCAGCAGTGTAGAAGCAGGACCGCGCGCACGCCCAAGAAAAAACCCCGGGACCTTGCGGTGCCGGGGTTTCGGGTCTTGCCTTCGCGCTTACTCGTCGAGGAACGAGCGCAGGTGCTCGCTGCGGGTCGGGTGGCGCAGCTTGCGCAGGGCCTTGGCCTCGATCTGGCGGATACGCTCGCGGGTCACGTCGAACTGCTTGCCGACTTCCTCGAGGGTGTGGTCGGTGTTCATGTCGATGCCGAAGCGCATGCGCAGTACCTTGGCCTCGCGCGCGGTGAGCCCGGCGAGCACTTCGCGGGTGGCTTCCTTGAGGCTTTCCACGGTGGCCACCTCGATCGGCGACTGCATGGTGGAGTCCTCGATGAAGTCGCCCAGATGCGAGTCCTCGTCGTCGCCGATCGGCGTCTCCATGGAGATTGGCTCCTTGGCGATCTTCAGCACCTTGCGGATCTTGTCCTCGGGCATCTCCATGCGCTCGCCCAGCTCCTCCGGAGTCGGCTCGCGGCCCATCTCCTGGAGCATCTGCCGGGAGATGCGGTTGAGCTTGTTGATCGTCTCGATCATGTGCACCGGGATGCGGATGGTGCGCGCCTGGTCGGCGATCGAGCGGGTGATCGCCTGGCGGATCCACCAGGTGGCGTAGGTCGAGAACTTGTAGCCGCGGCGGTATTCGAACTTGTCCACCGCCTTCATCAGGCCGATGTTGCCTTCCTGGATCAGGTCGAGGAACTGCAGGCCGCGGTTGGTGTACTTCTTGGCGATGGAGATCACCAGGCGCAGGTTGGCCTCGACCATCTCCTTCTTCGCCCGGCGGGCCTTGGCCTCGCCGATCGACATGCGCCGGTTGATCTCCTTGATCTCGGCGATGGTCAGGCCGACCTGCTGCTCGAGGTCGACGAGGACCTGCTGGTTGCGCTTGATGTCGTCCTGCAGGCGGGCGATCGCCTCGGCGTACTTGGCCTTGCCGGCGATCAGGCCGTCGGCCCAGGCGAGATCGATCTCGTTGCCGGGGAACAGCTTGAGGAAGTCGGCACGCGGCATGCGCGCATCGCGTACGCACAGCTGCATGATGGCGCGCTCCTGGCCGCGCACGCGGTCGAGGGCGTCGCGGACCATGGCGACCAGGGCGTCGAACTGCTTGGGCACCAGCTTGATCGGCATGAACAGCTCGGCCAGCGCATCCAGCTCGGCGATCGCCTGCTGGTGGTCGCGACCGTGCTTCTTCAGGGCCTTGCGGGCCTTTTCCAGCTGCTCGGCCACGGCGCCGAAGCGGCGAGCGGCCTCTTCCGGATCCGGACCACCGTCGCCTTCCTCGTCGCTGCTGTCGGACTTGCCTTCCTCGTCCTCGTCCTCGTCCTCGTCGACGGCCGGCGCCGCCTCCTTGGTGGCGGGCAGTTCGACGTCGCTTTCCGCCGGCAGGGTGCCGTCGTCGGGGTCGATGTAGCCGCTGAGGATGTCGGACAGGCGGCCACCTTCACTGGTGACGCGCTGGTATTCGGCGAGGATGCTGTCCACCGAGCCGGGGAACTGGGCGATGGCCGCCATGACCTCGCGCAGGCCTTCCTCGATGCGCTTGGCGATCTCGATCTCGCCTTCGCGGGTGAGCAGCTCGACGGTGCCCATCTCGCGCATGTACATGCGCACCGGATCGGTGGTACGGCCGATGTCGCTTTCCACCGCGGCCAGGGCGGCGGCGGCTTCCTCGGCGGCGGCTTCGTCGGTGTCCGCTTCGGCGAGCAGCAGGGCATCCGCATCCGGGGCTGTCTCGAATACGTTGATCCCCATGTCGTTGATCATGCGGATGATGTCTTCCACCTGTTCCGGATCGGAAATATCCTCCGGCAGGTGGTCGTTGACCTCCGCGTAAGTCAGGTAACCCTGCTCACGGCCACGGGCGATCAACTCTTTGAGACGGGACTGCTGTTGCGCTTTGACGGACATGTTCACCCTATCCACTGAAGGTCTTGGCGGGCTGAAGAGAAGCTGGCCATTATAGCCGAGCCGGTGCCTCACGCACCAGATGGGCCGGGGGAAGCGCTGGCTTCGTCCCGGCTCAGCAGTTCGCGCAGGCGGAGTTTTTCCTCCGCGCTGAGTTCGCTGTGCCGCGCTTTGCGCAGCAGGCCTTCGAGGCTGCGCTCACGCTGGCGGGCTGCCAAGGTAGTTATAGTGTCGAAAAACTGTTGTTCAAGGTTGTCCTGACTGATCAGCCATTCCTTTTCCGCCAGACCGCGCAGCAGGCGGCCCTGTTCGGTGCCATGCCAGCGCGCGATCAGCTGCAGGGAATTCTGCCGGGGCTGCTTCTGCAGCGACTCGAGCAGGGCGACCAGCAGCTGGGCATAGGTGTCGTCCTCGGCCGCGAAGTGCCCGGCGTTCTCGACCTTCTGCGCCAGTTGCGGGTGGTGCAGCAGGGTGCGCAGGGCGCTCAGGGTCGGCGGCTCGACGCCGGCGGCGCCGCGCGGCAGCGGCGCGGCCGGCGCCTCGCGGCGCTGCCGGTCGCGCTTGCCCGGCCACGGCTTGCCATCGCTGCGCTGGCGCTCGGCACGCGGTCGCTCGAACGGGGCGCCGAAAGCGCTGCTCTCTTCCTGATAGGACGGCCAGGCCGGGGCAAAGTTCTCCGCCGCTGCGCTTGCGGGCGTGGCGCTCGTCGCCTGGCCGAGGGCTTCGGCGCCGAGGCCGGTGATCTCGCTCAGGCGCTGGCGCATCAGGGCACGCAGGTTGGCGCCGGGCAGCCTGTCCAGCAGCGGTACGGCGAGGGTGGCCAGGTGCGCCTTGCCCTCCAGGGTCGCCGGGTCGGCTTCCTCCATCAGGTGGCGGAAGAAGTATTCGGCCAGCGGCTGGGCCTGCTGGTGGATGCGCGCGCGGAAGGCATCGGCGCCCTCCTGGCGGACCAGGGTGTCCGGATCCTCGCCTTCGGGGAGGAACAGGAAGCGTACCCGACGGCCGTCCTGCAGGTTCGGCAGGCAGGCCTCCAGGGCGCGCCAGGCGGCGTTGCGGCCGGCCTGGTCGCCGTCGAAGCAGAACAGGATGCTCGGCACCAGGCGGAACAGGCGCTTGATGTGCTCCTCGCTGGTCGCCGTGCCGAGGGTGGCTACCGCGTTGCGCAGACCCTGCTGGGCGAGGGCGATGACGTCCATGTAGCCCTCGACCACGATCACCTCGTCGAGGTCGCGGTTGTGCTGGCGCGCCTCGTAGAGGCCGTAGAGCTCCTGGCCCTTGTGGAATACCGGGGTTTCCGGCGAGTTGAGGTACTTGGGCTTGTCGTCGCCGAGCACCCGGCCGCCGAAGGCGATCACCCGGCCGCGGCTGTCACGGATCGGAAACATGACCCGGTCGCGGAAGCGGTCGTAGCGCTTGCCGGTCTCGGCGTTCTCGATCAGCAGGCCGGCGTCGATCAGCGCCTTCTGCTGCAGACTGTCGCCGCCCAGGTGCTTCATCAGGTTGTCCCAGCCGGGCGGGGCGAAGCCCAGGCCGAAGTCGCGGGCGATCACCCCGGACAGGCCGCGGCCCTTGAGGTACTCCACCGCGGCCTGGCGCGCCGGATGGCTCTTCAGCGCCTGGCGGTAGTAGTCGGCGGCCGCAGCGAGCAGCGGGTAGAGCGGCGAGTCCACCGGCTGGCGCGGCTTGTGGCCGGGCCGGCTGTCCTCGCGCGGCACCTCGAGGCCGGCGCGCTTGGCCAGTTCCTCCACCGCCTGGGGGAAGTCCAGGTGGTCGTGGTCCATGACGAAGCCCAGCGCGTTGCCGCCGGCGCCACAGCCGAAGCAGTAGTAGAACTGCTTGTCCGGGCTGACGGTGAACGAGGGGGTCTTTTCCTGGTGGAACGGGCAGCAGGCGCTGTAGTTCTTGCCGGTCTTCTTCAGCTGCACGCGCGCGCCGACCACCTCGACGATGTCGGTGCGGTTGAGCAGGTCGTCGATGAAGCGCTGGGGGATCAGGCCGGCCATGGGCTGCTCGTGGCTGTGCTGCTCAGCAGGGGCGCGCGCCGGGAGTCGCCGTGCGCGCCGGAAAATGCAAAAACTCCGAGGCTTGCCGGGCAAGTCGGAGTGGGAATACCGCTAAAGCAAACACCCGGCCTGAGCCGGGTGTTGTGCGAGGCGCTGCTGTACGAGTGAGAACTCAGTACAGACGCTCGCGGCGACGCTGCTCGCGCTGCACTTTCTTGGCGTGGCGCTTCACGGCAGCCGCAGCCTTGCGCTTGCGCTCGGCGGTGGGCTTCTCGTAGAACTCGCGGCTACGCACTTCAGCCAGAACACCGGCTTTTTCGCAGGAGCGCTTGAAACGACGCAGGGCTACGTCGAAGGGTTCGTTCTCTTTAACTTTGACGGCGGGCATCCAGGTCGTACCTTCACTGATTACCGAGTATGAATGGTGCAATCCTGCAAAAGGCTCGGGAGGCACCGGTTTTCAAGGGTTGCGGATATTAACCCTTGACAGGCGGGCTGCCAAGCCCCCGGGAGGCAAAACCTGCCCGCCGGCGGTCCGTCGCGGCCGTTCGAGACTTGGTGTCCGCCCCGGAGCCGCTTATCATGCGCGGTTTCTCGAACGATCACGGCAAGACGGGGCGACTTCCCAATGCGAGTGCTGGGCCTGGAAACTTCCTGCGACGAAACCGGTGTGGCGCTGTACGACAGCGAGCGCGGCCTGCTGGCCGACGCGCTGTTCAGCCAGATCGACCTGCACCGGGTCTATGGTGGCGTGGTGCCCGAGCTGGCCTCGCGCGACCACGTCAAGCGCATGCTGCCGCTGATCCGTCAGGTGCTGGATGAGTCGGGCTGCAGTTTCGCCGATATCGACGCCATCGCCTATACCGCCGGTCCCGGACTGGTCGGCGCGCTGCTGGTCGGCGCCTCCTGCGCCCAGGCGCTGGCCCTGGCCTGGGGCGTGCCGGCGGTCGGCGTGCACCACATGGAAGGTCATCTGCTGGCGCCGATGCTCGAGGAGAGGCCGCCGGAGTTTCCGTTCGTCGCCCTGCTGGTGTCCGGCGGCCACACCCAGCTGGTGCGCGTCGACGGCATCGGCCAGTACCAGTTGCTCGGCGAGTCGCTGGACGACGCCGCCGGCGAGGCCTTCGA
This sequence comes from Pseudomonas oryzae, assembly GCF_900104805.1. Lineage (NCBI taxonomy): Bacteria > Pseudomonadati > Pseudomonadota > Gammaproteobacteria > Pseudomonadales > Pseudomonadaceae > Pseudomonas > Pseudomonas oryzae. The sequence continues at coordinate 3,574,287 of NZ_LT629751.1, read as the reverse complement.
CAAGACCGCCAAGCTGATCGGCCTCGGCTATCCGGGCGGGCCGGAGATCGCCCGCTTGGCCGAACGCGGCACGCCGGGGCGTTTCGTCTTCCCGCGGCCGATGACCGACCGCCCGGGCCTGGAGTTCAGCTTCAGCGGCCTGAAGACCTTTGCCCTGAATACCTGGAAGCAGTGCGAGGCGGAGGGTGGCGATCTCGAGCAGGCGCGCGCCGACATCGCCCTGGCGTTCCAGCAGGCGGTGGTCGAGACGCTGACCATCAAGTGCCGCCGCGCGCTCAAGCAGACCGGCCTCAGGCGCCTGGTGATCGCCGGCGGGGTGAGCGCCAACCAGGCGCTGCGCCAGACGCTGGAGAAGATGCTCGGCGAGCTGAAGGGCCAGGTGTTCTACGCCCGGCCGCGCTTCTGCACCGACAACGGGGCGATGATCGCCTATGCCGGCTGCCAGCGCCTGCTGGCCGGTCAGCACGACGGTCCGGCGATCGGTGTGCAGCCGCGCTGGTCGATGGAAAGCCTGCCGGCGGTGGGTCGGGCGCCGTAGGGTGGATGCCGCTTTCGGCGCCCGCGACGTCGCCCGAGGCGGTTAGAATTGGCGCTCGCGCCCGGCGCGGAGATCGCGCAGGTTGCGCCGGTGGCGCCAGACGATCAGCGCGGTGAGCAGGGTGGCGGGCAGCAGCAGCGTCGGTTGCTGCCAGGCCAGCAGTGGCAGGATCAGCGGCGTGGCGAGCAGCGCGGCCAACGAGCTGATGCGGGTCAGGGCGAAGGTCAGCAGCCAGGCGGCCAGCGCCAGCAGGGCGGCGGGCCAGTACAGGCCGAGCAGCATGCCGGCGGCGGTGGCCACGCCCTTGCCGCCCTGGAAGCGGAAGTACAACGGATACAGGTGGCCGAGCACGGCCGCCAGGCCGATCCAGGCCTGCTGCTGCGGCGGCAGGTCGAGGGCGCGGGCCAGCAATACCGGCAACAGGCCCTTGAGCAGGTCGCCGAGCAGGGTCAGGGCCGCGGCGCGGCGTCCGGCCAGGCGCAGCATATTGGTGGCGCCGGGGTTGCCCGAGCCGGCCAGGCGCGGGTCGCCGGTACCGAGCCAGCGGCCGAGTAGCACGGCGAACGACAGCGAGCCGAGCAGGTAGGCAAGAATTGCCAGCAGCCAGGGCATGATCGATTCCGGGGCCTGAAAACCCCGATTCTAGCGAGGCGCCGCGACCTTGTCGTGACGCGGAAGAGGATAACGTGGACATAGTCTTCATCGACGGCCTGGAGGTCGACACCGTCATCGGCGTGTACGACTGGGAGCGTGGCATCCGCCAGTGCCTGACCCTGGACCTGCATCTGGGCTGGGACATCCGTCCGGCGGCGGCCGGCGACGACCTGGGCGCGGCGCTCGACTACGCGGCGGTCAGTGCGCGGGTGCAAGCGTTCGCCGCGGAGAGCACCTTCCAGCTGGTGGAAACCTTCGCCGAGCGCCTGGCGGCACTGCTGATGGCCGAGTTCGGCATCCGCTGGTTGCGCTTGCGCCTGACCAAGCCCGGCGCGGTGCCGGCGGCACGTGGCGGGGTCGGCGTGGAGATCGAGCGCGGATGCCGCTGATTACCGTGTTTCTCGGCCTGGGCAGCAATGTCCGCCGCCACGAGCACCTGACCGCCGGTCTCGACGCGCTGGCCGGTTTCCTCGGCGAGCTGCGCTGCTCGCCGGTGTTCGAGAGCGAGGCGGTGGGCATCCGCAGCGGCCCGTTCTACAACCTCACGGTGATGGCGCAGACCGACCTGCCGCTGGCCGAGCTGGACCGCCGGCTCAAGGCCATCGAGGCGGACAACGGGCGCTACGCCCCCGACCGCAAGGGGTTGCCGCTGGATATCGACGTGCTGCTCTACGACGATCTGGTCGGCGAGTTCGACGGCCTGCAGCTGCCGCGCGCGGAGATCCTGCGCAACGCCTTCGTGCTCTGGCCGCTGGCCCTGCTCGCCCCGGCGCTGCGCCATCCCGCCGAGGGGCGCAGCTTCGCCGCGCTCTGGCAGGCGGCGCGCATCGAGCAGAAGCTGTGGCCGGTGTCCTTCGTCTGGCGCGGCATGGAACTGACTCCGGCGGAACTGCGCGCCGCCTTTTCGCCACCGGCACGGTAGGGCGCGCCGCGCGCACCTCCGGGTAGCGGTGCTACGGTGCCTCGGCGCGCTGCTCCTCGCGGAAAACTTTCAGCGCATTCAGCCGCGCGCGCTTGAGCGCCTCGCCCAGCTCCGCGCCCTTGAGGCCCTGTTCCAGCAGCGGTTGCACGCTGACGCCGCGCGCCACGGCGGCAGCGGCGCGCAGGTAGTCGGCCTGCGGATAGGGCTGGCGTTCGAGGCCGAGGCGGCCGCGGGCATCCATCTCGCAGGCGGCGATGAACGCCGCGAAGCGCTCCGGGCGGCGGTACAGGTCGAAGTGCTGGAACAGCTCGGCCAGGGTCTGCGCACGCAGCTCCAGGGCGCGATGGCCATGGGTGTGGTACTCGCCGACCAGCAGGGCCAGCTCGGCGCAGTCGCGCGGCACCTTGCAGCGCGCGTTGACCGCCGCAATCAGGCGCAGGCCGCGCTGCTCGTGGGCGATGTGCCGCGGCCACTCCTGCGGATCGGTCAGCCCCTTGCCCAGATCGTGCAGCAGGCAGGCCCAGCGTACCGCCAGCGGCTGGTCGTGCTCGGCGCACTGGCGCAGGACCATCAGCACGTGCAGTCCGGTATCGATTTCCGGATGGTGCACGGCGGTCTGTGGTACGCCGAACAGCGCGTCCAGCTCCGGCAGGAGCTGGCGCAGGGCGCCGCAGTCGCGCAGCACCTCGACGAACACCTCCGGGCGCGGCTCCATCAGCGCGCGCTCGATCTCCTTCCACACCCGCTCGGCGGTGAGGTCGGCCAGCTCGCCGGAGGCGACGATCTCGGCCATCAGCGCCTGGGTCTCCTCGGCGACGCGAAAACCCAGCGGGGCGTAGCGGGCGGCGAAGCGGGCGACGCGCAGCACACGCAGGGGATCCTCGGCGAAGGCCGGCGAGACGTGGCGCAGCAGGCGCAGGGCGAGGTCGTCCTGGCCGCCGTAGGGATCGATGACCTGGCCGTCGGCGTCCTCGGCCATCGCGTTGATGGTCAGATCGCGGCGGATCAGGTCTTCCTCGAGGGTCACCTCCGGGCTGGCGTAGCAGGTGAAGCCGCCATAGCCGCGACCGTCCTTGCGCTCGGTGCGCGCCAGGGCGTACTCCTCGCCGCTCTGCGGGTGGAGGAACACCGGGAAGTCGGCACCCACCGGGCGAAAGCCCTGGGCGATCAGCTCCTCGGGGGTGGCGCCGACCACCACCCAGTCGATTTCGGTGACGGTACGGCCGAGCAGGCGGTCGCGCACGGCGCCGCCCACCTTGTAGATCTGCATGGCGTGTCCTGCAGGCAACCAGGGGATGGCGCAGAGGATAACCCGCCGCCACGCGCGGGGCGATGGCGGCGGTGTGCGGGGTGCGCGGCCGGTCTCAGACCGGGCGGGCGATCAGGTCGAAGTGGCCGCTCTCGGCCTCGCGCTCGCGCCTGGGCGGCATGTGCTGCACGTTCACCCGCTGCTCGCCCTGCATGCTCTCCAGGTGCACGTCGAAGCCCCACAGACGGTGCAGGTGGCGCAGCACGTCCTCGGTGGAGCCGCCCAGCGGCTTGCGCTCGTGCTGGTAGTGGCGCAGGGTCAGCGAGCGGTCGCCGCGGCGGTCGACGTTCCAGATCTGCACGTTGGGCTCGCGGTTGCCGAGGTTGTACTGCGCCGCCAGATGGTCGCGGATGGTGCGGTAGCCGCTGTCGTCATGGATGGCGTCGACCAGCAGCTCGTCCTGCCGGTCGTCGTCGAGGATGCTGAACAGACGGAACTCGCGGATCAGCCGCGGCGAGAGGAACTGCTGGATGAAGCTCTCGTCCTTGAAGTTCTGCATGGCGAACTTGAGGGTGGCCAGCCAGTCGCTGCCGGCGATGTCGGGGAACCAGCGGCGGTCCTCGTCGGTCGGGTCCTCGCAGATGCGGCGGATGTCGCGGTACATGGCGAAGCCCAGCGCGTAGGGGTTGATGCCGCTGTAGTAGGGGCTGTCGAACGGCGGCTGGTAGACCACGCTGGTGTGGTACTGGAGGAACTCCATCATGAAGCCGTCGGTGACCAGGCCCTCGTCGTAGAGGTCGTTGAGCAGGGTGTAGTGCCAGAAGGTGGCCCAGCCCTCGTTCATCACCTGGGTCTGCCGCTGCGGGTAGAAGTACTGGGCGATCTTGCGCACGATGCGCACCACCTCGCGCTGCCAGGGCTCCAGCAGCGGCGCGTGCTTCTCGATGAAGTAGAGGATGTTCTCCTGCGGCTCGGGCGGGAAGCGCGTGCCGTCGTCGGCGCGCTCCTTGCCGACGCCCTTGGGGATGGTCCGCCACAGGTCGTTGACCTGGCGCTGCAGCTGTTCCTCGCGGTCCTTCTGCCGGCGCCGTTCCTCCTCGGCGGAGATCGGGTAGGGGCGCTTGTAGCGGTCGACCCCGTAGTTCATCAGCGCGTGGCAGGAATCGAGCAGGTCCTCCACCGCGTCGATGCCGTAGCGCTCCTCGCACTTGGTGATGTACTGCTTGGCGAACACCAGGTAGTCGATGATCGAGCTGGCGTCGGTCCAGGTGCGGAACAGGTAGTTGCCCTTGAAGAAGCTGTTGTGCCCGTAGCAGGCGTGCGCCACCACCAGCGCCTGCATGCACATGGTGTTCTCTTCCATCAGATAGGCGATGCACGGATCGGAGTTGATCACGATCTCGTAGGCCAGGCCCATCTGCCCGCGCTTGTAGCCCTTCTCGGTGCTGAGGAAGTGCTTGCCGTACGACCAGTGGTGATAGCCGATCGGCATGCCCACCGAGGCGTAGGCATCCATCATCTGCTCGGCGGTGATCACCTCGATCTGGTTGGGATAGGTGTCCAGCGCGTAGCGCTCGGCCAGCCGGGCGATCTCGCGGTCATAGGTGCGGATCAGCTCGAAGCTCCACTCCGAGGTGGTCGACAGCGGCTGACCTTTCTTGGCTCGAGGAGTCATGCGGCTATCCTCCTCTGGAACAGGGCGCGGAACACCGGGTAGATGTCCGCGGCGGAAACGATCTGCTGCTGGGCGAAGCTTTCCGGGAAGGCCTCGGCGACCTGCTCGTACTCGTGCCACAGCGCCTGGTGCTCGCGCGGGGTGATCTCCACGTAGCTGAAGTACTGGACGAACGGCATGATCTGGCGGATCAGGATGTCGCGGCACACCGGCGAGTCGTCGTTCCAGTTGTCGCCGTCCGAGGCCTGGGCGGCGTAGATGTTCCATTCGTGGGCCGGATAACGCGCGGCCATCACTTCCTGCATCATCTTCAGCGCGCTGGAGACGATGGTGCCGCCGGTCTCGCGCGAGTAGAAGAACTCCTGCTCGTCGACTTCCTTGGCGCTGGTGTGGTGGCGGATGAATACCACCTCGATCTTCTCGTAGCTGCGCTTGAGGAACAGGTAGAGGAGGATGAAGAAGCGCTTGGCGATGTCCTTGGTGGCCTGGGTCATCGAGCCGGACACGTCCATCAGGCAGAACATCACCGCCTTGGAAGTCGGGTTGGGCTGCTTGACCAGCAGGTTGTACTTGAGGTCGAAGGTGTCGAGGAACGGCAGGCGCTCGATGCGTGCGCGCAGTCCGGCGATCTTTTCCTCCACCTCGCGGATGTCGCCGATGTTGTCCGGCTCCTCGCGCTTGAGGCGTTCCAGTTCGACCTTCAGTTCGCGCAGGTGATTGCGGCTGGAGCCGGACAGGGCGATGCGCCGGGCATGTGCCGAGCGCAGGGTGCGCACGATGTTCAGGCGTGCCGGCGTGCCCTCGCTGCTGATCCCGGCGCGCACGGTCTTGAAGCTGTCCAGGCCGGTCAGGTGCTTCTTCACCAGGTTGGGCAGGGCCAGATCCTCGAACATGAAGTCGAGGAATTCCTCCTGGGTGATCTGGAAGACGAAGTCGTCCATGCCCTCGCCGGAATTGCTGGCCTTGCCCTGGCCTGCGCCGCCGCCCCCGCCGCCGGAGGGGCGCGGGATGCGCTCGCCGGTGGTGAACTCCTTGTTGCCGGGATGGATGATGGTGCGCCGGCCGCCCTGGCCGTGATGCAGCACCGGTTCGTCGATGTCGCGCGAGGGGATGCTGATCTGTTCGCCGTGTTCCATGTCGGTGATGGAGCGCCGGCTGACGGCTTCCTCCACCGCCTTCTTGATGTGGTCACGGTAACGCCGCAGGAAGCGCTGGCGGTTCACCGTGCTCTTGTTCTTGCCGTTCAGTCGTCGGTCGATGACGTAACTCATGGCATGCTCCCATGCGGGGCTGGAGGCCGAAGCGCAGCCCGGAGCGGCGCAGATCGCCGCTCCGGACCGGGGCTTGCTCTAGCTTACTACTGCGACTTGCGAACGCGCAGATACCACTCGGCGAGCAGGCGTACCTGTTTCTCGGTATAGCCGCGCTCGACCATGCGCCGCACGAAGTCGTTGTGCTTCTGCTGTTCGTCCTTGGAGCCCTTGGCATTGAAGCTGATGACCGGCAGCAGGTCCTCGGTGTTGGAGAACATCTTCTTCTCGATCACCGCCCGCAGTTTCTCGTAGGACAGCCACGACGGGTTCTTGCCGTTGTTGTTGGCCCGGGCGCGCAGCACGAAGTTGACGATCTCGTTGCGGAAGTCCTTCGGGTTGCTGATGCCGGCCGGCTTCTCGATCTTCTCCAGTTCCTCGTTGAGGGCGACGCGGTTGAGGATCTCGCCGGTTTCCGGGTCGCGGTATTCCTGGTCCTGGATCCAGAAGTCGGCGTACAGCACGTAGCGGTCGAAGATGTTCTGCCCGTATTCGCTGTAGGACTCCAGGTAGGCGGTCTGGATCTCCTTGCCGATGAACTCGACGTAGCGCGGTGCCAGGTATTCCTTGAGGAAGCGCAGGTAGCGCTCGCGGGTTTCCGCCGGGAACTGTTCCTGCTCGATCTGCTGTTCCAGCACGTAGAGCAGGTGCACCGGGTTGGCCGCCACCTCGTGCGGATCGAAGTTGAAGACCTTGGACAGGATCTTGAAGGCGAAGCGGGTCGACAGCCCGGTCATGCCCTCGTCGACGCCGGCGGTGTCGCGGTATTCCTGGATCGACTTGGCCTTGGGATCGGTGTCCTTGAGGTTTTCACCGTCGTAGACGCGCATCTTGGAGTAGATGTTGGAGTTCTCCGGCTCCTTCAGGCGGCTCAGCACGGAGAACTGGGCGAGCATCTTCAGGGTGTCCGGCGCGCAGTGGGCCTGGGCCAGGGAGCTGTTGACCAGCAGCTTGTCGTAGATGCGGATCTCGTCGCTGACGCGCAGGCAGTAGGGCACCTTGACGATGTAGATGCGGTCGATGAATGCCTCGTTGTTCTTGTTGTTGCGGAAGCTGTGCCATTCGGCCTCGTTGGAGTGGGCCAGCAGGATGCCGCTGTAGGGGATCGCGCCGAGACCCTCGGTGCTGTTGTAGTTGCCTTCCTGGGTGGCGGTCAGCAGCGGGTGCAGCACCTTGATCGGCGCCTTGAACATCTCGACGAATTCCATGATGCCCTGGTTGGCGCGGCACAGGGCGCCGGAGTAGCTGTAGGCGTCCGGGTCGTTCTGCGGGAATTCCTCGAGCTTGCGGATATCCACCTTGCCGACCAGCGCGGAGATGTCCTGGTTGTTCTCGTCGCCCGGCTCGGTCTTGGCGATGGCGATCTGGTTGAGGATCGACGGGTACAGCTTGACCACACGGAACTTGCTGATGTCGCCGCCGAACTCGTTGAGACGCTTGGTCGCCCAGGGCGACATGATCGAGCTGAGGTAGCGGCGCGGGATGCCGTACTCCTCCTCGAGGATGGCGCCGTCCTCGTCCGGGTTGAACAGGCCGAGCGGCGACTCGAACACCGGCGAGCCCTTGATGGCGTAGAAGGGGATGTGCTCCATCAGGTGCTTGAGCTTCTCCGCCAGCGACGACTTGCCGCCGCCGACCGGGCCGAGCAGGTAGAGGATCTGCTTCTTCTCTTCCAGGCCCTGGGCGGCGTGGCGGAAGTAGGAAACGATCTGGTCGATGCAGTCTTCCATGCCGTGGAAGTCGGCGAACGCCGGATAGCGGCGGATCACCTTGTTGGAGAAGATCCGCGACAGTCGGGGGTCGGTGGAGGTGTCGATCAGCTGCGGCTCACCGATGGCCTTGAGCATGCGCTCGGCCGCGGTGGCGTAGGTCATGGGGTCCTGCTTGCACAGGTCGAGGTACTCCTGCAGGGAGTATTCTTCCTGGCGCGTGGTTTCGTAGCGTTGCTGGAAATGGCTGAAAATGCTCATCACGTCACCTCGCTCGATGCCTGAAGCGGAAGCGGGCCTCGGCGGGCTGCCCGGTCTTCGTGTGACGACGACCGGTTGTCCCCACTGCCGCCCCTAATGGTCGTACTGCCTGTCCGGGAGCCGGTGGACCGGCTCTCCATTTTGGAAGCCCTCGGACCTAGCATAGACCTGCTTGATGGCGAACGCAGCAGGAAAAATCGACTGACGGTGAGCCTTGTCGCGGGTGCGCGGTGATCAGCCTTCGTCGCCGCAGGCGACCTCTTCGGGATAGCGGGAGTGCCACAGTTCGAAGCCGCCGTCGAGGCTGTAGACCTCCTCGAAGCCCTGATGGGCCAGGTAGGCGGCGGCGCTCTGGCTGGAGTTGCCGTGGTAGCAGACCACCAGCAGCGGCGCGGCGAAGTCGGCGCCGGCGATGAAGTCGGCCAGCGAGTGGTTGTCCAGGTGGCGGGCGCCACGGATGTGCCCGTTGGCGAAGCTGTGCGGGTCGCGGATGTCCACCACCACCGCGCCATTCAGGCGCAGCTGGTGGGCGGTGACGGGATCGATACGCTTGAATTCGCTCATGGTTGTTCCTTTTGGCAACTGCAGGTGTGGCGTTCGCCGCTGTCGACGTTGAGCAGGGTCAGCTCGCTGCCCCATACGCAGCCGGAGTCCAGCGCCTCGACGCCGGGCTCGCTGCAGCGCCCCTGCAGGGCGGCCCAGTGACCGAAGATGATCTTCTGTCCGCGGGTCTTGCGGTTGGGGTGGCTGAACCAGGGCGCATAGCCGCTCGGCGCGCTGCCCAGGCCTTCCTTGCTCTTCAGGTCGAGGCGGCCCTCGGCGGTGCAGAAGCGCATGCGGGTGAAGTAGTTGGTGATGGTGCGCAGGCGGGCGATGCCGTGCAGCTTGCCGCTCCACTTGTCCGGCTCGTTGCCGTACATGCCGTCGAGGAACAGCGGCAGGCGGGCGTCGTCGCGCAGCGCCTCCTCGACCTCGGCGGCGCGCTTGCGCGCCTTCTTCAGCGACCACTGCGGCGGGATGCCGGCGTGCACAAGGGTGATCTGCCGTTCCTCGTCGTAGTGCAGCAGCGGCTGGCGGCGCAGCCATTCGAGCAGGTCGTCGCGGTCGGGGGCGTCGAGGATCTCGCGCAGGGTGTCGCCCTTCTTCAGGCGCTCGACGTTGTGCGCCACGGCCAGCAGGTGCAGGTCGTGGTTGCCGAGCACGGTGGTCACCGCATCGCGCATGGCGAACAGGAAGCGCAGGGTCTCCAGCGACTGCGGGCCGCGGTTGACCAGGTCGCCGACCAGCCACAGATGGTCGCGGGCGGGATCGAAGTCGACCTGCTCGAGCAGGCACTGCAGGGGGCGCAGGCAGCCCTGCAGGTCGCCGACCGCGTACAGCGCCATCAGTGCAGCACCCCCGGGACGGCCAGGCTGAACGGGCGGATCGGCGCGGTGAAATCATGGCCGTCGCCGGCCTGCATGCCGAAGCTGCCGTACATGCTGCCCACCGGGGTGGCCAGCACGCAGCCGCTGGTATAGGTGTGGCTCTGCCCGGGGGCGAGCAGCGGCTGTTCGCCGACCACGCCGGCGCCGCGCACTTCCTGCACCTTGGCGTTGCCGTCGGTGATGATCCAGTGGCGGGTGAGCAGCTTGGCCGGCAGCAGGCCGCTGTTGCGGATGGTCACCGTATAGGCGAAGGCGTAGCGCTCCTGCTCGGGGACCGACTGCTCGGGCAGGTGGCGAGTGACGACGCTGACGTCGATCTGGTAACGCGGGTCCGGGGTGCTCATTGCAAGGGATTCGGCTGGCCTGACATAAAAGCTTAGCGATTCACTCGGATCTTGTCTGCAGCGCCAGCTGGTCGGCCAGGCGCACGAAGGCGGCGAGGTCGAGCTGCTCCGGGCGCAGGCTGCCGTCGACGTCGGCGGCCTCGATGGCGGCTGCCGGCAGCAGCTGCTTGAGGGTGTTGCGCAGGGTCTTGCGGCGCTGATTGAAGGCCTCGCGCACCACCCGCTCGAGCAGCCGGACATCCTGTGCCGGATGCGGCAGCACCGCGTGCGGCACCAGGCGGACGATCGCCGAGTCGACCTTGGGCGGCGGATTGAAGGCGCCCGGGCCGACGTTGAACAGGTGCTCGACGCGGCAGTGGTACTGGACCATGATCGACAGCCGCCCCCAGTCGCCACCGCCCGGTTCGGCGGCGAGGCGCTCGACCACTTCCTTCTGCAGCATGAAGTGCATGTCGGCGATGACCCCGGCATGTGCGAGCAGGTGGAAGATCAGCGGCGTGGAGATGTTGTAGGGCAGGTTGCCGACCACCCGCAGCTTGTCGTCGCCGCTGACCAGGCTGGAGAAGTCGAACTTCATCGCATCGCCCTGATGCAGGGTGAAGTTGGGGTTCAGACCGAAGCGCAACCTGAGCAGCGGCACCAGGTCCTGGTCCAGTTCGATGACGTCGAGCTTGGCGCCGCTGCCGATCAGGCCCTCGGTGAGCGCGCCCTGACCGGGACCGATCTCCAGCAGGTGCTCGCCCGGACGGGCGTGGATGGCGCGCAGGATACGGTGGATGATGCCGGCGTCGTGCAGGAAGTTCTGGCCGAAGCGCTTGCGGGCGCGATGTTGGTACAGCTCGGACATGGGGCGGCTCCAGGCTTCGGACCCAGGGCCCGAGGCGAATGCAAAGGAGCGGCAGTTTACCAGCGAAAAGTCCGCCCGGCCTCCCGGGGCCGGGCGCGCCGCGATTCAGGCGTGGCTGGCGCTCATCTGGTAGGCGGTCTCCAGGGCCACCTGCAGGCTGCCGGTGTCGATCCGCCCGCTGCCGGCCAGGTCGAGGGCGGTGCCGTGGTCGACCGAGGTGCGCACGATCGGCAGGCCGAGGGTGACGTTGACCGCTGCGCCGAAGCCCTTGTACTTGAGTACCGGCAGGCCCTGGTCGTGGTACATGGCCAGCACCGCGTCGCAGTGCTCGAGGTGCTTGGGGGTGAACAGGGTGTCAGCCGGCAGCGGGCCGACCAGATCGAGACCCTCGGTGCGCAGTTGCGCCAGGGTCGGCTCGATCACCTCGATCTCCTCGCGGCCCAGGTGGCCGCCCTCGCCGGCGTGCGGGTTGAGGCCGCAGACCAGGATGCGCGGCCGGGCGATGCCGAACTTGTTGCGCAGGTCGGCGTCGAGGATGCGTGTCACCCGGGCCAGACGCTCGGGCGTGATGGCGTCGGCCACCGCGCGCAGCGGCAGGTGGGTGGTCACCAGGGCGACGCGCAGGCCATGGGTGGCCAGCATCATCACCACCTGGGCGGTGGCGGTCAGCTCGGCGAGGAACTCGGTGTGCCCGGAGAAGGGGATGCCGGCCTCGTTGATCACCCCCTTGTGCACCGGCGCGGTGATCATCCCGGCGAAGCTGCCGTCGAGGCAGCCGTTGCCGGCGCGCAGCAGGGTTTCCAGCACGTAGCCGGCGTTGCGCGGATCGAGTTGGCCGGCGACCGCCGGGGCGGCCAGCGGGGTGTCCCACACGTACAGGCTGCCGGCCGGTGCCGGCACCTGCGGCCAGTGGCCGGGGCCGACCTCGAGCAGCGTGATGTCCAGGCCCAGCTGCGCGGCGCGCGCGGCGAGCAGCGCGCGGCTGGCGACCGCCACCAGCGCGTGCGGCTGCGCTGCGCGGGCGAGCAGCAGGCACAGGTCGGGACCGATGCCGGCCGGCTCGCCGGGGGTCAGGGCGAAGCGCCGGACTGCGCTCACAGGCGGGTTTCCACGTAGGCTTCGCTGCGGATCTGGCGCAGCCAGTTCTGCAGTTCCTCGTCGTACTTGCGGTTGCGCAGCAGGGTCAGCGCCTGCTGTTCGCGGGCGGCGCCGCTGGCGTCGCTGACCCGGCGGTCGAGCACCTGCAGCACGTGCCAACCGAACGGGCTGCGGAACGGCTGCGACAGCTGGCCGCGCGGCGTCTCGCCCATCACCTCGCGGAACTCGGCGACCAGCGCGCCCGGCTCGACCCAGTTGAGGTCGCCGCCGTTGAGCGCCGAGCCCGGGTCTTCGGAGAAGCTCTTGGCCAGCGCGGCGAAGTCCTCGCCGGCCTGCAGGCGCTCGTACAGGCGCTCGGCCAGCTGGCGGGTCTGCTCGTCGCTGCGGATCTCGCTGGGCTTGAGCAGGATGTGGCGGACGTGGAACTCCTCGCGCAGCACGCCGCTGTCGCCGCCGCGCTTGTCGAGCAGCTTGACCAGGATGAAGCCGGCCGGGGTGCGTACCGGTTCGGTGACCTGGCCGACGTCGAGGGCGCCGACCATGGAGTCGAACGGCGGCGGTAGCTGGGCGGCCTTGCGCCAGCCGATCTCGCCGCCTTCCAGGGCGTTCTCGCCGGCCGAATGGGCCGCGGCCAGGCGCGCGAAGTCGGCACCGCGGCCCAGCTGGTTGTGCAGCTCCACGGCCTTGCGCCCGGCTTCCTGGATCTCCTGCGCCGAGGCTCCCTCGCTGAGCGGGATGAGGATGTTGGCCAGGCGGAACTCCTCGGACAGCTGCAGTTTGCCGAGGTCGGAGGCGAGGAAGTTTTCCACTTCCTGGTCGCTGACCTGGATGCGCTCGGCGACCCGGCGCTGGCGCACGCGGCTGATGATCATCTCGCGGCGCACCTGCTCGCGCGCCTCGTCGTAGGACAGGCCGTCGCGGGCCAGCGCGGCGCGGAACTGCTCGAGGGTCAGGTTGTTGCGCTGGGCGATGGTGGCCAGCGCCTGGTTGAGCTCCTCGTCGCCGATGCGGATGCCCGAGCGCTCGCCGATCTGCAGCTGCAGGTTCTCGACGATCAGACGCTCCAGCACCTGCGGCGCCAGCGCAGCGCGCGGCGGCTGCTCGCCACCGCGCTTGGCCAGGTTCTGCTGCACCTCTGCCAGGCGGCGATCGAGCTGGCTCTGCATGATCACGTCGTTGTCGACGATGGCCACCACGCGGTCGAGCGGCTGCACCTCGGCGTGGGCCGCGGTGCAGAGCAGCAGGGCGCCGACGGCGAGCGGGCGCAGACTATTGATAAGCTTGGTCTTCACGTTCACGGTAACCTTGAATGCCTTGGTCGAGGAAGGACTCCACGCGGTTGCCAACCACCCCGCCGAGACCCTTGAGGACGATCTGCAGGAAGATGCCGCGGTCGCCCTCGTCGTTGGCGTCCGGGTTGAGGTCGGTCTCGTTGTAGTCGACCCAGTAGCGGTTGATCAGGCGCAGCTTCCAGCAGCAGCTGTCGTACTCGAAGCCGCCGAACGCCTCGAGGGTACGGTTGCGGCTGTAGTCGTGCTGCCAGCGAGCGATCACGCTCCACTGCTGGGCGATCGGCCAGATGGTCGAGAAGTCGTGCTGCTGGATCTTGTAGTAGTCCTTGATGTAGTTGGGACTACCCGGGGTGCCGAAGTCGCTGTTGTAGCTCCAGGTGCCGCTGGACTGGTCGTAGCGCACCACGTCGTTGCGGTAGCGGTAACCGAGGTTGACCACCTTGTTCGGGCTGGCTTCTGGCTGGTAGTGGAACATCGCGCTGCCCGAGCGGGTGCGGTTGCTGTCCGGATCCCAGTTGAAGTCCGAGGTCAGGTGCCAGTCGCGGTTGAAGCGATACAGGTAGTCCAGCGCGTAGGGCGATACCGAGGCCTGCGCGTCGGCGCGGTCGCGGTAGTCGATGCCCGGCATCTGCACCTTGCGATCGGCGAAGTACAGCGCCTGGCCGAGGCTGAGGCGCTGGCGCTCGAGGCCGTCGGCCTGGATCCAGCGGCTGGTCACGCCCAGCGACAGCTTGTTCTCGTCGCCGATGCGATCCTTGCCGGAGAAGCGGTTGTCGCGCCACAGCGCGGCGTAGCTGAAGCTGCTCTCGCCGGTGTCGAACACCGGAATGTCGGTCTGGTCCTCTTCCGGCACGTACAGGTAGAAGGCGCGCGGCTCCAGGGTCTGGCGACCGCCCTGGCCGAACAGCGCGGAGTTGCGATCGAAGTACAGGCCGGAGTCGATGCTGTAGATCGGCACCTGACGGTCCTGGCTGCTATCGAACTGCTGCTCGGCGAGCAGGGTGTCCTTGCCCTGCTGGTCGAGGTCGAGATCGTACTGGGTGTAGGCATACTTCACCGCCGGCTTGAGGAAGCCCCAGCTGGCGCTGAGCGGCAGACTGATGCCCGGCTCCAGATGCAGGCGCTCGCCTTCGCTGCGCGCCAAGCCACGCAGGCGGGTGTCGTACCAGGGTTCGGTCACGCCGTCCTCGTTGGTGAACAGGCCGCTGCGCAGACTGCGCTGGAAGCTGACGAACTCGGTGCCGTAGGTGATGTCCAGGCCGCCGGGCTGGAACGGCAGGCGGCCATCGAGGCTGAGCTGCGGCAGGCGGTCGTAGGGGGTCACGTCGACCACGCTGGTCGGCTCGTAGGCGTGGGCCACCAGCTTCGCGGTGTAGCTGTCGCCGCGCCAGCTCAGGCTGCCGCGCTGATTGAGGAAGTCCGGCTGCTCGATGTCGAGGTCGGTGTCCAGGTCCTGGAAGTAGTAGGGGTCGCTGATATCGGTGTAGTCGATCTCGGCGAGCAGGCGCCGGTCGAGGCCGCCCTTGTGCTGCCAGCTGTACATCCAGCGCTGGTCTTCGTACTCCGACTGCAGCTTGCGGTCATCGTTCTGGTCGTTGATCCACGCGGCGCCGGCCTGGCCTTCGCTGCCCGGGGTCAGGTAGCGGAACTCGCCTTCCATCAGCAGGCCGCGGTCGACCATCCAGGTCGGGTAGAGGGTCGCGTCGTAGTTGGGCGCCAGGTTGAAGTAGTAGGGCGTCTGCAGGGTGAAGCCGTTGTCGCTCGAGGAGCTGAAGCTCGGCGCGAGGAAGCCGGACTGGCGCCGGTCGTCGATCGGGAAATAGATGTACGGGGTGTAGAACACCGGGACATCCTTGACCCGCAGGGTGACGTTGGTCGCGCTGCCGAAGCCGGTGGCCGGATTGAGGGTGACGTTGTTGCCCTTCAGGTGCCAGGTGTTCTCGCCCGGCTCGCAGCGGGTGTAGGTGCCATCCTTCAGACGCACCACGGCGTCTTCCTGGCGCTTGGCGTACTGCGCGCTGCCGCGCGCCTTGGCGGCATGCAGCACGTACTCGGCGTTGTCGACCTGCGCCTCGCCGTTGTCCAGCTGCAGCTCGGCGCGATCGCCGACCACCAGGAAGCCCTCGTCGCGCAGGCGCACGTTGCCCTTCAGTTCGCCGCGATTCTCCAGCTGGTGCAGGCTGGCCTCGTCGGCTTCGGCCTGGATGCTGCCCTGGCGCAGTACCACGTTGCCGGCCAGGGTGGTGGTCTCGGTGGCCTGCTCGTAGCGGGTGGCGCGCGCGGAGACGTAGGTCGGCGCCTCGCTCAGCGGGGTCTTGTCGGCCATGCCGGGGCGCGGCGGCTCGACGTAGGTGCCGGCGCAGTAGGGGGCGATCTCGGCCTTCTGCTCGGCATTCAGACGCTCGCGCGGCACCCAGTCGAGGTGACTGTAGTCGGCGCTGCGTGCCGCCAGCGCCCGACCGCCGTTGTCGCTGGCCAGTGCCGGTGCTGCGCCCTGCGGTGCGGCTGCGCCCGGCTGGGCAGCGCCGGCGACCGGGGCAACCGGCTGCGGGCGTGGCGGCGTGGCGGCGCTGGGCGTCTTCGGGGTGCAAGCCCAGCCGCCGGTGGCGGTCGCCTGGCAGGCGAACTGCTCGGCGGCATGCAGGAGCGGTGCGGATCCAAAGGCCAGGAGGCCGCCGGTGACCAGAAGGGGAAACTTTCTGCGGAACAGGGGGGGGGTTAGAGCCATCTGAGTTATGTCCGGGCTTCCTGCGCGCCAACAGCCGGTGCGGCCGCACGCCTTTCGATGGGCTGGAGTAAGATGCCGGATGATAAATCAATGCATCACGCAACGGCTAGCTGAAGGGGAGCCCGCGAATGTCTGTGGATGGTCGATACGAAAACCTGCAGGGCTGGCTGGACGGCTGCCTGGCGGAACTGTTCGCCGCGCGCGGCTGGGGCGTGCCGCACGCCGCCCGGCTGACCCCGGCGAGCAGCGACGCCAGCTTCCGTCGCTATTTCCGCTGGGAAGACGGCGAGCGCAGCCTGATCGTCATGGACGCCCCGCCGCTGCAGGAGGATTGCCGGCCCTTCGTCAAGGTCGCCGGTCTGCTGGCGCGCGCCGGCGTGCATGTACCGGAGATCCTCGCCGCCGACCTCGAACAGGGCTTCCTGCTGCTGCCCGACCTCGGTCGGCAGACCTACCTGGAAGTCATCGACGCGGACAACGCCGACGCCCTGTTCGAGGACGCCCTGCAGGCGCTGGTGGCCTTCCAGCGCCTGCCGGTGGCGGATCAGCTGCCGGCCTACGACGAGGCGCTGCTGCGCCGCGAACTGCAGCTGTTCCCCGACTGGTATCTGCAGCGCCATCTGGGCGTGACCCTCGCGGGCGAGGCGCTGGCGGCCTGGCAGGCGACCTGCGACCTGCTGGTCGAGAGCGCCCTGGCCCAGCCGCGGGTGCTGGTGCATCGCGACTACATGCCGCGCAATCTGATGCTCAGTACGCCCAATCCCGGCGTGCTGGACTTCCAGGACGCGGTGTTCGGCCCGGTGACCTACGACGTCACCTGCCTGTTCAAGGACGCCTTCGTGAGCTGGCCCGAGGCGCGCGTCGAGGGCTGGCTGCGCCGCTACTGGCAGCTCGCCGGCGCGGCCGGCATCCCGCTGCCGGAAAGCTTCGAGGCGTTCAGGCGCGCCAGCGACCTGATGGGCGCGCAGCGCCACCTCAAGGTGATCGGCATCTTCGCGCGCATCTGCCATCGCGACGGCAAGCCGAAATACCTTGGCGACGTGCCGCGCTTCTTCGCCTACCTGGACACGGTGATCGCCCGCCGCCCCGAGCTGGCGCCGCTCGGCGAGCTGCTCGCCGGCCTGCCCAAGGAGCCTGCCGCATGAAGGTGATGATCCTCGCCGCCGGCAAGGGCGAGCGCCTGCGCCCGCTGACCCTGCACACGCCCAAGCCGCTGGTGCCGGTCGGCGGCATGCCGTTGATCGAGCACCATGTGCGCGCCCTGGCGCGCGCCGGCTTCACCGAGCTGGTGATCAACCACGCCTGGCTCGGCCAGCAGATCGAGGACTACCTGGGCGACGGCGCGCGTTTCGGCGTGCGCATCGCCTACTCCGCCGAGGGCGAGCCGCTGGAGACCGGCGGCGGCATCCAGCGTGCCCTGCCGCTGCTCGGCGGCGCGCCCTTCCTGCTGGTCAACGGCGACATCTGGACCGACTACGCCTTCGCCGAGCTGCGCCGCCCGCTGGCGGGCCTCGCCCATCTGGTGCTGGTCGACAACCCGGCGCACCACCCCGACGGCGACTTCCGCCTGCAGGACGGCCGCGCCTGCGCCCGCGCTGCCGAGGCCGGGCTGACCTACAGCGGCATCGCCGTGCTCGACCCGGCGCTGTTCGCCGGCTGCCGGCCGGGCGCCTTCAAGCTGGCGCCGCTGCTGCTCGACGCCATTGCGCTCGGCCAGGTCAGCGGCGAGCACTTCCGCGGGCGCTGGGTCGACGTCGGCACCCACGAGCGCCTCGCCGAGGCCGAACGCCTGCTGGCGGAGCGCGCCTGATGCTGTGGCCGGCCAGCGTGCTCGGCGGGGTGGCCGGCTTCGTGCTGGCCAGCGTGCCCGGCGCCCTGCTCGGCGGCGCGCTCGGCCAGTGGCTGGATCGCCGCCTGGAGCTGGCCGACTGGGCCGACCTGCGCCAGCGCCTCGGCCGGCATGCCGCCGACCAGCTAGACGCCGTGCTGCTCATGCACCTGCTCGGCGCGCTGGCCGCCGCCGGTGCGGCGAGCCCCGCGGCGCAGCGCCGGGCCCTGCGCCGCGAGGCGCGGCGGGCCGGCCTCAACGAAACCCTGGCGCTGGCCGCCTTCGCCCGCGGCCAGCGCGGCGCCCGCATCGGCCAGGCGCTGGCCCGCCTCGCGGGGCGCCCGGCGCGCCGCGACACCGTGCTGCGCGCCACCTGGCGCATGGCCTGGGCCGGCGACTGTTGCGCGCCGGCGGCGCGCGAGCTGCTCGCCGGCTGGGCCGCGCAGCTCGGCTGCAGCGCCGCGCATCTCGCCGAGCTGGAGGCCGGCGCGCTGGGGCGCTGCCTGCCGCGCCTGGAGGATGATGCCGAGTACCGCGCCGCCCTTGCGCTACTCGGCGTCAGCGCCGACTGTGCGCCGGCGACGGTCAAGCGCGCCTATCGCCGCTTGCTCAGTCGCCATCATCCGGACAAGCTGGGGGGAGCCGACGCCGCCCGGCTGGCCGCCGCCACCGAGACCACCCGCCGGCTGCACGCCGCCTGGGCGCTGATCCGTCAGCGCCAGGACTGGCACTGACCCTTCGCCCCCTGTCCCGCCTCCGGGAGCCGTGCATGTCCGTTCGCCCGTCGCCGCTGCGTCACCTGATCGCGCTCATCCTGCTCGGCCTCGCGCTGCTGGCCGGCCGATCGGCCGCGGCCGAGGGCGTGGTGGCGGACGCCGGCCAATGGCAGACCGGACCTGCGCCGCTGCAGGTCGGCGTGGTGCTGCAGGCGCCCTACGCCGAACTCGATCGGCGTCAGCGCCAGGACCTGCTGGTCGGCGCCCATGTCGAGCTGATGGAGGCCCTGGCCGAGCAGCTCGGCGTCGGCCTGCGCTGGCACACCTTCGCCGACCAGGACGCCCTGGAGACGGCCGTGCGGCATGGCGAGATCGAACTGGCGCCCGGCCTGCAGCAGACCCCGAGCGGCCTGCGCCTGTGGCGCTACTCCGATCCCTACCTGCGCATCCCCCACCTGATCGTCGGCGAGCGCAGCAGCGCCGCCGCCGTGCGCCTCGATCGCCTGAGCCGCCAGCAGCCGGTGGCGGTGCGCGACGACAGTCCGGTACAGCGCTTCCTGCGCAGCAGCCACAGCGGCCTGGAAGTGCTGTCGGCCAGCTCGGAGCGGCAGGCGCTGCGCCTGGTGCTGGCCGGCGAGGCGAGCTACGCGGTGATCGACGAGGCGCAGTACGCCCGCCTGCTCGGCGAGGCGGAATTCGCCCCGCTGCAGGTGCTCGGCGACGTCGGCTATCCGCTGCTGCTGCGCGTGGCCGTGCGCCGCGACCTCGACGCGCTCGCCGCGCGGATCGACCAGGGCCTGCGCGCCCTGCCGGAGGAGCGCCTGGAGCAGCTGCAGCGGCGCTGGCTGCAGCCGCCGGTGGCGGGCCTCGGCGAGACCGCCGGCTTCTGGCGCAGCCTGGCGCTGCTGCTCGGCCTGCTGCTGGCCGCGCTGCTGGTCGCCACCTGGTGGCTGCGCCGCGAGAGCAGCGAGCTGGAACAGCGCCTGGCCGCGGCCCGCCACGACCTGTGGCTGCGCGAGTCGGCCGAGCAGGCCCTGCGCCTGACCCAGTTCTCCATCGACCACAGCACCGTCGGCATCCTCTGGGTCAACTGGGACAGCCACGTGCGCTACGCCAACCACGCCGCCGAGCAGCTGCTCGGCTACCGCCCCGGCGAGCTGGTCGAGCGGCCGCTGCGCGAGCTGGAACCGCAGCTGGACATGGACCGCTGGCTGGCGCTGTGGAAGAACGCACGCGCCGCCGACGAGGTGGCGCTGGGCTTCGAGACCCGTTGCCGGCGCGCCGACGGCAGCTGGCTGCCGACCGACGTGTCGATCAGCTTCCTGCGCTTTCGCGACACCGAGTACCTGCTGGTCTACCTCACCGACGTCACCGAGCGGCGCCGCGCGCGCGCCGCGCTGGAGGAGAGCGAGGCCCGTCTGAAGGGCATCGCCGGCAACGTGCCCGGCCTGCTGTTCCGCCTCGAGCGCGCCGCGCCGGGCGCCGAGGTGCACATCTCGTTCATCGGCGAGGGCAGCGCCGGGCTGGTCGGCTACCCGGCGGCGACCCTGCTCGAGCCGGAGCGTGGCATCCGCAGCCTGGTGCATCCCGACGACCGCGACGGCTACTGGAGCAGCCAGCAGGCGGCGCTGGCTGCCGACGACGACTGGCACTGGCAGGGCCGCCTGCTGACCCGCGACGGCACGCCGATCTGGGTCGACATCAAGGCCACCGCGCGGCGCCTGGAGGCCGGCCGGGTGGTGTGGGACGGCATGGTCTGGGACATCAGCGAGATCAAGCACACCGAGCTGGCGCTGGCCGAGTCGCGCGCCCAGCTGCGTGAGCTGGCCGCGCACATGGAGAGCGTGCGCGAGGAGGAGAAGGCGCGCATCGCCCGCGAGGTGCACGACGAGCTGGGGCAGATGCTCACCGTGCTCAAGCTGGAGATCTCCATGTGCCAGCTGGCCCACGGCGAGCAGGACGCCGAGCTGCGCGAGCGCCTGCAGAACATGAGCAAGCTGATCGCCCAGCTGTTCCAGCAGGTGCGCGACGTGGCCACCGCGCTGCGCCCGCCGATCCTCGACGCCGGCATCGCCTCGGCGATCGAGTGGCAGGCGCGGCGCTTCGAGGCGCGCACGCAGATCCCCTGCCTGGTCGAGGTGCCCGAGCAGCTGCCGCCGCTCGGCGAGGCCAAGGCCACCGGGCTGTTCCGCGTGCTGCAGGAAGCGCTGACCAACATCATGCGCCACGCCCGCGCGCACAGCGTCGAGGTGCGCCTGAGCCGCGAGGCGGACGAGCTGCAGCTCAGCATCAGCGACGATGGCGTGGGCTTCGATCCGGCGCACACCCGCAGCGGCTCGTTCGGCCTGGTCGGCATGCGCGAGCGGGTGGCCATGCTCGGCGGCCGCCTGCGTCTGGACAGCACCCCGGGGCAGGGCACTACCCTGTACGTGAGGATTCCCCTCGCCCAGGAGGAAAAGGAGACGGCATGATCCGGGTACTGGTGGCCGAAGACCACACCATCGTCCGCGAGGGCATCAAGCAGCTGATCGGCATGGCCAGAGACCTGTGCGTGGCCGGCGAGGCTGGCAACGGCCAGCAGCTGCTGGAGATCCTCCGCCACACCCCCTGCGAGGTGGTCCTGCTGGACATCTCCATGCCCGGGGTCAACGGCCTCGAGGCGATCCCGCGGATCCGCGCGCTGGCCAGCCCGCCGGCGGTCCTGGTGCTGTCCATGCACGACGAGGTGCAGATGGCCGCCCGCGCGCTGAAGATCGGCGCCGCCGGCTACGCCACCAAGGACAGCGACCCGGCGCTGCTGCTCACCGCGATCCGCAAGGTCGCCGGCGGCGGCCGCTACATCGACCCGGCGCTGGCCGACCGCATGGTCTTCGAGGTCGGTCTGACCGACTCACGGCCGCCCCATGCGCTGCTTTCCGAGCGCGAGTTCTCGGTGTTCGAGCGCCTGGTGCGCGGCGAGGGCGTCAACGAGATCGCCCAGCAGCTGTCGGTCAGCAGCAAGACCGTGAGCACTCACAAGGCGCGCCTGATGCAGAAGCTCGACGCCCACTCGGTGGCCGACCTGGTGCGCTACGCCATGGAGCACAAGCTGGTCTGACCCCCGCGTTCCGCGGCTCGCCGGTGCCGCCGACGCGCCTGCCTTGTAGGGCGATTCCTACAAGACATCTTCCGCTGCGCCTAGGTGATGTCGTCCTGCCCGCCGATTTGCCGGCGCGCGGTCGCTGCCTACTCTGTGGCCATAGTCCACCCAGTCCTACAGGTGCGGTCATGGCCGAGACACAAGGCAACGAGATTCTGGTCAGCTTCCGTGGCGTGCAGAAGAGCTACGACGGCGAGAACCTGATCGTCAAGGATCTCAATCTGGACATTCGCAAGGGCGAATTCCTCACCCTGCTCGGGCCGTCCGGCTCGGGCAAGACCACCAGCCTGATGATGCTGGCCGGCTTCGAAACCCCCACCGCCGGCGAGATCCTCCTCGGCGGCCGGGCGATCAACAAGCTGCCGCCGCACAAGCGCGACATCGGCATGGTGTTCCAGAACTACGCGCTGTTCCCGCACATGACCGTGGCCGAGAACCTCGCCTTCCCGCTGAGCGTGCGCGGCATGGGCAAGAGCGACATCGCCGAGCGGGTCAAGCGCGCGCTGAGCATGGTGCAGCTGGAGGCGCTGGCCGGCCGCTATCCGGCACAGATGTCCGGCGGCCAGCAGCAGCGCGTGGCGCTGGCGCGCGCGCTGGTGTTCGAGCCGCAGCTGGTGCTGATGGACGAGCCGCTCGGCGCGCTGGACAAGCAGCTGCGCGAGCACATGCAGATGGAGATCAAGCACCTGCACCAGCGTCTGGGCGTCACCGTGGTCTACGTTACCCACGACCAGGGCGAGGCGCTGACCATGTCCGACCGCGTGGCGGTGTTCCACCAGGGCGAGATCCAGCAGATCGCCGCGCCGCGCGAGCTGTACGAGGAGCCGTGCAACGCCTTCGTCGCCAACTTCATCGGCGAGAACAACCGCATCAACGGCCGCCTGGTGCGCCGCGACGGTGAGCGCTGCGTGGTCGAGCTGCCGCGCGGCGAGCAGGTCGAGGCGCTGGCGGTGCGCGTCGGCCAGCCGGGCGATCTGGTCAGCCTGTCGGTGCGGCCCGAGCGGGTCCGTCTCAACGGCCACAGCGGCACCTGCGACAACCGCTTCTCCGGCCGTGTCGCCGAGTTCATCTACCTGGGCGACCACGTGCGCGTGCGCCTGGAGGTGGCCGGACAGCACAACTTCTTCGTCAAGCAGCCGATCGCCGAACTCGACCCCGCGCTGGCGGTGGGCGACGTGGTGCCGCTCGGCTGGCAAGTGGAGCATGTCCGCGCCCTCGATCCGCTGACCGCGGAGTGAGGTTGCGGCCCGACAGCAGCAAGTCCCCCAACGCAGCATCCTGGAGAACAACACAATGTCGAAATCCCTGAGGTTCGCGGCCCTGACCCTGGGCCTGGGTTGCACCCTGTCGGCCGTTGCGGCCGATCTGACCACCATTTCCTTCGGTGGCGCCAACAAGCAGGCGCAGACCAAGGCGTTCTACGAGCCCTTCGAGAAGGCCACCGGGCACAAGATCATCGCCGGCGAGTACAACGGCGAGATGGCCAAGGTCAAGGCCATGGTCGACACCGGCAGCGTCTCCTGGAACCTGGTCGAGGTGGAGTCGCCGGAGCTGGCGCGCGGCTGCGACGAGGGGATGTTCGAGGAGCTCGATCCGGCACAGTTCGGCCCGGCCGCCGACTACATCGACGGCGCCATCCAGCCGTGCGGGGTCGGCTTCTTCGTCTGGTCCACCGTGCTCGCCTACAACGCCGACAAGCTGAAGACCGCGCCGACCAGCTGGGCCGACTTCTGGGACGTGCAGAAATTCCCCGGCAAGCGCGGCCTGCGCAAGGGCGCCAAGTACACCCTGGAGTTCGCCCTGATGGCCGACGGCGTGGCGCCGAAAGAGGTCTACAAGGTGCTGGCCACCGACGCGGGCGTCGACCGCGCGTTCAAGAAGCTCGACGAGCTGAAGCCGCACATCCAGTGGTGGGAAGCCGGCGCCCAGCCGCCGCAGTACCTCGCCTCCGGCGACGTGGTGATGAGCTCGGCGTACAACGGCCGCATCGCCGCGGTGCAGGGCGAGAGCAACCTCAAGGTGGTGTGGGACGGCGGCATCTACGACTTCGACGCCTGGGCCATCCCCAAGGGCGCCAAGAACCAGGAGGCGGCCCGCGAGTTCATCGCCTTCTCGGTCCAGCCCGAGCAGCAGAAGGTGTGGGCCGAGAACATCGCCTACGGTCCGGCCAACAAGAAGGCCATCGACCTGCTGCCCAAGGAGCGTCTCGAGCTGATGCCGACCACGCCGCAGAACATCGCCAACCAGGTGGCCATCGACGTGACCTTCTGGGCCGACTACGGCGAGCAGCTGGAACAGCGCTTCAACGCCTGGGCCGCCAAGTAACAGTCACGGCGGGCGGCGTACCCTCGGGGTGCGCTGCACCGTCCGCGGGGAACGCCCCGCAGTCCTGCCCGGCCGCCGGCGGCGGCCATCTGTCCGGAGTTGAACATGGCTAGCGCAGTGTCCGTCCCTTCCGAGGTCGCCGGCCTCTCCCTCAAGCAGCGTCTGGCGCGCGCCGAGCGGCTCAATCGCCTGAAGTCGCAGGCGCTGATCCTGCCGCTGTTCGCGTTTCTCCTGCTGACCTTCCTGGTGCCGATCGGCGCGCTGCTCTGGCGCAGCATCGACAACCCCGAGGTGGTCGGTGCCCTGCCGCGCACGGTGGCTGCCATCGAGGCCTGGGACGGGCGCGGCCTGCCGCCGGAGCCGGTCTACCAGGCACTGGCCGAGGAACTGCCGCAGGCGCGCAAGCAGCAGACCCTCGGCGACCTGTCCAAGCGTCTGAACATGGAGGTCTCGGGCTACCGCAGCCTGCTGTCGAAGACCGCGCGCCAGCTGCCGCTGGCCGAGCAGCCGGCCTCCTGGCGCGAGGCGCTGGAGCGCATCGACGAGCGCTGGGCCGACCCGGCCTACTGGCAGGCGATCAGCCGCAACGCCAGCGGCGTCACCCCCTACTACCTGCTGGCCGCCCTCGACCATCGCATCGACGAGCTGGGCGAGCTGGCGCCGGCCACCCCCGACCAGGCGATCTACCTGGAGATCTTCGCCCGTACCTTCTGGATGGGCCTGGTGATCACCGCCATCTGCCTGGTGCTGGCCTATCCGCTGGCCTACCTCCTGGCCAACCTGCCGGCGCGGCAGAGCAACCTGCTGATGATCCTGGTGCTGCTGCCGTTCTGGACCTCGATCCTGGTGCGCGTCGCCGCGTGGATCGTGCTGCTGCAGTCGGGCGGCCTGATCAACGGCACCCTGCAGGCGCTGGGCATCATCGACGAGCCGCTGCAGCTGGTGTTCAACCGCACCGGCGTGTACATCTCCATGGTGCACATCATGCTGCCGTTCATGATCCTGCCGATCTACAGCGTGATGAAGGGCATCTCGCCGACCTACATGCGTGCCGCGGTGTCGCTCGGCTGCCATCCGTTCGCCAGCTTCTGGCGCGTGTACTTCCCGCAGACCCTGGCCGGGGTCGGCGCCGGCGGCCTCTTGGTGTTCATCCTGTCGATCGGCTACTACATCACCCCGGCGCTGCTGGGCAGTCCGAACGACCAGATGATCAGCTACTTCGTCGCCTTCTACACCAACACCACCATCAACTGGGGCATGGCCACCGCCCTCGGCGGCCTGCTGCTGGCGGCCACCCTGCTGTTCTACGTGATCTACAGCTGGCTGGTCGGCGCCAGCCGCCTGCGCCTGGGCTGAGGAGGAGAATCGTCATGCTGAGTCCGTACATGTCGCCCATCGAGCGGGTCTGGTTCTGGTTCCACCGCAGCCTGTGCGGTCTGATCCTGCTGTTCCTGATCCTGCCGGTGCTGGTCATCGTGCCGCTGTCGTTCAACTCCGGCACCTTCCTGGTCTACCCGCTGCAGGGCTTCTCGCTGCGCTGGTACGAGGAGTTCTTCACCGCCGCCGAATGGCTGCGCGCGCTGAAGAACAGCCTGATCATCGCCCCGGCGGCCACCGTGCTGGCCATGGTGTTCGGCACCCTGGCGTCGATCGGTCTGACCCGCGGCGAGTTCCGCGGCAAGGCCCTGCTGATGAGCATCCTGATCTCGCCGATGGTGGTGCCGGTGGTGATCGTCGCGGTGGCCAGCTACCTGTTCTTCGCCCCGCTGGGCCTGGGCAACAGCTACATCTCGCTGATCCTGGTGCACGCGGTGCTCGGCGTGCCCTTCGTCATCATCACCGTCACCGCCACCCTGCAGGGCTTCAACCACAACCTGGTGCGCGCCGCCGCCAGCCTCGGCGCGCCGCCGCTGACCGCGTTCTTCCGCGTCACCCTGCCGCTGATCGCGCCGGGGGTGATCTCCGGGGCGCTGTTCGCCTTCGCCACCTCGTTCGACGAGGTGGTGGTGACCCTGTTCCTCGCCGGCCCCGAGCAGGCCACCCTGCCGCGGCAGATGTTCAGCGGCATCCGCGAGAACCTCAGCCCGACCATCGCCGCCGCGGCCACCCTGCTGATCGGCTTCTCGGTGGTGATGCTGCTGACCCTCGAATGGCTGCGCGGACGCAGCGAGAAGCTGCGCACCCAGCTGCCGGAGTGAGGCGCGGCATGTACATAAGGAGTGTGACGATGATGCAAGTGTGCCGGGGCGGCCTGCTGGCCGCCCTGCTCGGCGGCGCGGCGATGCCGGCGCTGGCCGACTACGTGACCGTGGTGTCGTTCGGCGGCGCGAGCCAGAAGGCGCAGCGCGAGGCTTTCTACGAGCCGTTCAAGCAGGCCACCGGCGATGCGGTGGTGTACCGCGCCTACAACGGCGACCTCGCCAAGCTCAAGCAGCAGCTGGAGCAGAGCCATGTGTCCTGGGATGTGATCGAGGTGGAGGCCCCGGAACTCATGCGTGGCTGCGCGGAGGGCCTGTTCGAGCGTCTCGAGCCCGGCCTGGCCGGCAATCCGGCGGATTTCGTGCCGGGTGCGCTGCAGCCCTGCGGGGTGGGCATCTTCGTCTGGTCGATGGCCCTGGCCTACGACCCGCAGCGCCTGCGCGAGGCGCCGCAGGGCTGGCGCGACTTCTGGGACGTCCGCCGCCTGCCCGGCAAGCGTGGCCTGCGCGAGGGCGCGCGCTACAACCTGGAATTCGCCCTGATGGCCGACGGCGTGGCGGCGAAGGACGTCTACCGGGTGCTGGGCAGCGCCGAGGGCGTCGAGCGCGCCTTCCGCAAGCTCGACGAGCTGAAGCCGCACATCCACTGGTGGAAGGCCGGCGAGGAGCCGATCCGCGCCCTGCGCGACGGCCGCGTGCTGATGAGCGCCGCCTACAACGGCCGGGTCAGCGCCGCCCGCACCGAGCAGCCGCTGGCGCTGGTGTGGAGCGGCAGCATCTACGACTTCGACTACTGGGCGTTGCCCAAGGGCGTGTGGAAGGGCGAGCTGGCGCGACGCTTCGTCGCCTTCGCCAGCCAGCCACAGCAGCAGAAGGCGCTGGCCGAGCGCATCGCCTACGGGCCGACCAACCGCCAGGCGCTGGCGCTGCTCGACGCGCCGGTGGCGGGCGAGCTGCCCACCGCCGAGCAGAACATCGCCGGCGCGGTGGGCATGGACGCCGAGTTCTGGAGCCAGCACGGCCCGGCCCTGGAGCGGCGCTTCGCCGCCTGGCGCAAGGGCTCCTGAGGTCTACGCCGGACGCCGTGGTCGTCCGTCGACCCTTGCCCGGGGCGGGATGAAGCGGGAAACTTCGCCTTTTCCGGCCCCCCGCCCCGAGGTATCCATGCAGCCCTTCGCCATCGCCCCGTCGATCCTCTCCGCCGACTTCGCCCGCCTGGGCGAGGAAGTCGACACTGTCCTCGCCGCCGGCGCCGACATCGTCCACTTCGACGTGATGGACAACCACTACGTGCCCAACCTGACCATCGGCCCGATGGTCTGCAGCGCGCTGCGCAAGTACGGCATCACGGCGCCGATCGACGTGCACCTGATGGTCAGGCCGGTCGACCGCATCATCGGCGACTTCCTCGAGGCCGGCGCCAGCTACATCACCTTCCATCCCGAGGCCAGCGAGCACATCGACCGCTCCTTGCAGCTGATCAAGGACGGCGGTGCCAAGGCCGGTCTGGTGTTCAACCCGGCCACCCCGCTGGACTGCCTGAAGTACGTGATGGACAAGGTCGACATGATCCTCTTGATGAGCGTCAACCCGGGCTTCGGCGGGCAGAAGTTCATCCCCGGCACCCTCGACAAGCTGCGCGAGGCGCGCGCGCTGATCGACGCCAGCGGCCGCGAGATCCGCCTGGAGATCGACGGCGGGGTCAACGTGAACAACATCGCCGAGATCGCCGCCGCCGGCGCCGACACCTTCGTCGCCGGCTCGGCGATCTTCAACCAGCCGGACTACCGCGCGGTGATCGACGCCATGCGCGGCGAGCTGGCCAAGGTCCGCGGATGACCCTGTTGCACGCACTGTTCGCCGGGCGCCTGCCGCGCCTGGCGATGTTCGATCTGGACGGCACCCTGGTCGACTCGGTGCCGGACCTGGCCGCGGCGGTCGACCGCACGCTGCTCGCCCTCGGCCGCGAACCGGCCGGCCGCGAGCGGGTGCGCCTGTGGGTCGGCAACGGCGCGCGGGTGCTGGTGCGCCGCGCGCTGGCCGGCGGCCTCGAGCATGCCGGCGTCGACGAGGCGCTGGCCGAGCAGGCGCTGGCGCTGTTCCTGGACGCCTACGCCGACAACCACGCACTGACCCGCGTCTACCCCGGGGTGGTCGAGACCCTCGACCGGCTGCGCGAGGAGGGCGTGGCGCTGGCGCTGATCACCAACAAGCCGGCGCGCTTCCTGCCCGAGCTGCTCGCCGACAAGGGCCTGGACGGCTACTTCCAGTGGCTGGTCGGCGGCGACAGCCTGCCGCAGCAGAAGCCCGATCCGGCCGCGCTGCACTGGGTGATGGAGAGGGCCGGGGTGGGCGCGGGCGAGGCGCTGTTCGTCGGCGACTCGCGCAACGACGTGCGCGCCGCGCGCGCCGCCGGGGTGGCCTGCGTGGCGCTGTCCTACGGCTACAACCACGGCGAGCCGATCGCCCGGGAGAACCCGGCGCGGGTGATCGACGACCTGCGCGAGCTGTTCGGCGCCGCGCCCTGCCCGTAGGGCGCGGCGCGCGCACCGGTTCTTCGGGGGCTTCCGGTGCGGCCGACGCGACAGAGCGCATGCTCCTCGCCGCTTGTTGCTTGCGTCACCGGGAGCGCTGCGCTAGTGTGCGGCACTACCCGTAGCAAACCCGCCGATAGAGATCAGATTCGTGGTGGTCACCTGCAAACTGTGGATGAAAGTCATCAAGGCTCTGGCCCGCTGGCGCTGGCGCGCCTGACATCGTCCCTGGCCGGCTTGCCGGCGCGCTTTGCATACCGACCGTTCAAAAGGCCCCGAGGCTGATCATGACCCGTGAAGAATTCCTGCGTTTGGCCGCTGCCGGCTACAACCGCATTCCGCTCGCCCGCGAAACCCTCGCCGATTTCGACACCCCGCTGTCCATCTACCTGAAGCTGGCCGACGCGCCCAACTCCTACCTGCTCGAGTCGGTGCAGGGCGGCGAGAAGTGGGGGCGCTACTCGATCATCGGCCTGCCCTGCCGCACCGTGCTGCGCGTTCACGGCCACCAGGCGCGGGTGACGGTGGACGGTGTGGAAACCGAGTGCCATGAATGCGCCGATCCGCTGGCCTTCGTCGAAGCGTTCAAGGCGCGCTACAACGTGCCGATCCTGGCCGGGCTGCCGCGCTTCAACGGCGGGCTGGTCGGCTACTTCGGCTACGACAGCGTGCGCTACGTCGAGCAGCGCCTGGCGCAGTGCCCGAATCCCGACCCCATCGGCACTCCGGACATCCTGCTGATGGTCTCCGATGCGGTGGTGGTGTTCGACAACCTGGCCGGCAAGCTGCACGCCATCGTCCTCGCCGATCCGAGCGAGGCCGGTGCCTACGAGGCCGGTCTGGCCCGCCTGGAGGCGCTGATGGCGCGTCTGCGCCAGCCGATCACCCCGCGCCTGGGGGTCGACCTGGCCGCGCCGCTCGGCCCGGAGCCGGCATTCCGTTCCAGCTTCAGCCGCGACGACTTCGAGAGCGCGGTGCGCAGCATCAAGGAGTACATCCTCGCCGGCGACTGCATGCAGGTGGTGATCTCCCAGCGCATGTCGATCCCGTTCCAGGCCGCGCCCATCGACCTGTACCGCGCGCTGCGCACCATCAACCCGACGCCGTACATGTACTTCTTCAACTTCGGCGACTTCCACGTGGTCGGCTCGTCTCCGGAGGTGCTGGTGCGCGTCGAGGACGGCGAGGTCACCGTGCGGCCCATCGCCGGCACCCGCCCGCGCGGTACGACCGAGGAGGCCGACCTGGCGCTGGAGCGCGATCTGCTGTCCGACACCAAGGAGCTGGCCGAGCACCTGATGCTGATCGACCTGGGCCGCAACGACGTCGGCCGCGTTTCGGCCACCGGCTCGGTGAAGGTCACCGAGCAGATGGTCATCGAGCGCTATTCCAACGTCATGCACATCGTCTCCAACGTCACCGGCCAGTTGAAGCCCGAGCTTTCCGCGATGGACGCGCTGCGCGCCATCCTGCCGGCCGGCACCCTGTCCGGCGCGCCGAAGATCCGCGCGATGGAGATCATCGACGAGCTGGAGCCGGTCAAGCGCGGCGTCTACGGCGGCGCGGTCGGCTACCTGGCGTGGAACGGCAACATGGATACCGCCATCGCCATCCGCACCGCGGTGATCAGGGACGGCGAGCTGCACGTGCAGGCCGGCGCCGGCATCGTCGCCGACTCGGTGCCCGCCCTGGAGTGGGAGGAAACCCTCAACAAGCGCCGCGCCATGTTCCGCGCGGTGGCCCTGGCCGAACAAAGTGCAGAGTGAAGGGGACCTGACATGCTGCTGATGATCGACAACTACGACTCCTTCACCTACAACCTGGTGCAGTACTTCGGCGAGCTGGGTGCCGAGGTCAAGGTGGTGCGCAACGACGAACTGAGCGTGGACGAGATCCGCGCGCTGAATCCCGAGCGCATCGTGGTCTCGCCCGGCCCCTGCACGCCCAACGAGGCCGGCGTGTCGCTGGCGGTGATCCGCGAGTTCGCCGGCAAGCTGCCGCTGCTCGGCGTCTGCCTCGGCCACCAGAGCATCGGCCAGGCGTTCGGCGGCGAGGTGGTGCGCGCACGGGTGGCCATGCACGGCAAGACCAGCCCGGTGTTCCACCAGGACGGCGGCGTGTTCGCCGGCCTGGCCAATCCGCTCACCGTGACCCGCTACCATTCGCTGGTGGTGCGCCGCGAGAGCCTGCCGGAATGCCTGGAGATCACCGCCTGGACCCAGCTCGAGGACGGCAGCGTCGACGAGATCATGGGCCTGCGCCACAAGACCCTCAACGTCGAGGGCGTGCAGTTCCACCCCGAATCCATCCTCACCCAGCAGGGCCACGAGCTGCTGGCCAATTTCCTCAAGCAGAGCGGAGGCGTGCGCTGATGGACATCAAGGAAGCCCTCAACCGGGTGGTCAACCAGCTGGATCTGTCCACCGCCGAGATGCAGGACGTGATGCGTCTGATCATGACCGGTCAGTGCAGCGACGCGCAGATCGGCGCCTTCCTCATGGGCCTGCGCATGAAGAGCGAGACCATCGACGAGATCGTCGGCGCCGTGCAGGTGATGCGCGAGCTGGCCGCTCCGGTGAGCATCGACGCCGAGCGGCTGGTCGACACCTGCGGCACCGGCGGCGACGGCATGAACATCTTCAACGTCTCCTCGGCGGCCGCCTTCGTGGTCGCCGCCGCCGGTGGCAAGGTGGCCAAGCACGGCAACCGCGCGGTGTCCGGCAAGAGCGGCAGCGCCGATCTGCTGGAGGCGGCGGGCATCTACCTGGATCTCAAGCCCGAGCAGGTGGCGCGTTGCATCGAAACGGTCGGCGTGGGCTTCATGTTCGCCCCGGCTCACCACGGCGCCATGCGCCATGCCGCGGCAGCGCGCCGCGAGCTGGGCCTGCGCACCATCTTCAACATGCTCGGCCCGCTGGCCAACCCGGCCGGCGTGCGTCACCAGGTGCTCGGCGTGTTCACCCAGGCGCTGTGCCGGCCGCTGGCCGAGGTGCTGCAGCGCCTGGGCAGCCAGCACGTGCTGGTGGTGCACGCCCAGGACGGCCTCGACGAGATCAGCCTGGCCGCGCCGACCCACGTCGCCGAACTCAGGGACGGCGTGATCAGCGAATACCGCATCCAGCCCGAGGACTTCGGCATCCGCAGCCAGAGCCTGATCGGCCTCAATGTCGAGGGCGCTGCGCAGTCGCTGGAGCTGATCCGCGATGCGCTCGGCCGGCGTCGCAGCGAGGCGGGCCAGAAGGCCGCCGACATGATCATCCTCAACGCCGGCGCCGCGCTGTACGCCGCCGACCACGCCACCAGCCTCAAGGAAGGCGTGCAGCTGGCCCACGACGCCCTGCACACCGGCCTGGCCCGCGAGAAGATGGACGAGCTGGCGTCCTTCACCAACGTGTTCAAAGTGGAGAGCGAGGCATGAGCGTGCCGACCGTGCTGGAAAGGATCGTCGCCCGCAAGGTCGAGGAAGTCGCCGCTGCCCGCGCCCAGGTCAGCCTGGCCGAGCAGGAGGCGCGTGCGCGCGCCACCGACGCGCCGCGCGGCTTCGCCCGCGCCCTGCTGCAGCAGGCGGCGCAGCGCCGGCCGGCGGTGATCGCCGAGGTGAAGAAGGCCTCGCCGAGCAAGGGGGTGATACGCGCCGACTTCGATCCGGCGCAGATCGCCGCCAGCTACCAGGCCGGCGGCGCCACCTGCCTGTCGGTGCTCACCGACGTCGACTTCTTCCAGGGCGCCAACGCCTATCTGCAGCAGGCGCGTGCCGCCTGTGCGCTGCCGGTGATCCGCAAGGACTTCCTGATCGATCCCTACCAGGTGGTCGAGGCGCGCGCCATCGGCGCCGACTGCGTGCTGCTGATCGCCGCCTGCCTGGACGACGTCCAGCTGGTCGAGCTGGCCCAGGTGGCCAGGGAGCAGGGCCTCGACGTGCTGGTCGAGGTACACGACGGCGCGGAGCTGGAGCGCGCCCTCGAGCGCCTGGACACGCCGCTGCTCGGCATCAACAACCGCAACCTGCACAGCTTCGAGGTGTCGCTGCAGACCACCCTCGACCTGCTGCCGCGCATTCCGGCCGATCGCCTGGTGGTCACCGAGAGCGGCATCCTCGCCCGCGCCGACGTCGAGCTGATGGAGCGCCACGACGTGTGGACCTTCCTGGTCGGCGAGGCGTTCATGCGCGCGCCCGAGCCGGGCGAGGAGCTGCGCCGGCTGTTCTTCCCGGGCTGAACCGGCACCATGCAAAAAGGCCGTCCACGAGGACGGCCTATTCGTTGGCGGGCAGGGCGGCTGTCGGGCTTCAGCGCGTGCCGAACACCACCATGGTCTTGCCCTTCACGTGCACCAGGCCCTGCTCCTCGAGGGACTTGAGCACGCGGCCGACCATCTCCCGCGAGCAGCCGACGATGCGGCCGATTTCCTGGCGGGTGATCTTGATCTGCATGCCGTCGGGATGGGTCATGGCGTCGGGCTGCTTGCACAGCTCGAGCAGGGTGCGGGCCACCCGACCGGTGACGTCGAGGAAGGCCAGGTCGCCGACCTTGCGGGTGGTCTTGCGCAGGCGTTCGGCCATCTGGCTGCCGAGGGTGTAGAGGATCTCCGGGTCCTGCTGGGTCAGCTCGCGGAACTTGGCGTAGCTGATCTCCGCCACCTCGCACTCGGTCTTGGCGCGTACCCAGGCGCTGCGCTCGTGCTCGCGGCCCTCGAGGTCGAACAGGCCCATTTCGCCGAAGAAATCGCCTTGATTGAGGTAGGCGATGATCATCTCGCGGCCGTCGTCGTCCTCGATGAGGATGGTCACCGAGCCCTTGATGATGAAGAACAGGGTTTCGCAGCGATCGCCCGCGTAGATGATGGTGCTCTTGGCGGTGTAGCGACGGCGATGACAGTGTGCCAGCAGCTTGTCGAGGTTCTTGATCTTTGGTGTGAGGCTAATAGCAACCATGCCCGATCCCGAAAAATATAAAGAGAGGTAAGCCCTGTGCAGCAGGCGAGATTTTATTGTTTTAGAGCTAGGCAGTGTGCCAGTAAAGTGGCGTCACCTTAACAGCCCCCCCGCAATCCGTAGGGGTAAATTGCGCGACAGATCACAGAGGTTCGACTAAAGGAGCCTCCCCGGCAGCTGTGTTAAGCTTGCGCGCTTCCTTTATACACTAGCGCGGAGTCAGGCTGATGAAAGCACGTATCCAGTGGGCCGGCGAGGCCATGTTCCTTGGCGAGTCGGGCAGTGGCCACGTGGTGGTCATGGACGGCCCGCCGGAGAGCGGCGGCCGCAACCTCGGCGTGCGGCCGATGGAGATGCTCCTGCTCGGCCTCGGCGGCTGCAGCAGCTTCGACGTGGTGCACATCCTCAAGAAGGCCCGCCAGCCGGTCGAGGGGTGCGAGGCGTTCCTCGAGGCCGAGCGCGCCGACGAGGATCCCAAGGTGTTCACCCGCATCCACCTGCGCTTCGTGGTCAAGGGTCGCGGCCTCAAGGAGGCTCAGGTCAAGCGCGCGGTGGAGCTGTCGGCGGAGAAGTACTGCTCGGCGTCGATCATGCTGGCCCGCGGCGGCGTGGAGATCAGCCACAGCTACGAGATCGTCGAGCTGGGTGCCTGACCGTCCGGCCACAATCTGCCGGCAGGCTCTAGGCGAGCGGGCCTGCCATCTGCATAATGTCGCGCTTATTTTTTCGAGGCGCCGCGTGATCCCGAGGGATGGCGCGGCGCCTTCTTTATAGCCACCGCCTTGGCGAAGAGGTGCAAGCCGTCCTACGCAGTTGCCTGGTGCAGCTGACGGGCATGCCACAACCGCGGCAACGCCGCATACACCTGGGGAGTTACCGACGGTGAAAAGCAAACTCAAGCTCCATGGGTTCAACAACCTGACCAAGACCTTGAGCTTCAACATCTATGACATCTGCTACGCCGAGACGCCGGAAGACCAGCAGGCCTACGTCCAGTACATCGACGAGGTCTACGACGCCGAGCGGCTGACGCAGATCCTCACCGATGTGGTCGAGATCATCGGCGCCAACATCCTCAACATCGCTCGCCAGGACTACGATCCGCAGGGCGCCAGCGTGACCATCCTGATCTCCGAGCAGCCGGTGGAGCCCACCGACAGCCAGATCGAGGAGTCGCCCGGTCCGCTCAAGGAAACCATCCTGGCGCACCTGGACAAGAGCCACATCACGGTGCACACCTATCCGGAGATCCATCCGGTGGAAGGCATCGCCACCTTCCGCGTCGACATCGACGTGTCGACCTGCGGGGTGATTTCGCCGCTGAAGGCGCTGAACTACCTGATCCACTCGTTCGACTCGGACATCGTCACCGTCGACTACCGCGTGCGCGGCTTCACCCGCGACGTGGAAGGCAAGAAACACTTCATCGACCACGAGATCAACTCGATCCAGAAGTACCTCTCCGACGACACCAAGGAGGCGTACCAGATGACCGACGTCAACGTGTACCAGGAGAACCTGTTCCACACCAAGATGCTGCTCAAGGACTTCGACCTGGACAACTACCTGTTCGGCGACGCCACCAACAACCTCTCCGCCGAGCAGCGCGCCCAAGTGGAGGAGCGCGTGCGTCACGAGATGCTTGAGATCTTCTACGGCCGCAACATGCCGCACTGAGTTTTCCGCCGCGCAGCAGAAAGGGCACCCTCGGGTGCCCTTTCGCGTTTCTGCAGCCCGGCCTCAGATGCGGTAGGTGGCCTTGGTCATCACCTTGGACAACAGGGTCATGCCGGCCTTGACCGGGGCCGGGAAGCGCAGACCGCCGGCGTCCAGCGCGGTGGTGGCGTGCTGCAGCTCGTCCTCGCGCATCTGCTCGAGGATCGCCTGCGAGCGCTGATCGCCGGCCGGCAGTTGGGCCAGGTGTTCGTCGAGGTGCTTGACCACCTGATCCTCGGTGGCGGCGACGAAGCCCAGGCTGACCCGGTCGCTGACCAGTCCGGCGGCGGCGCCGATGCCGAACGACAGGCCGTAGAACAGCGGGTTGAGCAGGCTGGGCCGGCCACCCAGCTCGCGGATGCGCTGCTCGCACCAGGCCAGGTGGTCGATCTCCTCGTCGGCGGCCTGCTCCATGGCCTGGCGCACCTGCGGCAGCTTGGCGGTCAGCGCCTGCCCCTGGTACAGCGCCTGGGCGCAGACTTCGCCGGTGTGGTTGATGCGCATCAGGCCGCAGACGTGGCGGGCTTCGGCCTCGGCGAGGGCGACCTCGTCCTTGTCCCGGGCGGGCGAGGGGCGGCCCGGCTGGCCGCTGAACGGCAGCAGGGTGCGCAGGGCGGCGTCGGCCTGCTGCAGCAGGCGATCGGCCGGGGAGTAGTGGCGTTGGCTGGTCATGGCGACCTCCGGCAATGGCGACGGCGGCGAGTCTGGCGCAAGCCGGAGTGGCGGGGCTTGCGCAGGATCAGCAGGGCGTGCGATCAGCCCGGCGGCCAGTGCATCTGGCGCTGGCCGAGCACGTGCATGTGGATGTGGTAGACGGTCTGGCCGCCCTGTTCGTTGCAGTTCATCACCACGCGGAAGCCTTCCGCGCAGCCCAGCTCGCGGGCCAGGCGCTGGGCGGTGTAGGCGATGTGCCCGAGCAGCGCCTTGTCCTCTTCGCCGATATCGTGAAGGGTGGCAATGTGCTTTTTCGGAATCACGAGAAAATGCACCGGCGCCTGCGGAGCGATATCGTGGAAGGCGACCACCTGGTCGTCTTCGTAGAGTTTGCGCGCCGGAATGTCGCCATTGACGATCTTGCAGAACAGGCAGTCCACAGGCGTCTCTCCATTGGTTGCGGATCGGCCGAGTTTACCGGCTGCGTCCGTCGCCGCCCACCCCACAAGGAGTCAGTGTGAAGAACGATATCCACGATCTGGGCCTGGTGCTCGACTCGCGCGTGCGCCTGATCGTCATCGAGTCCTGGGACGAGCCGCGGGTGCTGGAGACCCTCAGCGGCCTGGCGATCAAGCGCGGCCTGGGTCTGTACCTGTGGTCGGTCACCGAGGGCGTGCAGCGTCTGGGCTTCGGTGGCGAGCCGCAGGGCGGGGACGACAGCCGCGAGCCGGAGGTGGCGCTGCGCCTGGTCAAGGCCGATCCGCAGGCCAACCTCTACGTGTTCTGCGACCTGCATCCGTTCCTTGCCGACAGTCCGCGCCTGGTGCGGCTGCTCAAGGAGGTGGCGATGGCCCAGGGCAGCCAGCGCCCGACCCTGGTGCTGGTGTCCCACGCGCTGAAACTGCCGGCCGAGCTGCAGCGCCTGACGGCGCGCTTCAGCCTGGCGCTGCCCGGCGAGGACGAGCTGCTGGCCATCGTCCGCGACGAGGCGCAGCGCTGGAGCGAGCGCAACCACGGCCTGCGGGTGCGCGCCGACAACCGCACCCTGCAGCAGCTGGTGAAGAACCTGCGCGGCCTGGCCCATGCCGAGGCGCGCCTGCTGGCGCGCAACGTGATCTGCAACGACGGCGCCATCACCCAGGACGACCTGCCCGAACTCAACCGCGCGCGCTTCCAACTGCTCGACATGGATGGCGTGCTCGGCTTCGAGTACGAGACTGCGCGCTTCGCCGATGTCGGCGGACTGGGCAATCTCAAGCGCTGGCTCGGCGAGCGGCGTGAGGCGTTCCTCGCCGCCGAGGGTGCCGACCGGCCGCGCGGCGTGCTGCTGGTCGGCGTGCAGGGCGGTGGCAAAAGCCTGGCGGCCAAGGCGGTGGCCGGCCTGTGGGGCCTGCCGTTGCTGCGTCTGGACTTCGCCTGCCTGTACAACAAGTACTTCGGCGAGACCGAGCGCAACCTGCGCGAGGCGCTGAAGATGGCCGAGCAGATGGCGCCCTGCGTGCTATGGATGGACGAGATCGAGAAGGGCCTGGCCAGCGGCGATCACGACGGCGGCGTCAGCCAGCGGGTGCTCGGCACGCTGCTGACCTGGATGGCCGAGCGCAAGGCGCCGGTATTCCTGGTCGCCACCGCCAACGCCATCCACCGCCTGCCGCCGGAGCTGGTGCGCAAGGGGCGCTTCGACGAGCTGTTCTTCGTCGACCTGCCGGACGTCACGGTGCGTGCGGAGATCTTCCGTATCCATCTGGCGCGCCGCGAACTGGAACCGGCACAGTTGGATCTGGCGCAGCTGGCGGCGGCCAGCGCCGGGTTTTCCGGGGCGGAGATCGAGCAGGCGGTGGTCAGTGCGCTGTACGCGGCGCAGGCGCGGCAGTGCGCGGTGGATCAGGCGCTGCTGCTCGCCACCCTGCAGCAGACCGCGCCGCTGTCGGTGGTGATGGCCGAGGAGCTGGCGGCGCTGCGTGCCTGGGCGGCCGAGCGCACGGTGCGTGCCGACTGAGCCGGGCTCAGCCCGGCAGCAGGTGGCGGTTGAGGCGTGCGGCGACGCGGCGCGCCAGCGCGCGCGGCAACAGCTGGGCGGCGCGGGCCAGCAGGCGGTTGCGCCAGCCGGGGACGATCAGGCTGCGCTGGCGGTCGAGGCCCTGCAGGGCCAGTTGGGCGAGCTGCTCGGCGTTCATCAGCCAGGGGCTGTCCTTCAGCGGGCGCAGGTCGAGGCCGGCATTGCGCCAGAACGGCGTGCGCACCGGGCCGGGGCAGAGCACCGAGACCTGTACGTTCTGCTCGCGCAGCTCCTCGCGCAGTCCCTCGGAGAAGTGCAGGACGAAGGCCTTGCTGGCGTAGTAGCTGCTCAGCCAGGGGCCGGCCTGGAAGGCGGCCAGCGAGGCGACGTTGAGGATCTGCCCGCCGCCGCGGCGCGCCATGGCGTTGCCGAGGGCGTGGCACAGGCGCGTCAGGGCGAACACGTTGAGCTCGAGCAGCTTGCGCTCGGCGTGCCAGTCGTTGTCGAGAAAACCGCCGGCACAGGCGGCGCCGGCGTTGTTGACCAGCAGGTCGACCTGGTAGTCGCACTGCTCCATCTCGTAGAGCAGTCCGGACAGTTGCAGGGGCTCGGTCAGGTCGCAGACGCGGAACATCACCTCGACGCCGAAGCGCTGGCTCAACTCGCAGGCGATGCTTTCCAGCGCCGGGCGTTCGCGGGCGACCAGGATCAGGGCGCGGCCGCGCCTGGCCAGGGCTTCGGCCAGGGCCAGGCCGATACCGCTGGAGGCGCCGGTGATCAGGGCGTATTGGGGCATGCGGGTCTCCGTGACTGTCGGGCTGGCCGCGCAAAGGGGGCGCAGTTTACCGCGCCTGAAGGCCGCTGGCTTGCCGAACAGGCGGATCAGAACGGCTTGACCACCACCAGGATGACGATGGCCAGCAGGAACAGCACCGGCACCTCGTTGAACCAGCGGTAGAACACGTGGCCGTGGCGGTTCTCGCCGCGGGCGAAGCGTTTGAGCAGGGCGCCGCACCAGTGGTGGTAGCCGATCAGCAGGGCGACCAGGGTCAGCTTGGCGTGCATCCAGCCTCCGCTGGCGAACAGTGCGGGGTTGAGGATCAGCATCCAGATGCCGAGGGCCACTGCGGCGAGGCTCGCCGGGGTCATGATGCCGCGGTACAGCTTGCGCTCCATCACGCAGAAGCGTTCGCGGCTGGGTGCGTCCTCGCTCATCGCGTGGTAGACGAACAGACGCGGCAGGTAGAACAGGCCGGCGAACCAGCAGACGATGGCAATGATGTGCAGGGCCTTGAGCCACAGGTAGAGCATGCGGGAGTCCTTCTCGGATGGAGGCAGCGCAGATGGTAGTCGCAGCGTCGCTGCGCCGTCATCCTGCGGTTGGCCGGGCTCCGCCACGGCCGTATCATGGGTGGCTATATTTTCCACAGAAGGCCCGCGGGGACACGAGATGATCAAGGTCGGCATTGTTGGGGGGACCGGGTATACCGGGGTTGAGTTGCTGCGTCTGCTGGCCCAGCATCCGCAAGCGCAGGTGGAGGTGATCACCTCGCGTTCGGAGGAGGGCGTGCGTGTCGCCGACATGTACCCCAACCTGCGCGGTCACTATGACGAGCTGCGCTTCAGCGTGCCGGACGTGACTCGTCTGGGCGCCTGCGACGTGGTGTTCTTCGCCACACCGCACGGCGTCGCTCACGCCTTGGCCGGCGAGCTGCTGGCCACCGGCACCCGGGTGATCGACCTGTCCGCCGACTTCCGTCTGCAGGACGCCGAGGAGTGGAGCCAGTGGTACGGCCAGCCGCACGGTGCGCCGGACCTGCTCCCGGAGGCCGTCTACGGCCTGCCCGAGGTCAATCGCGAGGCGATCAAGGGTGCGCGCCTGATCGCGGTGCCCGGCTGTTATCCGACCGCGACCCAGCTCGGCCTGATTCCGCTGCTGGAGGCCGGCCTGGCCGATGCGTCCAGCCTGATCGCCGACTGCAAGTCCGGCGTCAGTGGCGCCGGACGTGGCGCCAGCGTCGGTTCGCTGCTGTGCGAGGCCGGCGAGAGCATGAAGGCCTACTCGGTGAAGGGCCACCGCCATCTGCCGGAGATCCGCCAGGGGCTGCGTCGCGCCGCCGGCGGCGAGGTCGGCCTGACCTTCGTGCCGCACCTGACGCCGATGATCCGCGGTATCCACGCCACCCTGTATGCGCGCGTGGCCGACCGCAGCGTCGATCTGCAGGCGCTGTTCGAGCAGCGCTACGCCAACGAGCCGTTCGTCGACGTGATGCCGGCCGGCAGCCATCCGGAAACCCGCAGCGTGCGTGGCGCCAACGTCTGTCGCATCGCCGTGCACCGGCCGCAGGGCGGCGACCTTGTGGTGGTGCTGTCGGTGATCGACAACCTGGTCAAGGGCGCCTCCGGTCAGGCGGTGCAGAACATGAACATCCTGTTCGGGCTGGACGAGCGCATGGGCCTGTCCCACGCCGCCCTGCTGCCCTGATGGATCTGCCCGGCGGTGTCACGCTGTCGCGACGCGGGCGGCGGGTGGTGCCGGTCGCGCTGCTGCTGGCGCTGCCGGTGGCCTATCTGGCCGGTTACTGGCACAGCGAGCACCGCCTGGCGGGGGTGATCGATCAGGCCCGTGTCCAGGCCGAGCAGCTGCAATTGCGCAGCGCCGAGCTGGATCGCCTGCGCCGCCAGCAGGCGGTGATGGAGAGCGGGGCGAGCCTGGCGCAGCAGGCCGAGGAGCAGAACCGCCAGACGATCAAGCTGCTCGAGGAGCAGATTTTCCGCCTGCAGCAGGAGCTGGCTACCTACCAGGACGTGGTGGCACCGGCCGGCAAGCGCGAGGGGCTGCAGATCCGTTCGCTGGAGCTGCAGGCGACCGAGGAGCCCGGGCGTTTCCGTTTCCGGATCCTGCTGGGGCGTATCGGCTCGGATGCGCAGCCGCTGCGCGGGAGTCTGCAGGTCGAGCTGCGGGGGCGCCTCAAGGGCAGGGCTAGCGTGCTTGCCTTGGGCGAGCTGGGAAATGGTAGCGCAGGCGAGTTGCCGTTCGCTTTCCGTCACTTCCAGGCTGTCCCCGAGGGTGCGGATCTGGCCGAATTGCGCTTGCCGGACGGCTTCGAGCCCCAGGAGGTGCGGATTCGCGCTGCAGTCGAAGGGCAGCACCAGCCGCTGGAGCGCCAGTTTCGTTGGGCAGAGCTGCAGTAAACCGCCGCGGTTTGCGGCAAAATCTGCTCAAGAACGCGCCGACGGCGCTGCATGGGTATTGTTTGGTCGTAGCGCGCCACCTAATAGTTGACCGTTTCGCTCGGTGAGCGATAATGCGTCGCCTCTGTGCTGCAAGATGGCTGTACGCCTGGAGTTTGGACATGAGCATTGAAACCTTCACCCCCACCCCTCTGCTGTTCACCGAGGGAGCGGCCAACAAGGTGAAGAGCCTGATCGAGGAAGAGGGTAATCCGCGCCTGAAGCTGCGCGTCTTCGTTACCGGTGGCGGCTGCTCGGGCTTCCAGTACGGCTTCACCTTCGATGAAGAGCAGGACGAAGAGGACACCGTGGTCGAGCGTGACGGCGTGAGCCTGGTCGTCGACCCGATGAGCTTCCAGTATCTGGCCGGAGCCGAGGTCGATTACCAGGAGGGGCTGGAAGGCTCGCGCTTCGTGATCAAGAATCCCAATGCCGCCACTACCTGTGGCTGCGGGCAGTCATTCTCGATCTGAGCCGGGCAAGCTTCACGAAAAACGCCGCGCTTTAGCGCGGCGTTTTTCGTTGGTGCGTTCAGTCAGGCCGGATAGATGGCGCCGAGGATGCGCGGTCCGCGGGCCCCGGTGACTTCGGGGCAGCTGGCAGGCATGCCTTCCAGGCAGCAGTGGGCCAGCCAGGCGAAGGCCATGGCTTCGATCCAGTCGGCGGGCAGGCCGTGGCTGTCAGTACTGGCAACCCGGCAGCCGGGAAGCAGTTCGCTCAGGCGCTGCATCAGGCGGCCGTTGTGCGCGCCGCCGCCGCACACCAGCAACTCTTCCGCGTTTGGCAGGCTGTCGAGCAGGGCAGTGACAATGCTGCTGGCGGTCAGTTCCAGGAGGCTGGCCTGGACATCGGCAGCGGCCAGTTGTGGCTGCTGCTGCAGGTGGGCGAGCAGCCAGGCGAGGTTGAAATGCTCGCGGCCGGTGCTTTTCGGGCCGCGTCGGCTGAAGTAATCGTCGGCCAGCATGCGCTGCAGCAGAGGCTGGTCAACGCCCCCGCTGGCGGCCCAGGCGCCGTCACGATCGAAAGTCTCGTCGCGGGTATGGTGGATCCACGCGTCGAGCAGGACGTTCCCGGGGCCGCAGTCGAAACCGCGTACCGGCTGTTCGGGGGCCAGCAGGGTGAGGTTGCTGAAGCCGCCGACGTTGAGTATGGCCCTCGGCCGCGTGCTGCCGAACAGCGCCTGGTGGAAGGCGGGCACTAGCGGTGCGCCCTGGCCGCCAGCGGCCACGTCGCGGCGGCGGAAATCGGCGATCACGCTGATGCCCGTGAGTTCGGCCAGCAGGGCCGGATTGCCGATTTGCACGGTAAAACCGCGCTGCGGCTCGTGGCGGATGGTCTGGCCGTGGCTGCCGATGGCGCGGATCTGTGCGGGGGCCAGCCGCTCCTGCTGCAGCAGCTGGCCGATGGCCTGGGCGGCCAGTTCCGCCCAGGCGTTCTCGGCCAGGGCCGCGCGGGCGATCTCGTCCTCGCCGCTGCTGCACAAGGCGAGCAGCTGTCGCCCCAGCTCGGTCGGCATCGGTGTGTAGCACGAAGCGAGCAGCCGGAGCGGTTGCGCGCTTTCGAACTCGACCAAGGCGACATCCAGGCCGTCGAGGCTGGTTCCGGACATCACTCCCAGATAGAGCGGCATACCTTACTGCTTGTTCAGCGCCAGCATCGAGGCGCGTTCCTGGTCCATGCGCGCCAGCAGCGGCTGGCTCTGCTGGAGGAAGCGCTTGCGCTCGGCGCCTACGATCGGATCGGCCATGGGGAGCTTCTGACTCAGCGGGTCGACATGCACGCCGTTGACCTGGAACTCGTAGTGCAGGTGTGGGCCGGTGGAGAGGCCGGTGGTGCCGATGTAACCGATCAGTTGCCCCTGCTTGACCTGGCTGCCGCTGCGGATGCCCTTGGCGAAGCCGTTCAGGTGGCCGTACAGGGTACGGTAGCGCTGACCGTGCTGGATGATGATGGTGTTGCCGTAGCCGCCCTTGCGCCCGGCGAGGATGACCTTGCCGTCGCCGGTCGCCTTGATCGGCGTACCGCGCGGAGCGGCATAGTCGACACCCTTGTGAGCGCGGATCTTGTTCAGCACCGGATGCAGTCGGCCGCTGGAGAAGCGCGAGCTGATACGGGCGAAGTCGACCGGCGTGCGAATGAAGGCCTTGCGCATGCTGCTGCCATCGGCGCGGTAGTAGCTGCTGCCGCCCTGCCGGTTGGTGAAGCGCACGGCGGTGTAGGTCTTGCCCTGGTTGCTGAAGCGCGCCGCCAGGATGTTGCCGGTGCCGACGGCCTTGCCATCGATCACCTGCTCTTCGTAGAGCACTTCGAATTCGTCGCCATCGCGGATGTCGAGAGCGAAGTCGATGTCGTAGCCGAAGACGTTGGCCAGCTCGAGGGCCAGCGAGTGCGGCAGTCCGGCACGCTTGGTGGCGAGAAACAGCGAGCTGTCGATGGTTCCGTGGGCGTAGGCCTGGCGAACGGCCGGTTTGATCTGCTCGTGCTTGACGCTGAAACCCTTGGCCGTGCGGGTGACGTGCACACTTTCCAGGCTGCTCAGGCGCGAGCTGAGGGATTCGAGCTGACCTTGTTCGTCGCGGACGATAGTGAAGACCTGGCCCGGCTTGATTCGGGTCAGCTGCGTCGCATTGCGATTGTCGCTCAGCAACTGGTGCAGGGTGTCGGCGGGCAGATCTGCCTTGGCGAAAATGCTGGACAGGGTATCGCCGCTGGTTACGGTGACCACGCGCTCGCGGGGCTTCTCGGCAGCCGCTTCTGACAACCGTTCGTCGGCGCTTGCCGAGTCAGGCGTGTCGGGGGTGACTGCGCTGACGGTGCTGGCGTCTTCATTCACAAGAGTGTTGGGGCTCTGAATGTCGAATGACAGCAGGGCCTTCTTGGCCTCTACCTGGCTGCTGGGAAACACCAGCAGGGTCAGGCTCAGCAGCGCCGCAATGCCGCTCGCAGCCAGCAGGTGGCTGCGCGGGTATGGGGGTGTGTTCCTGGACGTATCCGTCATGGTGGGTAGGGTTCTTTCGGGTGCAATAACCCCCTAAGCTATAACCGAACGACCTTTGAGGCAACCGCGGCTGTCAGTTTCGCGATGCACGGCCGTGCCCAGATGCCCAGTCTTTGTAAATTTCCTGCGATCTTGTATCGTGTCTGCCCCCTTTTTTCTGTGGATATGGGCAGCTCCATGAAGTCGGTCGAAGAACAGCTGGCGCTGATCAAGCGCGGCGCGGAAGAGATTCTGGTTGAGGCGGAACTGGTGGCCAAGCTGCAGCGCG
Source organism: Pseudomonas oryzae (assembly GCF_900104805.1). Classification (NCBI taxonomy): domain Bacteria; kingdom Pseudomonadati; phylum Pseudomonadota; class Gammaproteobacteria; order Pseudomonadales; family Pseudomonadaceae; genus Pseudomonas; species Pseudomonas oryzae. Next base: position 3,529,691 of record NZ_LT629751.1, on the reverse strand, counting down.
GCCAGCCGCTGCGGATCAAGGCCGGCTTCGATCCGACCGCGCCCGACCTGCACTTGGGGCACACCGTCCTCATCAACAAGCTGCGCCAGTTCCAGGAGCTGGGTCATCAGGTCATCTTCCTGATCGGTGACTTCACCGGCATGATCGGCGATCCCAGCGGCAAGAACGCGACTCGCCCGCCGCTGACCCGCGAGCAGGTGCTGGAGAATGCCGAGACCTACAAGGCGCAGGTGTTCAAGATCCTCGATCCCGCCAGGACCGAAGTGGCCTTCAATTCCACTTGGATGGATCAGCTGTCACCGGCGGATTTCATTCGCTTGGCGTCGCAGTACACCGTGGCGCGCATGCTCGAGCGCGACGACTTCCACAAGCGCTATACGGGCAATCAGTCGATCGCCATCCACGAGTTCCTCTATCCGCTGGTCCAGGGTTATGACTCCGTGGCGCTGCGCGCAGATGTGGAGCTGGGCGGCACCGACCAGAAGTTCAACCTGCTGATGGGGCGCGAGCTGCAGCGCGCTTACGGCCAGGAATCCCAGGTCATCCTGACCATGCCGCTGCTGGAGGGGGTCGATGGCGTCAAGAAGATGTCCAAGTCGCTCGGCAATTACATCGGCATCCAGGAAGCGCCAGGGGTGATGTATAGCAAGTTGGTGTCCATTCCCGATGCGCTGATGTGGCGCTACTTCGAGCTGCTCAGTTTCCGCCCCATGGTGGAGATCGAGGAGTTCCGTCGCGACGTGGAGCGCGGTGCCAATCCACGCGACATCAAGATCAAGCTGGCCGAAGAGATCGTCAGTCGCTTCCATGGCGAAGAGGCGGCTGCTTCGGCGCATCGCTCGGCAGGGAATCGTCTCAAGGATGGTGAGCTGCCGGAAGATCTGCCGGAGGTGGTGCTGGTCTCGGCTGAGCCGCTGTCGATCGCGGCGGTGCTGAACAAGGCCGGTCTGGCCAAGAATGCCGCCACTGCGCGGGACATGTTGAATGCCGGCAGCGTCAAGGTGGATGGCGTCGTGGTGGATCGCGATTTCGTCTTCGCGCCCGGTGTGGTGCATGTCTGCCAGGCGGGCAAGAAGGCGTTCGCGCGCATCGAGCTGCGCGCCGAGTGAAAAAAGCGTTGACGCCCAGATTTGCCGCCCTATAATGCGCACCACTCCCGGCGACGAGCTGAAAGTCCTTGAAAATCAAGGAGTTATCTTCAGGTTGTGGTCGGGAGGGGCAAGGCTTCGGTCTTGCCGGCGCTGTTCCGCGAAGCGGATGGCGCTGCGGAGGTGAGGTTGACAGTGGCTCCGGTTGCTGTATGATTCATCTCCCTCGCTTCGGTGGCCTGGTGCTGCGCTGAAGCGCAAGCGGTTGAATCGAAAAGAAAATTTTCGAAAGTCGCTTGACAGGTTAAAAGGCTGCTGTAGAATGCGCGGCCTCGGTTGAGACGAAAGCTTCCGCAGAGTCTGATCGAAACGCTCTTTAACAAGTTGAATCAAGCAATTCGTGTGGGTGCTTGTGGGGTAAGACTGGTGATCGCAAGATTATCAGCATCACAAGCAACACTCGTGAATTCGAGAGTTTTTTGCGATTGCTGAGCCAAGTTTAGGGTTTTCTCAAAACCCGGATTGATTTGAACTGAAGAGTTTGATCATGGCTCAGATTGAACGCTGGCGGCAGGCCTAACACATGCAAGTCGAGCGGATGAAGGGAGCTTGCTTCCTGATTCAGCGGCGGACGGGTGAGTAATGCCTAGGAATCTGCCCGATAGTGGGGGACAACGTTTCGAAAGGAACGCTAATACCGCATACGTCCTACGGGAGAAAGTGGGGGATCTTCGGACCTCACGCTATCGGATGAGCCTAGGTCGGATTAGCTAGTTGGTGGGGTAATGGCTCACCAAGGCGACGATCCGTAACTGGTCTGAGAGGATGATCAGTCACACTGGAACTGAGACACGGTCCAGACTCCTACGGGAGGCAGCAGTGGGGAATATTGGACAATGGGCGAAAGCCTGATCCAGCCATGCCGCGTGTGTGAAGAAGGTCTTCGGATTGTAAAGCACTTTAAGTTGGGAGGAAGGGCTGCTGGCTAATACCCTGCAGTTTTGACGTTACCAACAGAATAAGCACCGGCTAACTTCGTGCCAGCAGCCGCGGTAATACGAAGGGTGCAAGCGTTAATCGGAATTACTGGGCGTAAAGCGCGCGTAGGTGGTTCAGCAAGTTGGATGTGAAAGCCCCGGGCTCAACCTGGGAACTGCATCCAAAACTACTGGGCTAGAGTACGGTAGAGGGTGGTGGAATTTCCTGTGTAGCGGTGAAATGCGTAGATATAGGAAGGAACACCAGTGGCGAAGGCGACCACCTGGACTGATACTGACACTGAGGTGCGAAAGCGTGGGGAGCAAACAGGATTAGATACCCTGGTAGTCCACGCCGTAAACGATGTCAACTAGCTGTTGGGTTCCTTGAGAACTTAGTAGCGCAGCTAACGCGATAAGTTGACCGCCTGGGGAGTACGGCCGCAAGGTTAAAACTCAAATGAATTGACGGGGGCCCGCACAAGCGGTGGAGCATGTGGTTTAATTCGAAGCAACGCGAAGAACCTTACCTGGCCTTGACATGCTGAGAACTTTCCAGAGATGGATTGGTGCCTTCGGGAACTCAGACACAGGTGCTGCATGGCTGTCGTCAGCTCGTGTCGTGAGATGTTGGGTTAAGTCCCGTAACGAGCGCAACCCTTGTCCTTAGTTACCAGCACGTTATGGTGGGCACTCTAAGGAGACTGCCGGTGACAAACCGGAGGAAGGTGGGGATGACGTCAAGTCATCATGGCCCTTACGGCCAGGGCTACACACGTGCTACAATGGTCGGTACAGAGGGTTGCCAAGCCGCGAGGTGGAGCTAATCTCACAAAACCGATCGTAGTCCGGATCGCAGTCTGCAACTCGACTGCGTGAAGTCGGAATCGCTAGTAATCGTGAATCAGAATGTCACGGTGAATACGTTCCCGGGCCTTGTACACACCGCCCGTCACACCATGGGAGTGGGTTGCTCCAGAAGTAGCTAGTCTAACCTTCGGGGGGACGGTTACCACGGAGTGATTCATGACTGGGGTGAAGTCGTAACAAGGTAGCCGTAGGGGAACCTGCGGCTGGATCACCTCCTTAATCGAAGATCCCAGCTTCTTCATAAGCTCCCACACGAATTGCTTGATTCACTCGCGAAAGGCGATTGGGTCTGTAGCTCAGTTGGTTAGAGCGCACCCCTGATAAGGGTGAGGTCGGCAGTTCGAATCTGCCCAGACCCACCAATTGTCGTGGTGCGCAGGCCGATCGAAAGATGGGGCCATAGCTCAGCTGGGAGAGCGCCTGCTTTGCACGCAGGAGGTCAGGAGTTCGATCCTCCTTGGCTCCACCATTTAATCGCCGAAAGCTCAGAAATGAGTATTCAGTCAGTTCGCCAGGTGCGGCTGATGTAGGAATACTGATTTCTGGTCTTTGCGCCAGAACGTTCTTTAAAAATTCGGGTAAGTGATAGAAGTAGACTGGGTGAGTGTTTTCACTGCACTCATCCACGTCAAGGTAAAATTTGCGAGTTCAAGCGCAAGTTTTCGGCGAATGTCGTATTCACGCACAATGACCGCAGGAAATCGGATCTTCGGATTGCAGATTGCTTGGGGTTATATGGTCAAGTGAATAAGCGCATACGGTGGATGCCTTGGCAGTCAGAGGCGATGAAAGACGTGGTAGCCTGCGATAAGCTTCGGGGAGTCGGCAAACAGACTTTGATCCGGAGATCTCTGAATGGGGGAACCCACCCGGCACAAGCCGGGTATCTTGTACTGAATCCATAGGTGCAAGAGGCGAACCAGGGGAACTGAAACATCTAAGTACCCTGAGGAAAAGAAATCAACCGAGATTCCCTTAGTAGTGGCGAGCGAACGGGGATTAGCCCTTAAGCTTCTTGGATTTTAGCGGAACGCTCTGGAAAGTGCGGCCATAGTGGGTGATAGCCCCGTACGCGAAAGGGTCCTTGAAGTGAAATCGAGTAGGACGGAGCACGAGAAACTTTGTCTGAACATGGGGGGACCATCCTCCAAGGCTAAATACTACTGACTGACCGATAGTGAACCAGTACCGTGAGGGAAAGGCGAAAAGAACCCCGGAGAGGGGAGTGAAATAGAACCTGAAACCGTATGCGTACAAGCAGTGGGAGCCTACTTTGTTAGGTGACTGCGTACCTTTTGTATAATGGGTCAGCGACTTATATTCAGTGGCGAGCTTAACCGTATAGGGGAGGCGTAGCGAAAGCGAGTCTTAATAGGGCGTTTAGTCGCTGGGTATAGACCCGAAACCGGGCGATCTATCCATGAGCAGGTTGAAGGTTAGGTAACACTGACTGGAGGACCGAACCCACTCCCGTTGAAAAGGTAGGGGATGACTTGTGGATAGGAGTGAAAGGCTAATCAAGCTCGGAGATAGCTGGTTCTCCTCGAAAGCTATTTAGGTAGCGCCTCACGTATCACTCCAGGGGGTAGAGCACTGTTTCGGCTAGGGGGTCATCCCGACTTACCAAACCGATGCAAACTCCGAATACCTGGAAGTGTCAGCGTGGGAGACACACGGCGGGTGCTAACGTCCGTCGTGAAAAGGGAAACAACCCAGACCGTCAGCTAAGGTCCCAAAGTTGTGGTTAAGTGGTAAACGATGTGGGAAGGCTTAGACAGCTAGGAGGTTGGCTTAGAAGCAGCCACCCTTTAAAGAAAGCGTAATAGCTCACTAGTCGAGTCGGCCTGCGCGGAAGATGTAACGGGGCTCAAACCACACACCGAAGCTACGGGTTCATCCTTTGGATGAGCGGTAGAGGAGCGTTCTGTAAGCCTGTGAAGGTGAGTTGAGAAGCTCGCTGGAGGTATCAGAAGTGCGAATGCTGACATGAGTAACGACAATGGGAGTGAAAAACTCCCACGCCGAAAGACCAAGGGTTCCTGCGCAACGTTAATCGACGCAGGGTTAGTCGGTCCCTAAGGCGAGGCTGAAGAGCGTAGTCGATGGGAAACAGGTTAATATTCCTGTACTTCTAGTTACTGCGATGGGGGGACGGAGAAGGCTAGGCCAGCTTGGCGTTGGTTGTCCAAGTTTAAGGTGGTAGGCTGATTTCTTAGGCAAATCCGGGAAATCTAGGCCGAGAGCTGATGACGAGCGTTCTTTTAGAATGCGAAGTGGTTGATGCCATGCTTCCAGGAAAAGCCTCTAAGCTTCAGGTAACTAGGAACCGTACCCCAAACCGACACAGGTGGTCGGGTAGAGAATACCAAGGCGCTTGAGAGAACTCGGGTGAAGGAACTAGGCAAAATGGCACCGTAACTTCGGGAGAAGGTGCGCCGGTGAGGGTGAAGTATTTACTACGTAAGCCCATGCCGGTCGAAGATACCAGGCCGCTGCGACTGTTTATTAAAAACACAGCACTCTGCAAACACGAAAGTGGACGTATAGGGTGTGACGCCTGCCCGGTGCCGGAAGGTTAATTGATGGGGTTAGCGCAAGCGAAGCTCTTGATCGAAGCCCCGGTAAACGGCGGCCGTAACTATAACGGTCCTAAGGTAGCGAAATTCCTTGTCGGGTAAGTTCCGACCTGCACGAATGGCGTAACGATGGCGGCGCTGTCTCCACCCGAGACTCAGTGAAATTGAAATCGCTGTGAAGATGCAGTGTATCCGCGGCTAGACGGAAAGACCCCGTGAACCTTTACTATAGCTTTGCACTGGACTTTGAGCTTGCTTGTGTAGGATAGGTGGGAGGCTTTGAAGCGTGGACGCCAGTTCGCGTGGAGCCATCCTTGAAATACCACCCTGGCAATCTTGAGGTTCTAACTCTGGTCCGTTATCCGGATCGAGGACAGTGTATGGTGGGTAGTTTGACTGGGGCGGTCTCCTCCCAAAGAGTAACGGAGGAGTACGAAGGTGCGCTCAGACCGGTCGGAAATCGGTCGCAGAGTATAAAGGCAAAAGCGCGCTTGACTGCGAGACAGACACGTCGAGCAGGTACGAAAGTAGGTCTTAGTGATCCGGTGGTTCTGTATGGAAGGGCCATCGCTCAACGGATAAAAGGTACTCCGGGGATAACAGGCTGATACCGCCCAAGAGTTCATATCGACGGCGGTGTTTGGCACCTCGATGTCGGCTCATCACATCCTGGGGCTGAAGCCGGTCCCAAGGGTATGGCTGTTCGCCATTTAAAGTGGTACGCGAGCTGGGTTTAGAACGTCGTGAGACAGTTCGGTCCCTATCTGCCGTGGACGTTTGAGATTTGAGAGGGGCTGACCTTAGTACGAGAGGACCGGGTTGGACGAACCTCTGGTGTTCCGGTTGTCACGCCAGTGGCATTGCCGGGTAGCTATGTTCGGAAAAGATAACCGCTGAAAGCATCTAAGCGGGAAACTTGCCTCAAGATGAGATCTCACTGGAGCCTCGAGCTCCCTGAAGGGCCGTCGAAGACTACGACGTTGATAGGCTGGGTGTGTAAGCGTTGTGAGGCGTTGAGCTAACCAGTACTAATTGCCCGTGAGGCTTGACCATATAACACCCAAACAATCTGATTGTTTGCGTGAGACAGGCCGAAAGCTTGCAGAACCGCAAATTACCGAATACGACTATCACGTACCCGATTCGGGGTAGCGCCACGGCGATGCCCCAACCGAATTGCTTGACGACCATAGAGCGTTGGAACCACCTGATCCCATCCCGAACTCAGCAGTGAAACGACGCATCGCCGATGGTAGTGTGGGGCTTCCCCATGTGAGAGTAGGTCATCGTCAAGCACCTATACAGAAACCCCGATCAGCTCATGCTGGTCGGGGTTTCGCATTTTGGCGGAATTTTGCGCGTGACTACTCCGGCCGCTATGATGCGCCTTGGCTGATTGGGGGTGCCTATCTTGCAATTATTGCGTCTGCTGGCAGATGGACATTTCCATTCCGGCGAAGAGCTTGGCGCAGCACTGGGAATCAGTCGAAGCGCGGTATGGAAGCAGCTGCAGCTCCTCGAAAGACTGACCGGGTTGTCCCTGTTCAAGGTTCGCGGCAAGGGCTATCGACTCGAGCGCCCCATAAGCCTGCTGGCCAACGACATCCTGCAGGCGCGGTTAGCGCCAATGTCGGTGTGCGTGGAGGAGCAGGTAGATTCGACCAATGCCTTGGCAATCCGGCTGCTCGCAGGTCAGGAGCCGCCGTTCCTGGTGCTGGCTGAAGCGCAAACCGCCGGACGCGGGCGCCGGGGGCGGCAGTGGGCTAGTCCTTACGGAGCCAACCTGTACTTCTCCCTGGTGATTCGGGTTGATCGCTCGTCCACGCAGTTGCAGGCGCTGAGCCTAGTCGTCGGTTTGGCTGTCCTGCGCGTCCTGCGCCAGGCAGGGGTTGTCGACCTCGGCCTCAAGTGGCCGAATGACCTGCTGGCGGCAGGAAAGAAGATTGCCGGCATCCTGCTGGAGCTTAATGGCGATCCAGCGGATGCATGCAATGTAATCATTGGTATTGGCATCAATGCCAATATGCTCACAGGTAGCGAGATCGACCAGCCATGGACGTCCATACAGCTGGAGACAGGTAGTCTGATAGACCGGTGCGAGTTGGTGGCGGCCTTGGCCGAGGAGCTTGGCCGAATGCTGGCAGTACACCGCGAGCACGGTTTCGCGGCGTTCCATCATGACTGGGAGGCTCAGCATCTCTGGCAGGGGCGCGAGGTGCGACTGATCAGTGGCGTACATGAGGTCAAGGGGACGGTGCTTGGGGTTACCGGAGACGGTGCGCTGCGCCTGATGGTCGGTGGTGCCGAACAGGTATTCAGTGGTGGCGAGCTGAGCTTGAGGCTGCAGGATGATTCTTGAGTTGGATTGCGGTAACAGCCTGATCAAGTGGCGAATCCTGCAGAGCGACGGTCTGCCACCCGTGCATGCCGGGAGTGTAGCCTCGGACCGCGAGCTGCTCGATGCGCTGCAGTGCGTGGATCCCGCAGCCTTGCGCTGGTGCCGCATAGTCAGTGTTCGGAGCGAGGGAGAAACCCGCCAACTGCTTGATCTGCTGGCCACGCGTTATCTCCTCAGTGTCAGGCAGGCAGTGCCTGCTCGCTCGTGCATGGGGGTCAGCAATGGCTATGACGATTATCAGCGCCTGGGACTGGACCGCTGGCTGGCTGTAGTGGCTGGCTATCATCTGGCAGGCAAGGCCTGTCTGGTCATTGATCTCGGTACGGCCGTCACTGCCGATCTGGTCGATGCCAGGGGGCAGCATCTGGGGGGCTATATTTGCCCTGGACTTCCTCTGATGCGCGCGCAGCTGCGTACGCATACGCGGCGTATCCGCTATGAGGATGGCGAGGTGGTGCAGGTGATAGAGGATCTGGCGCCCGGACACAACACGGCGCAAGCGGTGGAGCGCGGCTGTCTCCATATGCTCAGGGGCTTTGTCGAGGAGCAATGTCGACTGGCCCGTGACTGGCTGGGAGCGGACTTCGAAGTGCTGCTCACCGGCGGAGATGCAGGGCTGGTGGCTGACCTATGCCCGGCAGCAGATGTCGTGCCCGACTTGGTGTTTCGTGGCCTGGCACTAGCCTGTCCGTTGGAGTGAGGGTGAGGAATGCGTTGGTTTTTCTTTCTGCTGATCCTGCTGAATATCGGCCTGTTCGCCTGGCAGCAGCGTATGGCACCCGAGGTGACCAGTGAGCTGTCGCTGACGCCAAGGTCCGAGTATGCGGGCCCTGTGGCGACCCTGCAGTTGCTGGCAGAGGCAGGGCCCAGGGCGGCGCAGCCGGTGGCGCAGGTCGCCGTCCAGCTTCAGGCCATACCTGCCAATGAGTGCCTGGTGCTCGGGGGATTTGATGCCGCGGAAAGAGCTGGCCAACTTGAGCAGCGCCTTTTGAGCCTGGATATAGGTGCCCGGGTCATCACCAGGGACGCAACATTCGGCTCGGATCACTGGGTGTACATTCCTCCGCTCGCCTCAAGTCAGGCCTCGTTGCGCCAGCTGCGCGAATTGCAGGCGCGCGGCATCGACAGCTACCTGATCACCGAGGGGGAGCTGGCCAACGGTATTCTTCTTGGCGTTTATCCTCGCCTGGAGGCGGCGGTAGGGGTGGCGGACAAGCTGCGTGCTGCTGGCTACGAGCCACAGGTGCGGGAATTGCCCAGGGTCTACCAGCAATACTGGGTGCGAGTGGCCAGCAAAAGTCGCAGGCTGGTGGACGATCAGCTGCTCGCCCGACTCGCAGGAGACTTTCCTGATCTAAAACATGAACTTATCTCGTGCGCGGGGCTTGCGCAGACCGAATAATCGGTCTATCATGCGCACCACTTGAGACGCACTGCTAGGCAGGTATCGAGAGGGTCAGGCAAGTTAATAAAATGCTTGACATTGGTGTGGTGGCCATAGAGAATGCCGCACCGCTCAGGAGGGGTTCCCGAGTGGCCAAAGGGATCAGACTGTAAATCTGACGTCATCGACTTCGAAGGTTCGAATCCTTCCCCCTCCACCAGATTCAGCGTGAGCCGCAACGCTCCGCGGGTATAGTTCAGTGGTAGAACCTCAGCCTTCCAAGCTGATGATGCGGGTTCGATTCCCGCTACCCGCTCCAGTTTGCTGTTCGTGCAATGGGTTTGGCTCATGTAGCTCAGCTGGTAGAGCACACCCTTGGTAAGGGTGAGGTCAGCGGTTCAAATCCGCTCATGAGCTCCAAATAAACAAAGGCAGATATGTGAATATCTGCCTTTGTTTTATGCGCGCTGTTTTTTCCGGATATTCGACGGGAGAGTGACTCGATGGCTAAAGAGAAATTTGAACGTAACAAACCGCACGTCAACGTCGGCACCATCGGTCACGTTGACCATGGCAAGACCACTCTGACCGCTGCTCTGACCAAGGTCTGCGCCGAGACCTGGGGTGGCGCCGCTCGTGCCTTCGACCAGATCGACAACGCTCCGGAAGAAAAGGCTCGTGGCATCACCATCAACACCTCGCACGTCGAGTACGACTCCCCGAGCCGTCACTACGCTCACGTTGACTGCCCCGGTCACGCTGACTACGTGAAGAACATGATCACCGGTGCTGCCCAGATGGACGGCGCTATCCTGGTCTGCTCCGCTGCCGACGGCCCCATGCCGCAGACCCGCGAGCACATCCTGCTGTCCCGTCAGGTAGGCGTTCCCTACATTGTCGTGTTCCTGAACAAGGCCGACATGGTTGACGACGCCGAGCTGCTGGAACTGGTCGAGATGGAAGTTCGCGACCTGCTGAGCACCTACGACTTCCCGGGTGACGACACCCCGATCGTCATCGGTTCCGCTCTGATGGCCCTGAACGGCCAGGACGACAACGAGATGGGCGTCTCCGCCGTGCGCAAGCTGGTGGAAACCCTGGACTCCTACATTCCGGAGCCGGTGCGTGCCATCGACCAGCCGTTCCTGATGCCGATCGAAGACGTGTTCTCGATCTCCGGCCGTGGCACCGTGGTGACCGGTCGCGTCGAGCGCGGCATCGTCAAGGTGGGCGAGGAAGTGGAAATCGTCGGTATCCGTCCGACCACCAAGACCACCTGCACCGGCGTGGAAATGTTCCGCAAGCTGCTCGACGAAGGTCGTGCCGGCGAGAACATCGGCGCCCTGCTGCGCGGTACCAAGCGTGAGGACGTCGAGCGTGGCCAGGTTCTGGCCAAGCCGGGCACCATCAAGCCGCACACCAAGTTCGAGGCCGAAGTGTACGTGCTGTCCAAGGAAGAAGGCGGTCGTCACACCCCGTTCTTCAAGGGCTACCGTCCGCAGTTCTACTTCCGTACCACCGACGTGACCGGCAACTGCGAACTGCCGGAAGGCGTTGAGATGGTGATGCCGGGCGACAACGTCAAGATGGTTGTCACCCTGATTGCTCCGATCGCCATGGAAGACGGCCTGCGCTTCGCCATCCGCGAAGGCGGTCGTACCGTCGGCGCCGGCGTGGTTGCCAAGATCATCGAATAAACTGTTGATCTTTCTCGGTCAGGTCGGCATAATAGTCGGCCTGACTAAGTCACAGGCCAGTAGCTCAATTGGCAGAGCGGCGGTCTCCAAAACCGCAGGTTGGGGGTTCGATTCCCTCCTGGCCTGCCAGATTTCTCCAATCTGGCATCCTTCACAAGGTCCTTGCAGATGAACGCCAAGGCTGAAAGCAAAGATTCCCGCCTCGATATCGTCAAGTGGTCTGCAGTAGCCGTCCTGGTTGCTGTTGCCGTGGTGGGCAATCAGTATTTCGCTGCCGAGCCGATCCTGTATCGCGTGCTTGGCATTGTTGTGCTGGCGGTCGCCGCAGGCTTCATCGCTCTGCAAACCGTCAAGGGTGGCGCCTTCTTTGCGCTGGTGAAGGATGCTCGCGCCGAGATGCGCAAGGTGGTATGGCCCACCCGCCAGGAGACCACCCAGACCACGCTGATCGTGGTGGCTGTGGTGCTGGTCATGGCGCTGCTGCTCTGGGGGCTGGACTCCCTGCTCGGCTGGCTGGTTTCTCTCATCGTCGGTTAAGGGTGTTCTGTGGCTAAGCGTTGGTATGTTGTGCATGCCTATTCGGGATACGAAAAGCATGTGATGCGCTCGCTGATCGAGCGCGTCAAGCTTGCCGGGATGGAAGACCAGTTCGGCGAGATTCTGGTTCCCACCGAAGAAGTGGTGGAGATGCGCAACGGCCAGAAGCGCAAGAGCGAGCGCAAGTTCTTTCCCGGCTATGTGCTGGTGCAGATGGAAATGAACGAGGCGACCTGGCACCTGATCAAGGATACGCCGCGCGTCATGGGCTTCATCGGCGGTACGGCTGACAAGCCTGCGCCGATCACTGAGCGCGAAGCCGAGGCCATCCTGCGTCGTGTTGCTGATGGTAGCCACAAGCCGCGGCCGAAGACCCTGTTCGAGCCGGGTGAGGTCGTGCGTGTCGTTGATGGTCCGTTTGCGGACTTCAATGGCGTGGTGGAAGAGGTCAATTACGAGAAGAGCCGTATTCAGGTTGCCGTGCTCATTTTCGGTCGCTCCACGCCGGTGGAGCTGGAATTCGGTCAGGTCGAGAAGGTCTGATCGGCAGGAATCCCAACCCCGCAGTCGTGGACTGCGGGGTTTTGTTGTCCCCGGGGTAAACGCGTAAGCAATCGGGGAGCCGCAAGGCGCATGTACCCGCAACTGGAGTAGCAAATGGCTAAGAAGATTACGGCTTACATCAAGCTGCAAGTTAAGGCCGCTCAGGCCAACCCGTCCCCGCCGGTCGGTCCGGCTCTGGGTCAGCACGGCGTCAATATCATGGAGTTCTGCAAGGCGTTCAACGCGCGGACCCAGGGTATGGAGCCGGGTCTGCCGACCCCGGTGATCATCACCGTCTACAGCGATCGCAGCTTCACCTTTGAAATCAAGAGCACCCCGGCTTCGGTTCTGCTGAAGAAGGCTGCTGGCATCACCAGCGGTTCCGCTCGTCCGAACACCCAGAAAGTCGGCACCGTTACCCGTGCTCAGCTGGAAGAGATCGCCAAGGCCAAGACCGCCGATCTGACTGCAGCTGACCTGGATGCGGCCGTGCGTACCATCGCCGGCTCCGCGCGTAGCATGGGCCTCAACGTGGAGGGTGTGTAATGGCTAAGCTGACCAAGCGCCAAAAGGCTATTGCCGAGAAAGTTGAAGCTGGCAAGCAGTACAGCTTTGAAGACGCCGCCAAGCTGCTGGCCGAGCTGTCGACCATCAAGTTCAAGGAGTCCGTGGACGTCGCCATCAACCTGGGCGTCGATCCGCGTAAATCCGACCAGGTCGTGCGCGGCGCTACCGTGCTGCCGAACGGCACTGGCAAGAGCGTGCGCGTTGCCGTGTTCACCCAGGGTCCGGCTGCCGAAGCTGCTCTGGCTGCCGGCGCTGACCGCGTGGGCATGGACGATCTGGCTGCTGAAATGAAGGGCGGCGACCTGAGCTATGATGTCGTGATCGCCTCTCCGGATGCGATGCGCGTCGTTGGCCAGCTGGGCCAGGTGCTCGGCCCGCGCGGTCTGATGCCGAACCCGAAGGTCGGCACCGTGACCCCGGACGTCGCCACCGCCGTGAAGAACGCCAAGGCTGGTCAGGTGCGCTTCCGTACCGACAAGAACGGCATCATCCATGCTTCCGTCGGCAAGGTCGACTTCGAAGCTGGCAAGCTGAAGCAGAACGTCGAAGCCCTGCTGTCCGACCTCAAGCGCCTGAAGCCGGCTGCGGCCAAGGGTGTCTACGTCAAGCGCGTGACCCTGAGCACCACCATGGGGCCGGGCCTGCAGATCGACCAGGCTTCCCTGGAAGCTTAAGTATCCCGCGCGCCGGTGTGCCGGCGCGCCACCTATTGGGGTCCCTGCCTGGCGGGGGCTGTCCAAGACCGTAGGCGGCGCAAGCCTTAAATCTCCAGCCTACGCAGATGGTGCTCCCGATTCGGTTACCGAATCAGACACCAAAACGCCGTCCGGCTCCGGCCGGATGAAACGGTAACATCCAGGAGTAAACCCGTGGCAATTAAACTCGAAGACAAGAAGGCCATTGTCGCTGAAGTCAACGAGGCTGCCAAAGCTGCCCTGTCCGCTGTCGTGGCCGATGCCCGTGGCGTGACTGTAGGCGCCATGACCGGACTCCGTAAAGAGGCCCGCGAAGCCGGTGTGTACGTGAAAGTCGTGCGTAACACCCTGGCTCGTCGCGCCGTCCAAGGCACCGAATTCGAGGTGCTGGGCGACGTGTTCAAGGGCCCGACCCTGATCGCATTCTCCAACGAGCATCCGGGCGCTGCCGCCCGTATCTTCAAGGAGTTCGCCAAGGGTCAGGACAAGTTCGAGATCAAGGCGGCTGCCTTCGAAGGCAAGTTCATCGCAGCCAACCAGATCGACGTGCTGGCAACCCTGCCGACCTACAACGAAGCTGTTGCCCAGCTGATGAGCGTCATTCAGGGCGCCACCAGCAAGCTGGCTCGTACTCTGGCGGCGATTCGCGACAAGAAGGAAGCCGAGGCTGCCTGAGGCACCCGGAACCTTTAACCTTTTTTGTTAATCGGACGACCCTGAGGTCGTCACCCAATACAGGAATAGAGTCATGGCTCTGACCAACGAAGACATCATCAACGCCGTATCCGAAATGTCCGTGATGCAGGTTGTCGAACTGATCAAGGCAATGGAAGAGAAGTTCGGCGTGACCGCCGCTGCCGCTGTGGCCGCCGGCCCGGCTGCTGCTGCTCCGGTTGCTGAAGAGCAGACCGAGTTCACCATCGTTCTGGCCGACGCCGGCGAGAAGAAAGTGAACGTCATCAAGGTCGTGCGCGAGCTGACCGGCCTGGGCCTGAAAGAAGCCAAGGCTGTCGTTGACGGCGCCCCGGGCGTGGTCAAGGAAGGCGTTTCCAAGGAAGAGGCCGAGGCCGCCAAGAAGTCCCTGGAAGAAGCAGGCGCCAAGGTCGAGCTCAAGTAAGCTGAGCCGACATTGCGTCGACAGTCCGCGAGTCGATTTCGGACTGATGGCTGGTGGCAGATGCCACCGGCCTTTTTCCGTTATGGGCGGTCAGGCTCGGCCCGCCGCCCATGACGCGAATCGCCACCCTGTGCGGTGGACGCAAACCGTGGGTTTGCACGATTTTCCGGCTACTCCCGTCGGAGAGGCCAAACAAGCAGGTGACCAAGCTGGGGAACGCTGATGGCTTACTCATACACTGAGAAAAAACGTATCCGCAAGGACTTTAGCAAGTTGCCGGACGTCATGGATGTGCCGTATCTGTTGGCCATCCAGCTGGATTCGTATCGCGAATTCCTGCAGGCGGGCGCCAGCAAGGAGTCGCTTCGCGACGTCGGCCTGCACGCGGCCTTCAAGTCCGTTTTCCCGATTATCAGCTATTCCGGCAACGCTGCCCTGGAATACGTCGGCTATCGCCTGGGCGAGCCGGCATTCGACGTCAAGGAGTGCGTGCTGCGTGGCGTGACCTTCGCCGTGCCGCTGCGCGTGAAAGTGCGTCTGATGATCTTCGACAAGGAGTCGTCGAGCAAGGCGATCAAGGACATCAAGGAGCAGGAAGTCTACATGGGGGAAATCCCCCTGATGACCGAGAACGGTACCTTCATCATCAACGGTACCGAGCGTGTCATCGTCTCCCAGCTGCACCGCTCGCCGGGCGTGTTCTTCGATCACGACAAGGGCAAGACCCACAGCTCGGGCAAGCTGCTGTACTCCGCACGCATCATTCCCTACCGCGGCTCCTGGCTGGACTTCGAGTTCGATCCGAAGGACGCCGTGTTCGTGCGTATCGACCGTCGCCGCAAGCTGCCGGCTTCGGTGCTGCTGCGCGCGCTGAATTACGGTACCGAGGAAATCCTCGATATCTTCTATGACACCAACGTCTTCCACCTGAAGGATCAGTCGCTCAGCCTCGAGCTGGTGCCGCAGCGTCTGCGCGGCGAGATCGCCGGCTTCGACATCAAGGACGAGAACGGCAAGGTCATCGTCGAGCAGGGCCGGCGCATCACCGCGCGCCACATCAACCAGCTGGAGAAGGCAGGCATCAAGCTGCTCGAGGTTCCGCTGGACTACGTGCTGGGCCGCACCCTGGCCAAGGCCATCGTGCATCCGGCCACCGGCGAGATCATCGCCGAGTGCAACACCGAGCTGACCGTCGACCTGCTGGCCAAGATTGCCAAGGCCCAGGTGGTCCGTCTCGAGACCCTGTACACCAACGACATCGATTGCGGCCCGTTCATCTCCGACACCCTGAAGATCGACGGCACCAGCAACCAGTTGGAAGCGCTGGTCGAGATCTATCGCATGATGCGCCCGGGCGAGCCGCCGACCAAGGATGCCGCCGAGACCCTGTTCAACAACCTGTTCTTCAGCGCCGAGCGTTACGACCTGTCCGCGGTCGGTCGCATGAAGTTCAACCGTCGCATCGGTCGCGAAGAGATCGAAGGCCCGGGCGTGCTCAGCCGCGAAGACATCGTCGACGTGCTGAAGACCCTGGTCGATATCCGTAACGGCAAGGGCATCGTCGACGACATCGACCACCTCGGCAACCGCCGCGTGCGTTGCGTCGGCGAGATGGCCGAGAACCAGTTCCGCGTTGGCCTGGTGCGCGTCGAGCGCGCGGTCAAGGAACGCCTGTCCATGGCCGAGAGCGAAGGCCTGATGCCGCAGGATCTGATCAATGCCAAGCCGGTGGCTGCTGCGATCAAGGAGTTCTTCGGTTCCAGCCAGCTGTCGCAGTTCATGGACCAGAACAACCCGCTGTCCGAGATCACCCACAAGCGTCGCGTCTCGGCGCTCGGCCCGGGCGGTCTGACCCGCGAGCGTGCCGGCTTCGAAGTCCGCGACGTGCATCCGACCCACTACGGTCGTGTGTGCCCGATCGAAACCCCGGAAGGTCCGAACATCGGCCTGATAAACTCGTTGGCCACCTACGCCCGCACCAACCAGTACGGCTTCCTGGAAAGCCCGTACCGCGTGGTCAAGGCTGGTCTGGTCACCGACGAGATCGTCTACCTGTCGGCCATCGAGGAAGCCAACCACGTCATCGCGCAGGCTTCGGCTACCGTGGACGAGAACGGCCATCTGGTCGACGAGCTGGTGGCCGTGCGCCACCTCAACGAATTCACCGTTAAGGCGCCGGAAGACGTCACCCTGATGGACGTTTCGCCCAAGCAGGTGGTTTCCGTCGCGGCCTCGCTGATCCCGTTCCTCGAGCACGACGACGCCAACCGCGCACTCATGGGTTCGAACATGCAGCGTCAGGCCGTGCCGACCCTGCGTGCCGACAAGCCGCTGGTGGGTACCGGCATCGAGCGCAACGTGGCGCGCGATTCCGGCGTCTGCGTGGTCGCCCGGCGTGGCGGTGTGATCGACTCGGTCGACGCCAGCCGCATCGTGGTGCGCGTCAACGACGCCGAGGTCGAGACCGGCGAGGCGGGTGTCGACATCTACAACCTGACCAAGTACACCCGTTCCAACCAGAACACCTGCATCAACCAGCGTCCGCTGGTGCAGAAGGGTGACCTGGTCGCGCGCGGCGACATCATGGCCGATGGTCCGTCCACCGACATGGGCGAGCTGGCTCTCGGTCAGAACATGCGCGTGGCGTTCATGCCGTGGAACGGCTTCAACTTCGAAGACTCCATCTGCCTGTCCGAGCGCGTGGTCCAGGAAGACCGCTTCACCACCATCCATATCCAGGAACTGACCTGCGTGTCGCGCGATACCAAGCTCGGCCCGGAGGAGATCACCGCAGATATCCCGAACGTCGGTGAGGCTGCGCTGAACAAGCTGGATGAGGCCGGCATCGTCTACGTCGGCGCCGAAGTGCAGGCAGGCGACATCCTGGTCGGCAAGGTCACCCCGAAGGGCGAGACCCAGCTGACTCCGGAAGAGAAGCTGCTGCGCGCGATCTTCGGCGAGAAGGCGTCCGACGTGAAGGACACCTCCCTGCGCGTGCCGACCGGTACCAAGGGCACCGTCATCGACGTGCAGGTGTTCACCCGTGACGGCGTGGAGCGCGACTCGCGCGCCCTGGCGATCGAGAAGCAGCAGCTCGACGAGATCCGCAAGGACCTCAACGAGGAGTTCCGTATCGTCGAGGGTGCGACCTTCGAGCGTCTGCGCGCAGCCCTGGTCGGCCACAAGGCCGACGGCGGCCCGGCGGGCCTGAAGAAGGGCGCCGAGATCAGCCACGAGTACCTCGACGGTCTCGAGCGTGGTCAGTGGTTCAAGCTGCGCATGGCCGAAGAGGCGCTGAACGAGCAGCTGGAGAAGGCCCAGGCCTACCTCTCCGACCGCCGCCAGCTGCTCGACGACAAGTTCGAGGACAAGAAGCGCAAGCTGCAGCAGGGCGACGACCTGGCTCCGGGCGTGCTGAAGATCGTCAAGGTCTACCTGGCGATCAAGCGCCGCATCCAGCCGGGCGACAAGATGGCCGGTCGTCACGGTAACAAGGGTGTGGTGTCGGTGATCATGCCGGTCGAGGACATGCCGTACGACGAGCATGGCACTCCGGTGGACATCGTCCTCAACCCGCTGGGCGTACCGTCGCGGATGAACGTCGGCCAGATCCTCGAAACCCACCTGGGCCTCGCGGCCAAGGGCCTGGGCGAGAAGATCAACCGCATGCTCGAAGAGCAGCGCAAGGTCGCCGAGCTGCGCGCGTTCCTGCACGAGATCTACAACGAGATCGGCGGGCACCGCAAGGAAGACCTCGACGGCTTCAGCGATGCCGAGATCCTCGAGCTGGCCGGCAACCTGCGCAAGGGCGTGCCGATGGCCACCCCGGTGTTCGACGGTGCCGAGGAGACCGAGATCAAGGCCATGCTCAAGCTGGCCGACCTGCCGGAAAGTGGCCAGATGCAGCTGTACGACGGCCGTACCGGCAACGCCTTCGAGCGTCAGACCACCGTCGGCTACATGTACATGCTCAAGCTGAACCACCTGGTCGACGACAAGATGCACGCGCGTTCCACCGGCTCTTACAGCCTGGTCACCCAGCAGCCGCTGGGTGGTAAGGCGCAGTTCGGTGGCCAGCGTTTCGGGGAGATGGAGGTCTGGGCGCTGGAAGCCTACGGCGCCGCCTACACCCTGCAGGAAATGCTGACCGTGAAGTCGGACGACGTGAACGGCCGGACCAAGATGTACAAGAACATCGTGGATGGCGATCACCGCATGGAGGCCGGCATGCCGGAGTCCTTCAACGTGCTGATCAAGGAAATCCGTTCGCTCGGCATCGACATCGAGCTGGAAACCGAATAACCCGCGACGCGTACCGGCGGCAGGCGAGCCTGCCGCCGGCTCCGTGAGGAGGAAAGGCCTTGAAAGACCTGCTTAACCTTTTGAAAAACCAGGGTCAGATCGAAGAGTTCGATGCCATCCGTATCGGCCTGGCGTCGCCCGAGATGATCCGCTCCTGGTCCTTCGGCGAAGTGAAGAAGCCGGAGACCATCAACTACCGTACCTTCAAGCCGGAGCGCGACGGCCTGTTCTGCGCCAAGATCTTCGGCCCGGTGAAGGACTACGAGTGCCTGTGCGGCAAGTACAAGCGCCTCAAGCACCGTGGCGTGATCTGCGAGAAGTGCGGCGTGGAAGTCGCCCTGGCCAAGGTGCGCCGCGAGCGCATGGGCCACATCGAGCTGGCCTCGCCGGTCGCCCACATCTGGTTCCTCAAGTCGCTGCCGTCGCGTATCGGTCTGCTGCTGGACATGACCCTGCGCGACATCGAGCGCGTGCTCTACTTCGAGAGCTACGTGGTCATCGACCCGGGCATGACCCCGCTCGAGAAAGGCCAGCTGCTCAATGACGAGCAGTACTTCGAGGCGCTTGAGGAGCACGGCGACGACTTCGACGCGCGCATGGGCGCCGAAGCGGTGTTCGAGCTGCTCGCTGCCATCGATCTGGATCACGAGATCGGTCGTCTGCGCGAGGAAATCCCGCAGACCAACTCCGAGACCAAGATCAAGAAGCTGTCCAAGCGCCTCAAGCTGATGGAAGCCTTCCAGGGTTCCGGCAACAAGCCGGAGTGGATGGTGCTGACCGTCCTGCCGGTGCTGCCGCCGGACCTGCGTCCGCTGGTGCCGCTGGATGGCGGACGCTTCGCGACCTCCGATCTGAACGATCTGTACCGTCGCGTGATCAACCGTAACAACCGTCTGAAGCGCCTGCTCGACCTGGCCGCGCCGGACATCATCGTGCGCAACGAAAAGCGCATGCTGCAGGAGGCCGTGGACGCCCTGCTGGACAACGGCCGCCGTGGCCGTGCCATCACCGGCTCCAACAAGCGCCCGCTGAAGTCCCTGGCCGACATGATCAAGGGCAAGCAGGGTCGTTTCCGTCAAAACCTGCTCGGCAAGCGCGTCGACTACTCCGGCCGTTCGGTGATCACCGTCGGCCCGACCCTGCGTCTGCACCAGTGCGGCCTGCCGAAGAAGATGGCCCTCGAGCTGTTCAAGCCGTTCATCTTCGGCAAGCTCGAAGCCCGCGGCATGGCGACCACCATCAAGGCGGCCAAGAAGATGGTCGAGCGCGAGCTGCCCGAGGTCTGGGACGTACTCGCCGAAGTCATCCGCGAACATCCCGTGCTGCTCAACCGTGCGCCGACCCTGCACCGTCTGGGCATCCAGGCGTTCGAGCCGGTGCTCATCGAAGGCAAGGCCCTGCAGCTGCACCCGCTGGTGTGCGCCGCGTACAACGCCGACTTCGACGGCGACCAGATGGCCGTGCACGTTCCGCTGACCCTCGAGGCCCAGCTGGAAGCGCGCGCGCTGATGATGTCGACCAACAACATCCTGTCGCCCGCCAACGGCGAGCCGATCATCGTGCCGTCGCAGGACGTGGTGCTCGGCCTGTACTACATGACCCGCGAGGCGATCAACGCCAAGGGTGAAGGTCGCGTGTTCGCCGACCTGCAGGAAGTCGACCGCGTGTTCCGCGCCGGTGAAGTCTCCCTGCACGCCAAGGTCAAGGTGCGCATCAACGAGACCGTCAAGCAGAAGGACGGCAGCATCATCAAGAACACCCGCATCGTCGACACCACCGTCGGTCGTGCGCTGCTGTTCCAGATCGTGCCGGCCGGCCTGCCGTTCGACGTGGTCAACCAGTCGATGAAGAAGAAGGCGATCTCCAAGCTGATCAACCACAGCTATCGCGTGGTGGGTCTCAAGGACACCGTCATCTTCGCCGACCAGCTGATGTACACCGGTTTTGCCTACTCGACCCTCTCCGGCGTGTCGATCGGCGTCAACGACTTCGTCATTCCGGACGCCAAGGCGCGCATCATCGATGCCGCCACCGCCGAGGTGAAGGAGATCGAGACCCAGTACGCCTCCGGCCTGGTGACCCAGGGCGAGAAGTACAACAAGGTGATTGACCTGTGGTCGAAGGCCAACGACGAAGTGTCCAAGGCGATGATGGCCAACCTGTCCAAGGACAAGGTCATCGACCGTCACGGCAACGAAGTCGAGCAGGAGTCGTTCAACTCCATGTACATGATGGCGGACTCCGGTGCGCGGGGTTCTGCCGCCCAGATCCGTCAGCTCGCCGGCATGCGCGGCCTGATGGCCAAGCCGGATGGCTCGATCATCGAGACCCCGATCACCGCGAACTTCCGCGAGGGTCTGAACGTACTGCAGTACTTCATCTCCACCCACGGTGCGCGTAAGGGTCTGGCGGATACCGCGCTGAAGACCGCCAACTCCGGTTACCTGACCCGCCGTCTGGTCGACGTGGCCCAGGACCTGGTGGTGACCGAGATCGACTGCGGCACCGAGCACGGCCTGCTCATGACCCCGCACATCGAAGGCGGCGACATCGTCGAGCCGCTCGGTGAGCGCGTCCTCGGTCGCGTGATCGCTCGCGACGTGCCCAAGCCGGGTACCGACGAGATCATCGTGCCGGCCGGCACCCTGATCGACGAGCAGTGGGTCGATTTCCTCGAGCTGAACAGCGTCGACGAAGTGGTCGTGCGCTCGCCGATCACCTGCGAAACCCGCTACGGCATCTGCGCCAAGTGCTACGGCCGCGATCTGGCCCGTGGTCATCAGGTCAACATCGGCGAGGCCGTCGGCGTGATCGCTGCCCAGTCGATCGGTGAGCCGGGCACCCAGCTGACCATGCGTACCTTCCACATCGGTGGTGCGGCCAGCCGAAGCGCAGCGCAGGACAGCATCCAGGTGAAGAGCGGCGGCACCATCCGTCTGCACAACCTGAAGAACGTCGAGCGTGCCGACGGCGCCCTGGTGGCAGTGTCGCGTTCCGGTGAGCTGGCGGTGGCCGACGACTTCGGTCGCGAGCGCGAGCGCTACAAGCTGCCCTACGGTGCGGTGATCTCGGTCAAGGAAGGCGACAAGGTCGAGGCCGGCGCCATCGTGGCCAAGTGGGACCCGCACACCCACCCGATCATCACCGAGATGGCCGGTACCGTGACCTTCGTCGGCATGGAGGAGGGTATCACCATCCGCCGTCAGACCGACGAACTGACCGGTCTGACCAACATCGAGGTGATGGACCCGAACGAGCGTCCGGCTGCCGGTCGCGAAATCCGTCCGGCGGTGAAGCTGGTCGACGCCAATGGCAAGGACCTGCTGCTGCCGGGTACCGACGTGGTCGCCCAGTACTTCCTGCCGGCCAAGACCCTGGTCAACCTGACCGACGGCGCCAAGGTCAATGTGGGTGACGTGGTCGCACGTATCCCGCAGGAAACCTCGAAGACCCGCGACATCACCGGTGGTCTGCCGCGCGTCGCCGACCTGTTCGAGGCGCGTCGCCCCAAGGAGCCGTCGATTCTCGCCGAGATCAGCGGCACCATCAGCTTCGGCAAGGAGACCAAGGGCAAGCGCCGTCTGGTCATCACGCCGACCGATGGCAGCGAGCCCTACGAGGAGCTGATTCCGAAGTGGCGTCACCTCAACGTCTTCGAAGGCGAACAGGTGAACCGTGGCGAAGTGATCTCCGACGGCCCGAGCAACCCGCACGACATCCTGCGCCTGCTGGGCGTCAGCGCGCTGGCCAAGTACATCGTCAACGAGATCCAGGACGTGTACCGCCTGCAGGGCGTGAAGATCAACGACAAGCACATCGAGACCATCCTGCGGCAGATGCTGCGCAAGGTCGAGATCAGCGAGTCGGGCGACTCCAGCTTCATCAAGGGCGACCAGGCCGAGCTGACTCAGGTGCTGGAGGAGAACGAGCGCCTGGGCACCGAGGACAAGTTCGTCGCCAAGTACGAGCGCGTCCTGCTGGGTATCACCAAGGCCTCGCTGTCGACCGAGTCGTTCATCTCCGCTGCCTCCTTCCAGGAGACCACCCGCGTCCTCACCGAGGCGGCGGTCACCGGCAAGCGCGACTACCTGCGCGGCCTGAAGGAGAACGTGGTGGTCGGTCGCCTGATTCCGGCCGGTACCGGCCTGGCCTATCACAGCGAGCGCAAGCGCAAGCGCGATGCCGAGAAGCCGCAGCGCGTGAGTGCCAGCGAGGTCGAAGCGGCACTGACCGAAGCGCTGAACTTCAGCGAAAAATGAGTGCCACCCCCGGGCGTCGTCGCGCCCGGGGGTGCCTTGACGAGGGGTGTCAAGCTCTTTAGACTCTTGTACCCCTTAATCTCGCGGGGCGTATTGCCTTGCGAAATTTTTGTGTCGAAAGACAATCAGTGGAGCTAGTAGATGGCAACTATCAACCAGCTGGTGCGTCAGCCGCGCAAGCGCGTCTCTGAAAAGAGCGACGTGCCTGCGCTGCAGAACTGCCCCCAGCGCCGCGGCGTTTGCACCCGCGTTTACACCACCACCCCGAAGAAGCCGAACTCCGCGCTGCGTAAGGTCTGCCGTGTGCGCCTGACCAACGGCTACGAAGTCGCTTCCTACATCGGCGGTGAAGGTCACAACCTCCAGGAGCACAGCGTCGTGCTGATCCGTGGCGGTCGTGTGAAGGACCTGCCGGGTGTGCGTTACCACACCGTCCGTGGTTCGCTGGATACCTCCGGCGTGAAGGATCGCAAGCAGGGCCGTTCGAAGTACGGCGCCAAGCGTCCGAAGTAATTTTCCGAATTCATTTTTTGTCGAGTCGATAAGAGTAAGGTCGGGCGAGTCCCGGGCTAACCTGAAGACCGTTTGAGGGCTTATCAATGCCAAGACGTCGTGTAGCGGCCAAGCGTGAAATCCTGGCTGATCCGAAGTACGGAAGCCAGATCCTGGCTAAATTCATGAACCACGTGATGGAAAGCGGCAAGAAGGCCGTGGCCGAGCGCATCGTTTACGGCGCTCTGGAAACCGTCAAGCAGCGCAAGAACGTTGACCCCCTGGAAACCTTCGAGAAAGCACTCGACGCCATCGCTCCGCTGGTCGAAGTGAAGTCCCGCCGTGTCGGCGGTGCTACCTACCAGGTTCCGGTCGAAGTTCGCCCGTCCCGTCGCAACGCGCTCGCCATGCGCTGGCTGGTGGATTACGCGCGTAAGCGCGGCGAGAAGTCCATGGCCCTGCGCCTGGCTGGCGAGCTGATCGATGCCGCTGAAGGCAAGGGCGCCGCAGTGAAGAAGCGCGAAGACGTGCACCGTATGGCCGAAGCCAACAAGGCTTTCTCGCACTACCGTTTCTAAGCAGCGCTTTCACCTAGCGAGGACCCTATCGTGGCCCGTACTACACCAATCAACCGCTACCGCAATATCGGTATCTGCGCCCACGTGGATGCCGGTAAGACCACCACCACCGAGCGGATCCTGTTCTACACCGGCCTCAGCCACAAGATGGGTGAAGTGCACGACGGCGCTGCCACCACCGACTGGATGGTGCAGGAGCAGGAGCGTGGTATCACCATCACCTCCGCTGCGATCACCACCTTCTGGGAAGGCTCGCGCGGCCAGTACGACAAGTACCGCGTGAACGTGATCGATACCCCCGGCCACGTAGACTTCACCATTGAAGTCGAGCGCTCCCTGCGCGTGCTGGACGGCGCTGTCGTGGTGTTCTGTGGTACCTCCGGCGTTGAGCCGCAGTCCGAAACCGTATGGCGTCAGGCCAACAAGTACGGCGTTCCGCGTATCGTCTACGTGAACAAGATGGACCGCGCCGGCGCCAACTTCCTGCGCGTCGTCGGTCAGATCAAGAACCGTCTGGGTCATACCCCGGTTCCGGTCCAGCTGGCCATCGGTGCCGAAGAAGACTTCCAGGGTCAGATCGACCTGCTGAAGATGAAGGCCATCTACTGGAACGAAGACGACAAGGGCACCACCTACCGCGAGGAAGAGATTCCGGCCGAGCTGGTGGACCTGGCCAACGAGTGGCGCAGCAACATGGTCGAGGCTGCTGCCGAGGCCAATGAAGAGCTGATGAACAAGTACCTGGAAGAGGGCGAGCTGACGGTCGAAGAGATCAAGGCCGGCCTGCGCCAGCGTACCATCGCCTGCGAAATCGTTCCGGCTGTCTGCGGCTCCTCCTTCAAGAACAAGGGCGTGCCCCTGGTTCTCGACGCCGTCATCGACTTCCTGCCGGCTCCGACCGAGATTCCGGCGATTCAGGGTATCCACCCGGATAGCACTGATGACAACGAGATCCACGACGAGCGTCATGCCAGCGATGACGAGCCCTTCGCGGCTCTGGCGTTCAAGATCGCTACCGACCCGTTCGTCGGCACCCTGACCTTCGCCCGCGTCTACTCCGGCGTGCTGAGCTCGGGTGACTCGGTGCTGAACTCGGTGAAGGGCAAGAAGGAGCGCGTCGGCCGGATGGTGCAGATGCACGCCAACCAGCGCGACGAGATCAAGGAGTGCCGTGCCGGCGACATCGCTGCGCTGATCGGCATGAAGGACGTCACCACCGGCGACACCCTGTGCGACATCGAGAAGCCGATCATCCTCGAGCGCATGGACTTCCCGGAGCCGGTCATCTCGGTAGCTGTCGAGCCGAAGACCAAGGCTGACCAAGAGAAGATGGGTATCGCCCTCGGCAAGCTGGCCCAGGAAGACCCGTCGTTCCGCGTCAAGACCGACGAAGAAACCGGCCAGACCATCATTTCCGGCATGGGTGAGCTGCACCTGGACATCCTCGTCGACCGCATGAAGCGCGAGTTCGGCGTTGAGGCCAACATCGGCAAGCCGCAGGTTTCCTACCGTGAAACCATCTCCAAGGATAACGTGGAGATCGAAGGCAAGTTCGTTCGCCAGTCCGGCGGTCGTGGCCAGTTCGGTCACTGCTGGATCCGCTTCTCGGCTCCGGATGTGGACGAGAAGGGCAACATCACCGAAGGCCTGGTCTTCACCAACGAGGTCGTGGGTGGTGTGGTTCCGAAGGAGTATATCCCGGCGATCCAGAAGGGTATCGAAGAGCAGATGAAGAACGGCGTTGTCGCCGGCTATCCGCTCATCGGCCTGAAGGCCACCGTGTTCGATGGTTCCTACCACGACGTCGACTCCAACGAGATGGCGTTCAAGATCGCTGCCTCCATGGCTACCAAGCAGCTGGCCCAGAAGGGTGGCGGCAAGGTCCTCGAGCCGATCATGAAGGTAGAGGTGGTGACTCCGGAGGACTACATGGGCGACGTGATGGGTGACCTGAACCGTCGTCGTGGTCTGATCCAGGGTATGGAAGACACCGTCTCCGGCAAGGTCATTCGCGCCGAAGTTCCGCTGGGCGAGATGTTTGGCTACGCTACCGACGTACGTTCCATGTCCCAGGGTCGCGCGAGCTACTCCATGGAATTCTCCAAATACGCCGAAGCTCCGTCGAACATCGTCGAAGCTATCGTCAAGAAACAAGGCTGATCCAGTCCTTTAAGCTAAGAGGTTCACTGTCGTGGCTAAAGAAAAATTTGAACGTAACAAACCGCACGTCAACGTCGGCACCATCGGTCACGTTGACCATGGCAAGACCACTCTGACCGCTGCTCTGACCAAGGTCTGCGCCGAGACCTGGGGTGGCGCCGCTCGTGCCTTCGACCAGATCGACAACGCTCCGGAAGAAAAGGCTCGTGGCATCACCATCAACACCTCGCACGTCGAGTACGACTCCCCGAGCCGTCACTACGCTCACGTTGACTGCCCCGGTCACGCTGACTACGTGAAGAACATGATCACCGGTGCTGCCCAGATGGACGGCGCTATCCTGGTCTGCTCCGCTGCCGACGGCCCCATGCCGCAGACCCGCGAGCACATCCTGCTGTCCCGTCAGGTAGGCGTTCCCTACATCGTCGTGTTCCTGAACAAGGCCGACATGGTTGACGACGCCGAGCTGCTGGAACTGGTCGAGATGGAAGTTCGCGACCTGCTGAGCACCTACGACTTCCCGGGTGACGACACCCCGATCGTCATCGGTTCCGCTCTGATGGCCCTGAACGGCCAGGACGACAATGAGATGGGCGTCTCCGCCGTGCGCAAGCTGGTGGAAACCCTGGACTCCTACATTCCGGAGCCGGTGCGTGCCATCGACCAGCCGTTCCTGATGCCGATCGAAGACGTGTTCTCGATCTCCGGCCGCGGCACCGTGGTGACCGGTCGCGTCGAGCGCGGCATCGTCAAGGTGGGCGAGGAAGTGGAAATCGTCGGTATCCGTCCGACCACCAAGACCACCTGCACCGGCGTGGAAATGTTCCGCAAGCTGCTCGACGAAGGTCGTGCCGGCGAGAACATCGGCGCCCTGCTGCGCGGTACCAAGCGTGAGGACGTCGAGCGTGGCCAGGTTCTGGCCAAGCCGGGCACCATCAAGCCGCACACCAAGTTCGAAGCCGAAGTGTACGTGCTGTCCAAGGAAGAAGGCGGTCGTCACACCCCGTTCTTCAAGGGCTACCGTCCGCAGTTCTACTTCCGTACCACCGACGTGACCGGCAACTGCGAACTGCCGGAAGGCGTTGAGATGGTGATGCCGGGCGACAACGTCAAGATGGTTGTCACCCTGATCGCTCCGATCGCCATGGAAGACGGCCTGCGCTTCGCCATCCGCGAAGGCGGTCGTACCGTCGGCGCCGGCGTGGTTGCCAAGATCATCGAGTAATCGACGATCCGTCTAGGGAAAGCCCCCGCCAGGTGCGGGGGCTTTCTCGTTTCTGCTCATTTGTTGACACCCCCGGGGGGCATCCGTACAATTGCGCCTCCTTTTACCGGGCGTATTCCGTCTGGTGGGAATAGCATAGAGTCTGAGGTCAAAATGCAAAACCAACAAATCCGTATTCGGTTGAAGGCTTTTGACCACCGCCTGATCGATCAATCTACCCAGGAAATCGTGGAAACCGCGAAACGTACTGGTGCTCAGGTCCGTGGTCCGATCCCCCTGCCGACCCGCAAGGAGCGGTTCACCGTGCTGATTTCTCCGCACGTCAACAAGGATGCGCGTGATCAGTACGAAATTCGTACCCACAAGCGCGTACTCGACATCGTTCAGCCGACCGACAAGACCGTCGACGCGCTGATGAAGCTCGACCTTGCTGCTGGCGTCGAAGTACAGATCAGCCTCGGCTGAAATCCATTTCCGGATTTCGGTCGTGTAACGCTCTGAAATGGGCGGCCATAGCGGGTGAAAGCCCCGTACACTCAAGAGGTTCAAGACATGACTATTGGTGTAGTCGGTCGTAAGTGCGGCATGACCCGCATTTTCACCGAAGATGGTGTCTCTATTCCGGTTACGGTCATCGAGGTCGAGCCGAATCGCGTCACCCAGTTCAAGAATGAAGAGAGCGATGGCTATCGCGCTGTGCAGGTTACCGTCGGTGAGCGTCGTGCTTCCCGCGTGACCAAGGCTCAGGCTGGTCACTTCGCCAAGGCCAATGTTGCCGCTGGTCGCGCCGTGCTGGAATTCCGTCTCGAAGACGGCGAGTTCCAGGCTGGTGATCAGCTCACCGTTGAGCAGTTCCAGGCTGGTCAGCTGGTCGATGTGACCGGTCAGTCCAAGGGTAAAGGCTACGCCGGTACCATCAAGCGCTGGAACTTCCGCGGTCAGGACAACACTCACGGCAACTCCGTTTCCCACCGTGCCCCGGGTTCCATCGGCCAGTGCCAGACTCCTGGTCGTGTGTTCAAGGGCAAGAAGATGTCCGGTCATCTGGGCGCCGAGCGCGTGACCGTGCAGTCCCTGGAAGTTGTACGTGTCGATGCCGAACGTAACCTGCTGTTGGTCAAGGGCGCAGTCCCGGGTGCCACTGGTGGTGACGTGATCGTGCGTCCGGCTGCCAAGGCTTAAGGGGGATTCGAGAGATGCAACTGAATGTGAACGGTGCGCAGGCGATCGAAGTCTCCGAGCGTACCTTTGGCGGCGAGTTCAACGAGACTCTGGTTCACCAGGCCGTTGTCGCCTACATGGCTGGCGGTCGTCAGGGCACTCGTGCTCAGCTGACCCGCGCTGAAGTTCGTGGTGGTGGCAAGAAGCCGTGGCGCCAGAAGGGTTCGGGCCGTGCCCGTGCCGGCTCCATCCGCAGCCCCATCTGGCGTTCGGGTGGCGTGACCTTCGCAGCCAAGCCGCAGGATCACTCCCAGAAGCTGAACAAGAAGATGTACCGTGCCGCCCTGCGCTCGATCCTGAGCGAACTGGTGCGTCAGGAGCGTCTGATCGTGGTCGAGGACTTCGCCGTCGAAGCGCCGAAGACCAAGGCTCTGGTAAGCAAGCTGGGCGGCCTGGGCCTCTCCGATGTGCTGATCGTGACCGAAGGCGTCGATGAGAACCTGTACCTGGCAGCGCGCAACCTGCCGCACGTCGATGTGCGTGACGTGCAGGGTTCCGACCCGGTCAGCCTGATCGCCTACGACAAGGTGCTGGTCACCGTGTCCGCCGTGAAGAAATTCGAGGAGCTGCTGGGATGAACCAGGAACGCGTATTCAAAGTGCTGGTTGGCCCGCACATCTCCGAGAAGGCCACGACCCTTGCCGATGGCAAGAGCCAGTTCGTTTTCAAGGTTGCGACCGATGCAACCAAGCTGGAAATCAAGAAGGCCGTCGAAACCCTGTTCGGTGTCAAGGTCGAGCGCGTCAGCACCCTGAACGTCAAGGGCAAGACCAAGCGCACCGTGCGTGGCTTCGGTAAGCGCAACGACTGGAAAAAGGCGTACATCGCCCTCCAGCCGGGCCAAGACCTCGATTTCACCAGCGGCGCCGCTGAGTAAGGTAGGAGTGCATCATGGCAATCGTTAAGTGCAAGCCGACTTCCGCTGGCCGCCGTTTCGTGGTCAAGGTTGTCAATGCCGACCTGCACAAGGGCGCTCCGTACGCTCCGCTGGTCGAGAAGAAGAGCAAGACCGGTGGCCGTAACAACAACGGCCGCATCACCACCCGCCACATCGGTGGTGGTCACAAGCAGCACTACCGTCTGGTCGATTTCCGTCGCGACAAGGATGGCATTCCTGCCATCGTCGAGCGCGTGGAATACGATCCGAACCGTACTGCCCACATCGCCCTGCTGAAGTACGCAGATGGCGAGCGTCGTTACATCATCGCGCCGAAAGGCGTGAGCGCTGGCGACCAGCTGATCTCCGGTGCCCACGCGCCGATCAAGGCTGGCAACTCCCTGCCGCTGCGCAACATCCCGGTCGGTTCCACCGTCCACGGGATCGAGCTGAAGCCGGGCAAGGGCGCCCAGATCGCGCGTTCCGCTGGTGCTTCCGTGCAGCTGGTGGCTCGTGAAGGTGCCTACGTGACCCTGCGTCTGCGCTCCGGCGAAATGCGCAAAGTCCTGGCTGAGTGCCGCGCGACCCTGGGCGAAGTCTCGAACTCCGAGCACAGCCTGCGTTCGCTGGGTAAGGCCGGTGCCAAGCGCTGGAAAGGTATCCGTCCGACCGTTCGTGGTGCCGCCATGAACCCGGTCGACCACCCGCATGGTGGTGGTGAAGGTCGTACCTCCGGTGGCCGTCATCCGGTTTCGCCGTGGGGCTTCCCGACCAAGGGCGCGAAGACCCGTTCCAACAAGCGCACCGACAACATGATTGTCCGTCGCCGCAAGTAACGTAGAGGGATACGACAGTGCCGCGTTCTCTGAAAAAAGGTCCGTTTATCGATCTTCACCTGATCAAGAAGGTCGAAGTGGCGGTGGAAAAGAACGAGCGTAAGCCGATCAAGACCTGGTCGCGTCGTTCGATGATTCTGCCGCAGATGGTCGGTCTGACCATCGCCGTGCATAACGGTCGTCAACATGTCCCGGTTCTGGTGAACGAAGACATGGTCGGCCACAAACTCGGCGAGTTCGCTGCTACCCGCACCTATCGCGGTCATGCTGCGGACAAGAAAGCCAAGCGTTAAGGGGTAAGGAAATGGAAGTAGCCGCTAAGTTGTCGGGCGCTCGCATCTCCGCCCAGAAAGCCCGCTTGGTCGCCGACCAGATCCGCGGGAAGAAGGTGGGTGAAGCGCTCAATCTGCTGGCATTCAGCAGCAAAAAAGCCGCCGCCATCGTCAAGAAGGTGCTGGAGTCGGCCGTGGCCAACGCCGAGCACAATGAAGGCGCAGACGTGGACGATCTGAAGGTCTCCACCGTTTTCGTCAACGAAGGGCGTTCGCTGAAGCGCATCATGCCGCGCGCCAAGGGCCGTGCTGATCGCATCGTCAAGCGGTCTTGCCATATCACTGTCAAGGTTGCGGACAAGTAACGGAGTCGATCAGATGGGTCAGAAAGTACATCCCACTGGCATTCGCCTGGGCATCGTCAAGGAGCACACCTCGGTCTGGTACGCTGACAAGCGCACCTACGCCGACTACCTGTTCGCGGATCTGAAAGTTCGCGAGTACCTCCTGGACAAACTAAAAAGCGCGTCCGTGAGCCGTATCGACATCGCTCGTCCGGCTCAGACTGCACGCATCACCATCCATACCGCTCGTCCCGGCATCGTGATCGGCAAGAAGGGTGAGGATGTCGAGAAGCTGCGTCAGGACCTGACCAAGCAGATGGGTGTGCCGGTGCACATCAACATCGAAGAGATCCGCAAGCCGGAGCTCGACGCCATGCTGGTTGCACAGAGCGTGGCTCAGCAGCTGGAGCGTCGCGTGATGTTCCGTCGCGCCATGAAGCGCGCCGTACAGAACGCCATGCGCATTGGTGCCAAGGGCATCAAGATCCAGGTGAGTGGTCGTCTCGGTGGTGCGGAAATCGCCCGTACCGAGTGGTACCGCGAAGGTCGTGTGCCGCTGCACACCCTGCGCGCCGACATCGACTACAACACCTACGAAGCGCACACCACCTACGGTGTGATCGGTGTGAAGGTTTGGATCTTCAAGGGCGAGGTCATCGGTGGCCAGCACGAAGAACTCAAGCCGCAAGCGCCTGCGCCTCGCAAAAAAGCTGCTAAGTAAGAGGAGTACGCAACATGCTGCAACCCAAGCGTACAAAATTCCGCAAGCAGATGACCGGCCACAACCGTGGTCTGGCTCACCGCGGTAGCAAAGTCAGCTTCGGCGAGTTCGCGCTGAAGTCCGTGAGCCGTGGCCGCCTGACTGCCCGTCAGATCGAGGCTGCCCGTCGTGCGCTCACTCGTCACGTCAAGCGTGGCGGCAAGATCTGGATCCGCGTGTTCCCCGACAAGCCGGTTACCAAGAAGCCCCTGGAAGTTCGTATGGGTAAAGGTAAGGGTGGCGTCGAGTACTGGGTTGCCCTGATCCAGCCGGGCAAGGTCCTGTACGAGATCGAGGGTGTATCCGAACAGCTGGCTCGCGAGGCTTTCGCCTTGGCTGCTGCCAAGCTGCCGCTCGAGACCACCTTTGTTAAGCGGACGGTGATGTGATGAAAGCGAACGAACTTCGTGAAAAATCCGTTGAGCAGCTGAACGAGCAACTGCTCGGCCTGCTGCGCGACCAGTTCAATCTGCGCATGCAGAAGGCAACTGGCCAGTTGGGGCAGTCTCACCTGCTCTCGCAAGTGAAGCGCGACATCGCTCGCGTGAAAACTGTGCTCAACCAGCAAGCAGGTAAGTAATCATGGCTGAAGCTCAGAAGACCGTCCGTACGCTGACCGGCAAGGTTGTCAGCGACAAAATGGACAAGACCATCACCGTCCTGATCGAGCGTCGCGTCAAGCACCCGATCTACGGTAAATACGTGAAGCGCTCGACCAAGCTGCACGCCCACGACGAAACCAACCAGTGCCGCATTGGTGACCTGGTCACCATCCGCGAGACCCGTCCGCTGGCCAAGACCAAGGCCTGGACTCTGGTGGAAGTCGTCGAACGTGCCGTGGAAGTCTAAGGACTAAGGGTCGGAGAAAGATATGATTCAGACTCAATCCATGCTCGACGTCGCTGACAACAGCGGTGCTCGTCGCGTTATGTGCATCAAGGTCCTGGGTGGTTCGCATCGTCGCTACGCCGGCATTGGTGACATCATCAAGGTGACCGTGAAGGAAGCTATTCCGCGCGGCAAGGTGAAGAAGGGCCAGGTCATGAGCGCCGTGGTCGTCCGCACCCGTCACGGCGTGCGTCGCCCGGATGGC
Source organism: Pseudomonas oryzae (assembly GCF_900104805.1). NCBI lineage: Bacteria > Pseudomonadati > Pseudomonadota > Gammaproteobacteria > Pseudomonadales > Pseudomonadaceae > Pseudomonas > Pseudomonas oryzae. The sequence continues at coordinate 3,496,823 of NZ_LT629751.1, read as the reverse complement.
TCGATCATCCGTTTCGACGGCAACGCCGCGGTCCTGCTGAACAACAAGCAGGAGCCCATCGGCACCCGTATCTTTGGCCCGGTGACTCGTGAACTTCGCGGTGAGAAGTTCATGAAGATCGTCTCCCTGGCCCCCGAAGTGCTCTAAGGAGTAGCCGTCATGCAAAAGATTCGTCGTGACGACGAAGTCATCGTCATCGCCGGCAAGGACAAGGGCAAGCGTGGCAAGGTGCTGAAGGTGCTGGCCGACGACCGTCTGGTCGTTGGTGGCGTCAACCTGGTCAAGCGCCATACCAAGCCGAACCCGATGCTGGGCGTTCAAGGCGGTATCGTCGAGAAAGAAGCGCCGCTGCACGTTTCCAACGTTGCGATCTTCAACGGCGAAACCAACAAGGCTGACCGCGTTGGTTTCAAGGTTGAAGACGGCAAGAAAATTCGTGTCTTCAAGTCCACCCAGAAGCCGGTTGGCGCTTGAGAATCATAGGTAGAACACCATGGCACGATTGAAAGAGATTTACCGGAAAGAAATCGCCCCCAAGCTGAAGGAAGACCTGAAGCTGGCGAACGTGATGGAAGTTCCGCGCATCACCAAGATCACCCTGAACATGGGTCTCGGCGAAGCGATCGGTGACAAGAAGGTCATCGAGAACGCGCTGGCTGACATGGAGAAGATCTCCGGTCAGAAGCCGGTGGTTACCCTCGCTCGCAAGTCTGTCGCAGGCTTCAAGGTCCGCGAAGGCTGGCCGATCGGCGTCAAGGTGACCCTGCGTGGCGAGCGCATGTACGAGTTCCTGGATCGTCTGCTGACCATCTCCCTGCCGCGCGTGCGTGACTTCCGCGGCCTGAATGCCAAGTCCTTCGATGGTCGTGGCAACTACAGCATGGGCGTCAAAGAGCAGATCATCTTCCCGGAAATCGATTACGACAAGATCGATGCGCTGCGTGGCATGGACATCACCCTGACCACCACCGCCCGTACCGATGATGAAGGCCGCGCCCTGCTGCGCGCCTTCAAATTCCCGTTCCGCAACTGATTGGAGTAGGAACATGGCCAAAATGAGCATGAAGAACCGTGAGCTGAAGCGTCAGCAAACGGTTGCGAAGTACGCCAAGAAGCGTGCCGAGCTGAAAGCTGTCATTGCCAGCCCGAACTCCACTCCGGAGCAGCGCTGGGAAGCCCTGGTAGCCCTGCAGAAGCAGCCGCGCGACGCGTCGGCTTCCCGTCTGCGCAACCGCTGCCGCATCACCGGTCGTCCGCACGGCTTCTACCGCAAGTTCGGCCTGAGCCGTAACAAGCTGCGTGAAGCTGCCATGCGCGGTGATGTGCCGGGTCTGGTCAAGGCCAGCTGGTAAGACCTACAAGCCTCCCGGGTTCGCCCGAGGGGCAGGTCAAGCGAATCAAGCCCCTTTCGGGGCTTGATTCGTTTTTGATCAGTCTCTAGAATGTTTGGCTCGCCTGAGCCTGGCTTTGCCCGGTCTCGGGCATGTAACGGCCGAAAGGCTTTTTTTGTTTCAGGAGCATCAAGCCCATGAGTATGCAGGACCCGTTAGCGGACATGCTAACTCGTATCCGTAATGCCCAGATGGCTGAGAAGACTGTGGTGACCATGCCGTCTTCCAAGCTGAAGGCGGCAGTAGCAAAAGTTCTGAAGGACGAAGGCTACATCGCGGATTTCCAGGTCAGCGGCGACGTCAAGCAGCAGCTGTCCATCGAACTGAAGTACTTCGAAGGCAAGCCGGTCATCGAAGAGCTCAAGCGCGTCAGCCGTCCCGGTCTGCGCCAGTACAAGGGTGTCGAGCAGCTGCCGAAGGTTCGCGGCGGTCTCGGCGTTTCGATCGTCTCCACCAACAAAGGTGTGATGACCGATCGCGCTGCACGCGCTGCCGGTGTCGGCGGTGAAGTGCTCTGCACCGTGTTCTAAGGGGGATCAGCATGTCTCGCGTTGCTAAGAACCCCGTTGCCCTGCCCGCTGGCGTTGAAGTCAAGCTGGCCGGTCAGCAGCTGTCCGTCAAGGGTGCCAAGGGTACTCTCGAGCTGAACGTGCATCCGTCCGTGGAAGTGATCCAGGATGGCAGCGAGCTGCGTTTCGCAGCCCGCAATGGCGATCAGCAGACTCGTGCCATGGCCGGTACCACCCGCGCCCTGGTCAACAACATGGTGGTTGGCGTCAGCCAGGGCTTCGAGCGCAAGCTCCAGCTGGTTGGCGTTGGTTACCGCGCCCAGGCCAAAGGCAATGTTCTGTCGCTGGCCCTCGGCTTCTCCCATCCGGTCGAGTATGAGCTGCCGGAAGGCATCACCGCCGAGACCCCGAGCCAGACCGATATCCTGATCAAGGGTATCGACAAGCAAGTGGTCGGCCAGGTGGCCGCTGAGATCCGCGATTTCCGTCGTCCGGAGCCGTACAAGGGCAAGGGCGTTCGTTACGCTGACGAAGTGGTCCTTCGCAAAGAAGCCAAGAAGAAGTAGGGCATAGCAAATGAGCGACAAGAAAGTTATCCGTCTGCGTCGCGCTCGCCAGGCACGCCTGAAGATGCGCGAGCTGGAGGCCGTACGCCTTTGCGTGTACCGCTCTTCCCAGCACATGTACGCCCAGGTCATTTCGGCCGACGGCGGCAAGGTCCTGGCCAGTGCCTCGACTCTGGACAAGGAGCTGCGTGGCGCCGCCACCGGCAACGTCGAAGCAGCCAAGAAGGTTGGCCTGCTGGTGGCCGAGCGTGCGAAAGCCGCTGGCGTCACCAAGGTCGCATTCGACCGTTCTGGCTTCAAGTACCACGGTCGTGTGAAGGCACTGGCCGACGCTGCTCGTGAAGGCGGGCTGGAGTTCTAAGAAATGGCGAACAACGAGCAGAAGCGCGACGAAGGCTACATCGAGAAGCTGGTTCAGGTTAACCGCGTTGCCAAGACCGTCAAGGGCGGCCGTATCTTCACCTTCACCGCGCTGACCGTGGTGGGTGATGGCAAGGGTCGCGTCGGTTTCGGTCGCGGCAAGTCCCGCGAAGTCCCGGCTGCCATCCAGAAGGCCATGGAAGCGGCTCGCCGCAACATGATCCAGGTCGATCTGAACGGCACCACCCTGCAGTACCCGATCAAGTCCGCCCATGGCGCCTCCAAGGTGTACATGCAGCCGGCTTCGGAAGGTACCGGTGTCATCGCCGGCGGCGCCATGCGTGCCGTTCTGGAAGTGGCTGGTGTGCAGAACGTTCTGGCCAAGTGCTACGGTTCGACCAACCCGGTGAACGTGGTATACGCCACCTTCAAGGGTCTGAAGAACATGCAGTCCCCGGACTCCGTGGCGGCCAAGCGTGGCAAGAGCGTCGAGGAGATTCTCTGATCATGTCCAATGCCAAGATCAAGGTCACGCTGATCAAGAGCGTGAACGGCCGTCTGGCCAACCACAAGGCGTGCGTCAAGGGTCTCGGCCTGCGTCGCATCAACCACACCGTAGAGGTCCTGGACACTCCCGAGAATCGCGGGATGATCAACAAGGCCTACTACCTGCTGCGTGTGGAGGGTTAATCCATGACCATGCAACTGAACGACCTGCGTTCCGCGCCGGGTGCCCGTCGCGAAAAGCATCGTCCGGGTCGCGGTATCGGTAGCGGCCTGGGCAAGACCGGTGGTCGCGGCCACAAGGGTCAGACCTCGCGTACCGGCGGCAAGATCGCTCCGGGCTTCGAGGGCGGCCAGCAGCCGCTGCACCGTCGTCTGCCGAAGTTCGGCTTCACCTCGCTGAAGGCCATGGATCGTGCGGAAATCCGCACCTCCGAGCTGGCCAAGGTCGAGGGTGACGTCGTCACTCTGCAGTCGCTGAAGGATGCCAACCTGGTCAACCAGAACGTGCAGCGTGTGAAGGTCATGCTGTCCGGCGAAGTTGCCCGTGCGGTCACCCTGAAGGGCATTGCCGTCACCAAGGGTGCACGTGCAGCCATCGAAGCAGCTGGCGGCAAAATCGAGGACTAAATGGCTAAGCAAGGTGCTCTCTCCGCGCTCAGCAATGGCGGGCTGTCCGAGCTCTGGGCTCGTTTGCGTTTCCTGTTCATGGCGATCATCGTCTATCGGATCGGCGCGCACATCCCGGTGCCCGGCATCAATCCTGACCGGCTGGCCGAGCTGTTCCGGCAGAACGAGGGGACCATTCTTAGCCTGTTCAACATGTTTTCCGGCGGTGCGCTGGAGCGCATGAGCATCTTTGCACTGGGGATCATGCCGTACATCTCGGCGTCGATCATCATGCAGCTCATGACGGCGATCAGTCCGCAGCTGGAGCAGTTGAAGAAGGAAGGTGAGGCTGGTCGTCGCAAGATCAGCCAGTACACCCGCTACGGCACTGTTGCCCTGGCGTTGGTTCAGGCCATCGGCATGTCCGTTGGTCTGGCCAGTCAGGGTGTGGCCTTCAGCACCGATTTCGGCTTCCACTTCGTGGCGGTCACCACCTTCGTGGCTGGTGCGCTGTTCATGATGTGGCTGGGTGAGCAGATCACCGAGCGTGGTATCGGCAACGGCATCTCGATGCTGATCTTCGCCGGTATCGTCGCCGGCCTGCCGTCGGCGATCGGGCAGTCCTTCGAGTCTGCTCGCCAGGGTGATATCAACATCTTCGCCCTGATTGCCATCGGTCTGCTGGCGGTAGCCATCATCGGTTTCGTGGTGTTCATCGAGCGTGGCCAGCGTCGTATCGCGGTGCACTACGCCAAGCGCCAGCAGGGCCGCAAGGTCTTCGCTGCGCAGACCAGCCACCTGCCGCTGAAGGTGAACATGGCCGGGGTCATCCCGGCGATCTTCGCCAGCAGCATCCTGCTGTTCCCGGCGTCCTTGGGCGCCTGGTTCGGCCAGGGTGAGGGCATGAGCTGGATGCAGGACATCGCGCAGGCCATCGCTCCCGGGCAGCCGTTGAACATTCTGCTGTTTAGTGCAGGGATCATTTTCTTCTGCTTCTTCTATACGGCACTGATGTTCAATCCGAAGGATGTGGCGGAAAACCTGAAGAAGTCCGGTGCGTTCATTCCGGGTATCCGTCCCGGCGAGCAGTCTGCGCGTTACATCGACGGCGTGCTGACCCGCTTGACCATGTTCGGTGCTCTGTACATGACGGCCGTGTGCCTGCTGCCGCAGTTCCTGGTGGTGGCTGCCAACGTGCCGTTCTACCTTGGCGGGACCTCGTTGCTGATCGTCGTGGTCGTTGTTATGGACTTCATGTCCCAAGTACAATCGCACCTCGTTTCGCACCAGTACGATTCCCTGATGAAGAAAGCCAACCTGAAGAGCTACGGCGGCGGCATGCTGCGCTGATAGTCCGTAAGGTTCGAGGAGTAACTGATGAAAGTTCGTGCATCGGTCAAGAAGCTGTGCCGCAACTGCAAGATCGTGCGTCGCGAAGGCGTCGTTCGCGTGATCTGCAGCGTGGAACCGCGCCACAAGCAGCGCCAAGGCTGAGTGTGATCTGCGAGCCAGCCCGGCAGCTAGTGTGCTGCCGGGTTGATTATTTGTTATTACAGCGTTAATATCCACGCCCTTTTCTTGGCTTCCGGGGCGCGGATAGCTGTCAATTGGAGTTTTTCTGAATGGCCCGTATTGCAGGCGTCAACATTCCGGATAACAAACACACTGTTATCTCGCTGACCTACATCTATGGTGTCGGTCGCACTACCGCGCAGGCCATCTGCGCCGCTACCGGTGTCAATCCGGCAGCGAAAATCAAGGATCTGTCCGACGAGCAGATCGAGCAGCTGCGTGGCGAAGTCGCCAAGCTCACCACCGAGGGTGACCTGCGCCGCGAAATCAACATGAACATCAAGCGCCTGATGGACCTCGGTTGCTACCGTGGTCTGCGTCATCGCCGCGGTCTGCCGGTTCATGGTCAGCGTACCAAGACCAATGCCCGTACTCGCAAGGGTCCGCGCAAGCCGATCCGCAAGTAATCGCGTCCGCGAATCGACAGGAATATAGTCATGGCAAAACCTGCTGCTCGTCCTCGTAAGAAAGTCAAAAAGACCGTGGTTGATGGCATCGCCCACATCCATGCTTCCTTCAACAACACCATCGTGACCATCACCGATCGTCAGGGCAATGCGCTGTCCTGGGCGACTTCCGGTGGTTCGGGTTTCCGCGGCTCGCGTAAGAGCACTCCGTTTGCCGCTCAGGTGGCTGCCGAGCGTGCCGGCCAGGCTGCCCTGGAATACGGCCTGAAGAACCTCGACGTCAACGTCAAGGGCCCGGGTCCGGGTCGCGAGTCCGCCGTGCGTGCCCTGAACGCCTGCGGTTACAAGATTGCCAGCATCACCGACGTGACGCCGATCCCGCACAACGGGTGCCGTCCGCCGAAGAAGCGTCGCGTGTAATAGGAGACAGTGAAGAATGGCTCGTTACATTGGTCCGAAATGCAAACTGTCCCGTCGCGAAGGCACTGATCTGTTCCTGAAGAGCGGTGCTCGCGCTCTGGAATCCAAGTGCAACATCGAATCCGCTCCGGGTATCCATGGCCAGCGCCGTGGCCGTCTGTCCGAGTACGGCACCCAGCTGCGCGAGAAGCAGAAGGTCCGCCGCATCTACGGCGTTCTGGAGCGTCAGTTCAGCGGTTACTACAAGGAAGCCAGCCGTCGCAAGGGCTCCACCGGCGAGAACCTGCTGCAGCTGCTCGAGTGCCGCCTGGACAACGTCGTATACCGCATGGGCTTTGGTGCCACTCGCGCCGAATCCCGTCAGCTGGTTTCGCACAAGGCCATCACCGTCAACGGTCAGACCGTCAACATTCCGTCTTACCAGGTCAAGGCTGGCGACGTCGTCGCCATCCGCGAGAAGGCCAAGAACCAGCTGCGTATCGCCCAGGCTCTCGAGCTGTGCGCCCAGCGTGGCCGCGTTGAGTGGGTGGAAGTTGATGCCGAGAAGAAGTCCGGTGTGTTCAAGAGCGTGCCGGCTCGCAGCGACCTGTCCGCTGACATCAACGAAAACCTGATTGTCGAGCTCTACTCCAAGTAAGAGCTAGAAAATAGGTGCATCCATGCAGAGTTCGGTAAATGAGTTTCTGACCCCCCGTCACATCGACGTTCAGGTGGTCAGCCCGACCCGCGCCAAGATCACGCTCGAGCCTCTCGAGCGCGGTTTTGGTCACACACTGGGCAACGCGCTGCGTCGCATCCTGTTGTCCTCCATGCCTGGCTGCGCAGTGGTTGAGGCTGAAATCGATGGCGTACTCCACGAGTACAGCGCCATCGAGGGTGTGCAGGAAGATGTGATCGAGATCCTGCTCAACCTGAAAGGCCTGGCCATCAAGCTGCACGGTCGTGATGAAGTGACGCTGACCCTGTCCAAGAAGGGTCCGGGTGTGGTCACCGCTGCCGATATTCAGCTGGATCACGATGTCGAGATCGTGAACGGTGACCATGTGATCGCCAACCTGGCGGACAACGGTGCCCTGAACATGCGTCTGAAGGTGGCGCGCGGCCGTGGCTACGAGCCCGCCGACGCCCGCCAGAGCGATGAGGACGAGAGCCGTTCGATCGGCCGCCTCCAGCTCGACGCCTCGTTCAGCCCGGTCCGTCGCCTGGCCTACGTGGTGGAAAGCGCCCGTGTCGAGCAGCGTACCAACCTGGACAAGCTGGTACTCGACCTGGAAACCAACGGTACCCTGGACCCCGAAGAGGCCATCCGTCGTGCCGCGACCATCCTGCAGCAGCAGCTGGCCGCGTTCGTCGATCTCAAGGGTGACAGCGCTCCGGTGGTGGAAGAGCAGGAAGACGAGATCGATCCGATCCTGCTGCGCCCCGTCGACGATCTGGAACTGACCGTGCGTTCGGCCAACTGCCTGAAGGCGGAGAACATCTACTACATCGGTGACCTGATCCAGCGTACCGAAGTGGAGCTGCTCAAGACGCCGAACCTGGGCAAGAAGTCCCTGACCGAGATCAAGGACGTTCTGGCTTCCCGCGGTCTTTCCCTCGGCATGCGCCTCGACAACTGGCCGCCGGCAAGTCTGAAAAAGGATGACAAGGCGACTGCCTGATCGTCCCTGATAACCGAACTCAAGGTTTGGTAAGGAATTTCAATCATGCGTCATCGTAAAAGTGGCCGTCACCTGAGCCGCACCAGCGCCCACCGCAATGCCATGTTCCAGAACATGGCGGTGTCGCTGTTCGAACACGAGCTGATCAAGACCACCCTGCCCAAGGCGAAAGAGCTGCGTCGCGTTGCCGAGCCGCTGATCACCCTGGCCAAGGAAGACAGCGTCGCCAACCGTCGTCTGGCTTTCGACCGCACCCGCTCCAAGGCTGCAGTCGGCAAGCTGTTCAACGAGCTGGGCAAGCGCTACGCCAACCGTCCGGGCGGCTACCTGCGCATCCTCAAGTGCGGTTTCCGCGCTGGCGACAACGCTCCCATGGCGTACGTCGAGCTGGTTGATCGTCCGGTTGCCGGTGCTGTGGAAGCAGCTGCCGAGTAAGTTCGGGTGATTCACAAGAAGCCGGGCCTAGTGCCCGGTTTTTTGTTGCCCGCGTTTTCTGCTCGGGTAGAGGCGGCCGCGAGCGGCTTGAGGCTACGCCAGGGCCGGGTGTACCGCCCGGCCCTGGCGTGTATGGCTGTTCGGCGATGGATTTACGCCCTGTCGCGCTCCAGCAGCGGCCCGAGGAAGCGCCCGGTGTGCGATTGCGGCATGGCGGCGACCTGCTCCGGCGTGCCGGTGGCGATGATCTGCCCGCCGCGCGAGCCGCCCTCGGGGCCGAGGTCGACCAGCCAGTCGGCGGTCTTGATCACGTCGAGGTTGTGCTCGATGACCACTACGGTGTTGCCGTGGTCGCGCAAGCGATGCAGCACGTCGAGCAGCTGCTGGATGTCGGCGAAGTGCAGGCCGGTGGTCGGTTCGTCGAGGATGTACAGGGTCTTGCCGGTGTCGCGCTTGGACAGCTCGCGGCTCAGCTTGACCCGCTGCGCCTCGCCGCCGGACAGGGTGGTGGCGCTCTGGCCGAGCTTGATATAGGAGAGGCCGACGTCGATCAGCGTCTGCAGCTTGCGCGCCACCGCCGGCACCGCGTCGAAGAATTCGCGTGCCTCCTCGATGGTCATCTCCAGCACCTCGTGGATGTTCCTGCCCTTGTACTTCACCTCGAGCGTCTCGCGGTTGTAGCGCTTGCCCTTGCAGACATCGCAGGGCACGTAGATGTCCGGCAGGAAGTGCATCTCCACCTTGATCACCCCGTCGCCCTGGCAGGCCTCGCAGCGCCCGCCCTTGACGTTGAACGAGAAGCGCCCCGGACCGTAGCCGCGCGAGCGTGACTCCGGCACGCCGGCGAACAGCTCGCGGATCGGGGTGAACAGCCCGGTGTAGGTGGCCGGGTTGGAGCGCGGCGTGCGGCCGATCGGGCTCTGGTCGATGTCGACCACCTTGTCGAGGTGCTGCAGGCCGTCGAGGCTGGCGTAGGGCGCCGCTTCCAGCGACTCGGCGCCGTTCAGGGCGCTGGCGGCCAGCGGGAACAGGGTGTTGTTGATCAGTGTCGACTTGCCCGAGCCGGACACCCCGGTGACGCAGGTCAGCAGGCCGATGGGGATTTCCAGGTCGACGTTCTGCAGGTTGTTGCCGCGCGCGCCCTTGAGCCTGAGCAGTTTCTTGCGGTCGATCGGTGTGCGCTCGGCCGGGTAGCGGATCTTTTCGCGGCCGGAGAGGTACTTGCCGGTCAGCGACTCGGGGTGGGCCATCACTTCGTCCGGGCTGCCCTGGGCGACGATCCGCCCGCCATGCACGCCGGCACCGGGGCCGATGTCGACGACGTAGTCGGCCAGGCGGATGGCGTCCTCGTCGTGCTCGACCACGATCACCGTGTTGCCGAGGTTGCGCAGGTGGGTGAGGGTGGCCAGCAGGCGCTCGTTGTCGCGCTGGTGCAGGCCGATCGACGGTTCGTCGAGGATGTACATCACCCCGACCAGGCCGGCGCCGATCTGGCTGGCCAGGCGGATGCGCTGCGCCTCGCCGCCGGACAGGGTGTCGGCGCTGCGCTCCAGGGTCAGGTAGTCGAGGCCGACGTTGACCAGGAACTGCAGGCGCTCGCGGATCTCCTTGAGGATCTTCGCGGCGATCTCGCCGCGCCGGCCGCTCAGGCTGAGTTCGGCGAAGTAGTTGCAGGCATCGCCCACCGGCAGCGCGGTGACCGCCGGCAGGGTCCGCTCGCCGACCCACACATGACGGGCCTCGCGGCGCAGGCGGGTGCCGCGGCAGTCCGGGCAGGGCTGGGTGCTGAGCAACTTGGCCAGTTCCTCGCGCACGCTGGTCGATTCGGTCTCGCGGTAGCGGCGCTCGAGGTTGGGCACGATGCCCTCGAACGGATGGGCGCGCCTGACGATGTCGCCGCGGTCGTTGAGGTAGCGGAACTCCACCTCTTCGCGGCCGCTGCCGTGCAGCAGCAGCTTCTGCACCGCCAGCGGCAGGGCGTCGAACGGTTCCTCGAGGCTGAAGCCGTAGTGCGCGGCCAGCGAGCCGAGCATCTGGAAGTAGTAGACGTTGCGCCGGTCCCAGCCGCGGATCGCCCCTTCGGCCAGGCTCAGTTCGCCGTTGACCAGTCGGCGCGGGTCGAAGAACTGCTTGACGCCGAGGCCGTCGCAGCCCGGGCAGGCACCGGCCGGGTTGTTGAAGGAGAACAGCTTGGGCTCCAGTTCGCCGATCGAGTGGCCGCAGTGCGGGCAGGCGAAGCGCGCCGAGAAGATGATCTCCTCGCCGTCCTCGCCCTCCATGGGGGCGACCAGGGCGATGCCGTCGGCCAGCTTGAGGGCGGTCTCGAAGGATTCGGCCAGGCGCTGCTGCAGGTCGCCGCGCACCTTGAAACGGTCGACCACCACGTCGATGCTGTGCTTCTTCTGCTTGTCGAGCTTGGGCAGTTCGTCCAGCTCGTGGAGCCTGCCGTCGACCCGCGCTCGGACGAAGCCCTGGGCGCGCAGCTCCTCGAACACCGACAGGTGCTCGCCCTTGCGCTCGCGCACCACCGGTGCGAGCAGCATCAGCTTGCTGCCTTCGGCGAGGGCCAGCACCTGGTCGACCATCTGGCTGACCGTCTGCGCCTCCAGCGGTACGTCGTGCTCCGGGCAGCGCGGGGTGCCGACGCGGGCGTAGAGCAGGCGCAGGTAGTCGTAGATCTCGGTGATGGTGCCGACCGTCGAGCGCGGGTTGTGCGAGGTGGACTTCTGCTCGATGGAGATCGCCGGCGACAGCCCCTCGATGGTATCGACGTCGGGCTTCTCCATCATCGACAGGAACTGGCGGGCGTAGGCCGACAGCGACTCCACGTAGCGGCGCTGCCCCTCGGCGTACAGGGTGTCGAAGGCCAGTGACGACTTGCCCGAGCCGGACAGGCCGGTGATGACGATCAGTTTGTCGCGCGGCAGGGTGAGGTCGATGTTCTTCAGGTTGTGGGTGCGCGCCCCACGGATCAGGATCTGGTCCACTGCAGCCTCGCATGGCGGGCGGAAAAGCCCGGAGTATACGGCCGCCGTCTGCCGGGCGGCAAAGCGCCGCGCCTGTGCCGGCGCCGGCGGTGCTGCTAGAATTGCGCCCCCGTTTTTCGAGGTGATGTCATGCACGATCCGCACTCCGAGCGCATGAGTCCGACCGAGCAGCGCGCGGCTGCCGGCCTGGCCTCGGTGTTCGCCTTCCGCATGCTCGGCATGTTTATGGTGTTGCCGGTGCTGGCCACCTACGGCCAGGACCTGGCCGGCGCCACGCCGCTGCTGATCGGCCTGGCCATCGGCGCCTACGGTCTGACCCAGGCGGTGCTGCAGATTCCCTTCGGCATCGTTTCCGACCGCATCGGCCGCCTGCCGGTGATCTACGTCGGCCTGCTGATCTTCGCCGCCGGCGCCGCGCTGGCGGCCAGCGCCGACTCGATCTGGGGGGTGATCGCCGGGCGCGTGCTGCAGGGCGCCGGCGCCATCTCCGCGGCGGTGATGGCGCTGCTCTCCGATCTGACCCGCGAGCAGCACCGCACCAAGGCCATGGCCATGATCGGCATGAGCATCGGCCTGTCGTTCGCCGCCGCCATGGTGATCGGCCCGCTGCTGACCCGCGCCTTCGGTCTGGCCGGGCTGTTCTGGGTGACCGCCGGCATGGCCCTGTTCGGCATGCTGATCATCGCCGTGCTGGTGCCCCGGCCACAGCAGGCCCTGCAGCATCGTGAGTCCGGCGTGGCGCGCCAGGCGCTGTGGCCGACCCTGCGCCATCCCGACCTGCTGCGCCTGGACTTCGGCATCGCCGCGCTGCACGCGATCCTGATGGCCAGCTTCGTCGCCCTGCCGCTGGCGCTGGTCGAGCAGGGCGGGCTGCCCAAGGAAGAGCACTGGTGGGTCTACCTGGTCGGCTTGCTGGTCGGTTTCTTCGCCATGATCCCGTTCATCATCTACGGCGAGAAGCGCCGGCGGATGAAGCGTGTGCTGGTCGGCGCGATCAGCGTGCTGCTGTTCTGCGAGCTGTTCTTCTGGCAGTTCGGCGCCAGTCTCACCGCTCTTGTGATCGGCAATCTGGTGTTCTTCACCGCCTTCAACCTGCTGGAAGCCTCGCTGCCCTCGCTGATCAGCAAGATGGCGCCGGCCGGCGGCAAGGGTACGGCGATGGGCGTGTACTCCACCAGCCAGTTCCTCGGCGCCGCGCTCGGCGGTCTGCTCGGCGGCTGGCTGTTCCAGCAGGGTGGCGTCGAGGCGGTGTTCCTCGGCTGTGCGCTGCTGGCTGCCCTGTGGCTGGGGTTTGCTGCTACTATGCGCGAACCGCCGTATGTGACCAGTCTGCGCCTGTCGCTGTCTGCCGAAGCCCTGCGCGAGGCGGGACTGGTCGAGCGTCTGAAGGCAGTGCCCGGCGTGGCCGATGCTGTCGTGGTGGCCGAGGAGGCCGCCCTGTATGTCAAGCTGGATGCCCAACAAGTGGATCGCACGTCCATCGAGCGCCTGGTCAACCCGGCGCCGGCGTGCTGAAGCCTAGGAGAAAGTCATGGCCCGTGGGGTTAACAAAGTCATTCTGGTGGGTAACGTCGGTGGCGACCCGGAAACCCGTTACCTGCCCAACGGCAATGCGGTGACCAACATCACCCTGGCCACCAGCGATAGCTGGAAGGACAAGCAGACCGGCCAGCTGCAGGAGCGCACCGAGTGGCACCGCGTGGTGTTCTTCGGCAAGGTCGCCGAGATCGCCGGCGAGTACCTGCGCAAGGGCTCGCAGGTCTACGTCGAAGGCCGCCTGCAGACCCGCAAGTGGCAGGACCAGTCCGGCCAGGATCGCTACACCACCGAGATCGTGGTGGACATGAACGGCACCATGCAGCTGCTCGGTGGCCGCGGCGGCAATGCCGAGGGTGGCGACTACGCCCAGCGTCCGGCGCGCCCGCAGCGCGAGCCGCAGCAGCAGGCTCAGTCGCGCCCGGCGCCGCAGCAGCCGGCAGCCCAGCCGGCGCCGGACTACGACAGCTTCGACGACGACATCCCGTTCTGACCGAGGCAGTCCATCACCATGCGCATGCGCCTGATGCTGCTGGGCGGCGGTAATGCCCTTGGACAGGCGCTGTTGCGCCAGGGAGCGGAAGAGAACATCGAGTTCCTCGCTCCAGTGCCGCCCCCCCAGGGCTGGGACCCCGCCAGCCTGACCAGCCTGTTGGACGAGCAGCGCCCGGATGCGCTGGTCAACCTGGCTTATTACCATGACTGGTTCCAGGCCGAGCAGGTCGAGGCCGAGCGTCTGTTCGTCCAGGAACGCGCCATCGACCGTCTCGCCGAGCTGTGCCTGCACCATGAGGTGATCCTGCTGCAGCCGTCCAGCTACAAGGTGTTCGACGGCATGCGTACCACCGCCTACAGCGAGCGGGACGACGTCAGCCCGCTCAGCCTGCGCGGGCAGGCGCTGTGGCGTTTCGAGCAGAACGTGCGGGCAATCTGCCCGCGCCATATCCTGCTGCGTTTCGGCTGGTTGCTCGACGAGAGTCCGGACGGACGCATGGGGCGCCTGCTCAAGTGGGCCGAGAGTGGCGACCCACTGTTCCTTGCGGACGACCGGCGCGGCAATCCCACGCCGGTGGACGATGCCGCGCGGGTGATCCTCTCGGTGCTCAAGCAACTGGACTGCAATGCGCCGCTGTGGGGCACCTACCACTACGGCGGCATCGAGGCCACCACCAGTCTGGCGATGGGGCAGGCCACCCTGGCCGAGGCGCGGCGCCATCGTCCGGACATCCCCCAGGACTTCACCCCGCAGGCCCATGCCGAGCGCCCCGATGCGCCGGAAGAGCCGCAGCACGCGGTGCTCGCCTGCAAGAAGATCCTCAACACCTTCGGCATCAAGCCGCGCGCCTGGCGCGCCACCCTGCCGGGCATCGTCGACCGCTACTACCGTCATGGCTGATTCGCTGATTCTGGTCACCGGCGGCGCCGGCTTCATCGGTTCGCATCTGGTCGACGCCCTGCTGGCGCGCGGTCACTCCGTGCGCGTGCTGGACAACCTGTCCAGTGGCAAGCGCAGCAACCTGCCGCTGCACGATCAGCGCCTGCAGCTGATCGAGGGCGATGTGGCCGACCCGGTCGCCGTGCGCGCCGCCTTGGCCGGCTGCTCGGCGGTCGCCCATCTGGCCGCGGTGGCCTCGGTGCAGGCCTCGGTGGAGGACCCGGTGGCCACCCACCGGAGCAATTTCATCGGTACGTTGAATCTCTGCGAGGCGATGCGCGAGCAGGGCGTGCGCCGGGTGCTGTTCGCCTCCAGCGCGGCGGTGTACGGGCAGAACGGCGAGGGCATGGCCATCGGCGAGGACACCCCCAAGGCGCCGTTGACCCCCTATGCGGCGGACAAGCTGGCCAGCGAGTACTACCTCGACTTCTACCGCCGCCAGCATGGCCTGGAGCCGGCGATCTTCCGCTTCTTCAACATCTTCGGCCCGCGCCAGGATCCGTCCTCGCCGTACTCGGGGGTGATCAGCATCTTCACCGAGCGCGCCCAGGCCGGCCTGCCGATCAGCGTGTTCGGCGACGGCGAGCAGACCCGCGACTTCGTCTATGTGGCCGACCTGGTCGCGCTGCTGGTGCAGGCGCTGGTAGCGCCGCAGGTGGCGGTGGGAGCGGTGAACGTCGGCCTCGGTCGCGCCACCAGCCTCAACCAGTTGCTGGCGCTCATCGGCGAGCTGCTCGGCGGCCTGCCGTCGGTGAGCCATGCAGCGCCGCGCGCCGGCGATATCCGGCATTCGCGAGCGGACAACCGGCGTCTGCTGGAGCGTTATGCCTTTCCCGAGCCGACGTCGATGCGCGAGGGGCTGGCGCGGCTGCTGGGGCGCTGACGGCTGATCGCCAAGTCCTCCTTCCACGAGGCTTTGCCACGTACCCAAACGACAAAAGGCACCTTTCGGTGCCTTTTGCGTTCCTACCGCCGGGGTTTGCGGGTCGATCAGAACTTGTAGCCGAGGCCGACCATGTAGACCATCGGGTCGACGTCGACGTCGACTTTGGTTTTGCCAACGCCCAGTGCAGTCGGGCCATCGACGGAGGCTTCGGTATCGATGTCGATCCAGCGCACCTGGGCGTTCAGCATGACCTTGTCGCTCAGCATGAAGTCGGCGCCGATCTGGGCGGCCAGGCCGAAGGAATCATCCAGATCCAGGTTGCTGAAGCCGAGGCCTTCCATTTCGCTGGTCAGGTCTTCCTGGAAGAAGGTGGTGTAGTTGATGCCGAGACCGACGTAGGGCTGGAACACCGACTGGCTGGCCATGGGGTAGTAGACCACGCTCAGGGTCGGCGGCAGGTGCTTGATGTCACCCAGGTCGCCCAGGCCCTTGACGCTGACGGTGTGCTCGAACGGGGTGGCAGCCAGCAGCTCGATGCCGATGTTGTTGGTCAGCATGTAGGCGAAGTTCAGACCCAGCTGGGTATCGCTGTCCAGGGACGCCTTCAGGCTGGTGGGCGCGCCGTCCAGCGTGATGTTGGAGCTGTCCTCGTGCGGGTCGACGGTCACGGCGCCGGCACGCACGATGATGTCGCCGGCTTCGAAGGCCTGGGCGAAGGGAGCGGCTACGGCGAGGGCCAGCAGGGATGCGGTGAGAGTCTTGCGAATCATGGGAGAACTCCATCCAGATGTTCTGTATCAACTGGTGGCTATGCTAGCGGTCGGCCATTGGTGGTTGCCTTGATCCAGCTCAACGATGCCCTACAGGAATAGCGGTCTGTCACTTCATTCTTGTGGCAGTTCATATGGCTGGATGCGCTCGCCCTGCATCCGATAGCCGGCCTCGGCCAGCTCGCTGCTGCTGTGCTCGACGTGCAGCTGCCCTTCGACCCAGAACGGCTGCCAGAGATCGTCGAGTGCCAGCGGCTGCGTGGTGCGCACATGCACGATCTGATTGGATGGCGGCGGTGGGACATGGATGCAGGCGCCGAACCAGGGCACCAGCAGGAACTCGCGTACCTGCCCCGCGCTGTCGACATCCAGCGGTACCACATAACCGGGCAGCCTGACCTGCCGCCCATCCAGCGCCTCGACCACCGGGGCGGCGGGCGCTTGCTGGGCGGCGGCTGGGCCGCTTTCCGCCGCCAGCGCGTCGGCCAGCTGCGAGAGATCGTGGAAGGCCTGTGGCGGAGGGGGCGGTGGAGTGCCTGCGGGGATCAGCTCCTCCCAGCTCAGGGTGCGCAGCTGCTCGGCGAGCAGTGGGGGGGCCAGCAGGGCCAGAGACAGCAGCAGCGCGCGCAGCATGGCGGGTCTCCAGATGAGGTTCACAGGCGGATGCTCAGGCCGTCGACCAGCGACTGGCGGTAGGCGCGCCAGGCCGGCAGCAGACCGAGCAGCAGGGCGACGCCCAGGCTGGCGGCGAGCAGCAGCCACTCACGCGGGCTGGGGGCGGCGAGCGGCAGGAACAGGCCATGGCGTGCCTGCAGGAAGTCTTGGCCGAGGGCAATGGCCAGGTACAGCAGGGCCAGGCCGAGCAGCAGGCCGACCAGGGTCAGGACCAGGGCCTCGGCCAGCAGCAGGGCGGCGATCTGCCAGGGGCGGGCGCCCAGCGAGCGCAGGATGGCCATCTCGCGGCGCCGCTCGTTGAGACTGGCCAGCAGCGCGGTGAGCATGCCGACCAGACCGACCAGCACCACGCAGGCCGACACCGCCAGCAGCGCCTGCTCGGCGGTGCCCATTAGGCTCCACAGCTCCTGCAGGGCAACCCCGGGCAGGATGGCCAGCAGCGGCTCGCCGCGATGCTCGTTGATCGCCCGCTGCACGGCGAAGGTGGCGATGCGGCTGTCCAGACCGAGCAGCACGGCGGTGATCGCCTGGGGTGTGAGGTCGAGCTGGCGCGCCTGCTCGGCGTCGATGCGCGCCGCGCCGCGCGCCGGCATGCCGCCCCGCCAGTCGACGTGCAGCGCCTGCATGCCGGCCAGGGAGATGTGCAGGGTGCGGTCGACGGGGGTGCCGGTGCGCGCCAGGATGCCGGCCACGCGGAACGGCTTGTCGTCGTGGCGGGTCAGGCTGACCGCGCTGACGCCGTGGGCCAGCACGATCTGGTCGCCGAGTCGGTAGCCGAGCGCGCGCGCCACCTCGGCGCCGAGCACCACCTCGAACAGGTCGGCGAACGGCCGGCCCGCGGCCAGCTGCAGGGCGCGGCCCTGGCCGTAGCGGTAGTGGTCGAAGTAGTCGGGCGTGGTGCCGAGCACCCGGTAGCCGCGGTGCGAGTCGCCCAGCGACAGCGGGATGGCCCACTTGACCCGTGGCAGCGCGGCGATCTCCCGGTAGCTGTCCCAGCGGATGTTGTTGGTGGCGTTGCCGATGCGGAACACCGAGTACAGCAGCAGGTTCACCGCTCCGGAGCGGGCGCCGACGATCAGGTCGGTGCCGCTGATGGTGCTGGCGAAGCTGCTGCGCGTCTCCGTACGCACCCGCTCGACGGCGAGCAGCAGGCCCACCGACAGGGCGATCACCAGCACGGTGAGCAGGGCGGTGGTGCGGCGGTTGGCCAGACTGGCCAGGGCCAGGCGCAGCAGATGCATGGGTCAGCCCTCCCGGTACGCGCGGTTGAGCTGGCCGAGCGCCTGCTCGCGGTCGAACAGCGGCGCAAGGCTGCGGTCATGGCTGACGAACAGCAGGCTGGCGCCGGCGGCTTGGCATTCGGCGAACAGCAGCGCGAGGAAGGCCGCGCGGGCGTCGGCGTCCAGCGCCGAGGTCGGCTCGTCGGCGATCACCAGCTCCGGCTGGCCGATCAGCGCGCGGGCGGCGGCGACGCGCTGCTGCTGGCCGATCGACAGCTGATCGGCGCGCCGGCCGTGCAGGTTTGCGTCCAGCCCCAGGTGCTCGAGCAGGCCGGTGGCGGCGGCGGCGACGCTGCCATGGCGCCGCCGCGCCCGCTCGGCGCGCAGAGAGGAGAAACGGCAGGGCAGCTCGACGTTGTCGCGCACCGGCAGGAAGGGCAGCAGGTTGAACTGCTGGAAGATGTAACCGCTGTGGTCGACGCGGAAGCGGTCGCGCGCGCTGGCGGAGAGCTGCGCCAGGTCGCGGCCGAGCAGGCGCACGCGACCGCGCTGCGGCAGCTGCACGCCGCCGAGCAGGCCGAGCAGGGTGGTCTTGCCGCTGCCGCTCGGGCCGTGCAGGAACAGGCGCTCGCCGGCCTCCAGGCGGAAGACCGGAATGTCCAGCAGCTCGGCCTGGCCGGGCCAGGCGAAGCCGAGGTCGACGAGTTCGATCAGGGCCGAGGTCATGGCTGGCGAACGGTCACGGGCGCTCACAGCTCCAGGCGGCTGGCGCCGTTGCGCAGCTCGCCACCCTGCTGGCCGCGCGGGCCGATCAGCTGCACCTGCAGGCGGGTGGTGGCCGGAAACTCGCGGAATAGCGGGGCCGCATCGAGGGCGTCGAGCGCTGCGGGCGCGTGGCAGGCGAAGCGGTAGCGGGCGCCGATGTCGCTGTGGTCGGCAAGCCCATGCGTGTGGTCGTTGGCGAACAGCGGGCCGTCCAGCTGCTGCCCGGTCAGTCGGCAGCCGGCAGCGGCGGGCAGGGCGAACAGCACCTGCGGCTGGCTCAGCCGCTCGCGCAGGCGGGCGACCTGCTGACGTTCTGCGGCACTGCGCGGCGCGTGCTCGAACCCCAGCAGGTTGGCCGCCGGGCTGCGCAGCTCGAGTTCGAGGGTTCCGTCCTCCAGCGCCACGTCCAGTTCGCCGACGCCATGCTCATGGCGATCCAGGCTGGCCTGTGCATGGGGATGCGCATGCTCATGTTCGCCGGCACCGGCCAGGGGCGACAGGAGGAGAGGCAGGGCAAGCAGCAGGCGCATGGCAGGGCTCCGTTGGGTCGACAGGGTTGGTTACGTTATAACAAGTTTTCCGCCTGGCGGGCCAGCGCCGCTTGGCGCGTTCCGCGCTGCATGGGAGCATGCGCGCATCGGCATGAGGAGGCAGACGATGCGAATTCACGGGCGGATCGGCGACTGGTCGGTGGATCTGACGGTCGAGCTGGATGACGCGGAGTGGGCACAGTTGCGCGGGCTGCCGTCTGCTGCGGCGGACGAGGCGTCCCCGGCCGCAGCGCCGGCGCTCGCACCGTCCGCCACCGCCAGCGACCGGCTGTGGGGGCTGGCGCAGGAGCTGCTGCGCCGCGCCGGGGCGCTGGACGGCCCGCGGCTGTTCGCCGAGCTGAGCGCCCTGGCCGGTGGCGAGGCTGCGGGCAAGCGCCTGTTGGTGCGCCTGCGCCATTGCCCACAGGTCGAGGTGCAGGCCGATGGCGATGCGCCGGTCTACCGCTGGACCGGCGCGGTCGGCGATCAGTAGAGCGCCTGGTACAGCTTGCGGCGGTAGCTGATCACCAGCGGGTGTTCCTTGCCGAGCAGGTCGAACACCTGCACCAGGGTCTTGCGCGGCAGGTCGTCGCCATAGGCGCGGTTGCGCATGAACAGGCGCAGCAGGCCGTCCAGCGCCACCTCGTACTGCTGGCGGGCAAGCTGGTGGATGGCCAACTGGTAGGCCGCCTCGTCGTCGCCGGCGTCCTGGGCCAGACGGCTCTTCAGGTCGGCGGCCTCGGGCAGGGTGGCGACCTGGCGCAGGAAGGTCAGCTGGGCGCGGGCGCCGGCCAGCTCCTGCTTGTGTTCGTCGCCCGGCACTGCATCCAGCACCGCCTGCGCCTCGTCCAGCGCGCCGCGCTCGGCCAGGCAACGCGCATAGAGGATCAGCGCCGCGGCGTTCTGGTTGTCCTCGGTGAGCAGTTGCTGCAGCAGCTGCTCGGCGGTGGCGATCTGCCCGGCGGCGTACTGGGCGCGGGCGCTGTCCAGCAGGTCGGCCTGTGGCGCGGCCGGTTCCGCCACGTGCGGCTGGAGCAGGGCGCGGATCGCCGACTCCGGCTGTGCGCCGGCGAAGCCGTCGATCGGCTGGCCATCCTTGAACAGCACCACGGTGGGCAGGCTGCGGATGCCGAAGCGCATGACGATGTCCTGCTCGACGTCGCAGTTGACCTTGGCCAGCAGCAGCTCGCCCTGATAGTCCTCGGTGATCTTTGCCAGCAGTGGCATCAGCGCCTTGCACGGCGAGCACCATTCGGCCCAGAAGTCGACCAGCACCGGCTTGTGGAAGGAGTTTTCGATCACCAGCTGCTCGAAGCTGGCGGTGGTGACGTCGAAGATGTACGGGGTTGCGCTCATCGTGACTCTCGAAGAGGGGCCTGGCGGGCAGGCGCGGAAAAAGTGCGTGCATGGTAAGTGGGGGCGCGCGCGACGGGAAGCAAGGGGCGCACCGGCGTCAGCGCGGTGGACAGGGCTCCGTGCGGAAGCGCGGCAGCGGTGGCAGGCCCGGCACCAGCGGCCAGCCGCCCAGCTCGCGGTAGCGCACGCCACGCGCGCTGGGCTCCGAGGCATAGAGGACGAAGCGCTCGGCCGCCCAGGCGAAGTCCGGGTGCGCCTCGCGCGGCCGTGCGCCGGCGTGGCGTACCAGGGTCAGGTGGGCGCGCAGCGGTCGGCGGTCGAGGGCGATGCCAATGGCCTGCAGACGCTGCTGCAGCGCGCCGGCCAGCGCCGCCAGTTCGTCGGGCAGGTGGCTCGGCTCCAGCCACAGCAGGCCCTGACGGCCACCGCCGAGGCGGTCGAGACGCAGTTCGAAGGGCGCCACCTCGATGGCTGCGGCGAGCAGCTGCAATTCTTCCAGGCGCGCGCTGGGCTGCTGGCCGAGGAAGGCCAGGGTCAGGTGCAGGTTCTCCGCCGCCACCGGCTTGCCGCCGAGGTCCAGGCCGTCGCGCCAGGTGCAGATGGCTTCGGCGGTGTCGCGCGGACAGGGCAGGGCGAAGAACAGGCGCAGGGTATCGATCGGCATGGCGGTGCTCCCGGAGGCGGTCTCCTGAGTATCGCCCCGCGTGGTGCGATGCGCCTGCCGTTCAGTCGCGTTGCGCGTGGTACAGGCTGACCGTACGGAACTCGTGGGGCTCGGCGAGATCCGGCAGGGTGCAGGCGTCGAGCAGCGCCAGGCGCCGGTACAGCGGATGCCGGAAGTCGCGTACCCGCGAATCGGCGACCAGCGCCTCGCGGCCGCGCGACAGGAAGGCGTCCAGCAGCGGCAGGTTGGCGCGGTCATAGAGCACGTCTGCGACCAGGATCAGGTCGAAGCGATCGGTCTCGGCGAAGAAGTCCGTCGAGTAGCCCAGCTCCACGCCATTCAGTTCGGCGTTGGCGCGGCAGGCGGCCAGTGCCAGCGGGTCGAGGTCGCAGGCGACCACCTCGGCGGCGCCGGCCCGCGCCGCGGCGATGCCGGCCACCCCGCTGCCGGCGCCGAAGTCCAGCACGCGCCGACCACGCACCCACTGTGGCTGCTCGGCCAGCCAGCGTGCCAGCGCCAGGCCGCTGGCCCAGCAGAAGCACCAGTACGGCGGCTCCTCGAGGATGCGCCGGGTCTCCTCGGCGTCGAAGGCGCGGTCCATGTTGCCCGGGTCGAGCAGCCACAGGCGCAGATCGCTGCCCGGCAGGCCCGTGTCCGGCAGCGTGCTGGCGATGAGCCGCGCCTCGCCGAGCAGGGTGCGCAGCGGGTCGAGCAGTTCGGCGGGCGGGACGGGCATGCGTGGCTCCGGCGGTGGGTCCGGGCGCCCTTATAACCCGCCGGCGGCGGCTTGTCTTGGGGGCGCCATCGGTTACCATGGCCGCCACATCCATCCCCCCTGGCCGAGCCATCATGCACTGTCCCTTCTGCGGCGCCAACGACACCAAGGTCATCGACTCGCGACTGGTCGCCGAGGGCCAGCAGGTGCGCCGGCGTCGCGAGTGCCTGGCCTGTCAGGAGCGCTTCACCACCTTCGAGACCGCCGAGCTGGTGATGCCGCGGCTGATCAAGTCCGATGGCACCCGCCAGCCGTTCGACGAGGACAAGCTGCGTGCCGGCATGCAGCGCGCGCTGGAAAAGCGCCCGGTGAGCGTCGAGCGCCTCGAGGAGGCGATCGCCCACATCAAGCACAAGCTGCGCGCCACCGGCGAGCGCGAGGTCAAGTCGCGGGTGGTCGGCGAGCTGGTGATGGACGAGCTGCGCCGTCTCGACGAGGTGGCCTACATCCGTTTCGCCTCCGTCTATCGCCGCTTCCAGGACCTCGACCAGTTCCGCGAGGAGATCGAGCGTCTGTCCCGCGAACCCAGCAAGGGTTGATTCCATGCAAGATCCAGCGCAGGCCGGCGACCAGGCCTACATGGCGCGCGCGCTCCAGTTGGCGCGCCGCGGCCTGTTCTCCACCCATCCCAACCCGCGCGTCGGCTGCGTGATAGTCGCCGCCGGCGGCGAGATCGTCGGCGAGGGCTGGCATCAGCGCGCCGGCGAGCCGCATGCCGAGGTGCACGCCCTGCGCCAGGCCGGCGAACGGGCGCGCGGCGCCACCGCCTACGTCACCCTCGAACCGTGCAGCCACCACGGGCGCACTCCACCGTGCGCCGAGGCGCTGCTCAAGGCCGGTGTCGGTCGCGTGGTGGCGGCCATGCAGGACCCCAATCCGCTGGTGGCCGGTCGCGGCCTCGGCCTGCTGCGCGCCGCCGGCATCGAGGTGAGCAGCGGTGTGCTCGAGCAGGAGGCTCGCGAACTGAACGTCGGTTTCATCAGGCGCATGGAGCTGGGCCTGCCCTACGTGCGGGTGAAGCTGGCGATGAGCCTCGACGGGCGCACCGCCATGGCCAGCGGCGAAAGCCAGTGGATCACCGGCGCACCGGCGCGCGCCGCCGTGCAGCGCCTGCGCGCGCGCTCCAGCGTGGTGCTCAGCGGCGCCGACACCGTGCTGTGCGACAACGCGCGGCTGACCGTGCGTGCCGACGAGCTGGAGGTGGACGCCGAGCAGGCCGCCTTGGCCGCCGCCCGCCCGCCGCTGCGCGTGCTGGTCGACGGCCAGCTGCGCGTGCCGCTGTCGGCAGCCTTCTTCCAGGCCGGCCCGGCCTGGGTGGCCTGCTGCGACGAGGATGGCCGCGGCGAGGAATACCGCGCCGCCGGCCACGAGCTGCTGCGCCTGCCGCGCGGCGACGGTCACGTCGATCTGCGCCACCTGCTCGCCGAACTGGCCGCCGCCGGCGCCAACGAGGTGCTGGTCGAGGCCGGTCCGCGCCTGGCCGGCGCCTTCGCCCGTGAGGGGCTGGTCGACGAGTACCGTATCTTCATGGCGCCGCAGCTGCTCGGCTCCGCCGCCCGCCCGCTGCTCGACTGGCCGCTGGAGCGCATGAGCGAGGCGCCGCAGCTGACCATCCGCGACATTCGCGCGGTCGGTCGCGACTGGCAGATCATCGCGGTGCCGGCCTGAGCGTCAGCTGCGACAGAGGTTGGCGCGGGCGGCGCCATCCCCCATCCAGACGTGCTCCGCGGTGGCGAAAATGTGGTACAAAGCCTGACGCGGCCGCTCTCGGCCGCGACGTTCTCAGGGCGGGGTGCAATTCCCCACCGGCGGTGATGGCGCACCTCGCGCCCAGCCCGCGAGCGCTTGCCCACCCCCGAAGGGCGGCAAGGTCAGCAGATCCGGTGCGACTCCGGAGCCGACGGTGACAGTCCGGATGAGAGAGAGCGGGATTCCTGCCCCGGGGCGGCCTGGCCGCGCCCGCGCGATCCCCTTCGATCCAGCGCCCTGTTTTGTCCAAAACAGGAGTTCGACCATGCAATTGCACAACATTCCGTGCGCGGTGAAGGAGGCCTGATGTTCACCGGTATCATCGAAGCCATCGGCAGCATCCGCGCCATGACCCCCAAGGGCGGCGATGTGCGTGTCTACGTCGCCACCGGCAAGCTCGACCTCGGCGACGTCAAGCTCGGCGACAGCATCGCGGTCAACGGCACCTGCCTGACCGCCGTGGAGCTGCCCGGCGACGGCTTCTGGGCCGACGTCAGCCGCGAGACCATCACCCGCACCGCCTTCGTCGACCTCAAGGTCGGCAGCCGGGTCAACCTGGAGAAGGCGCTGACCCCGACCACCCGCCTCGGCGGCCACCTGGTCAGCGGTCACGTCGACGGTGTCGGCGAGATCGTCTCGCGCGCCGATAACGCCCGCGCCATCCAGTTCCGCGTGCGCGCGCCGCGCGAGCTGGCCAAGTACATCGCCCTCAAGGGTTCGATCACCGTCGACGGCGTGAGCCTCACGGTCAATGCGGTGGATGGCGCCGAGTTCGAGCTGACCATCGTGCCGCACACCCTGCAGGAAACCATCATGGCCGACTACCAGGCCGGGCGCCGGGTCAACCTCGAGGTCGACCTGCTGGCGCGCTACCTGGAGCGCCTGCTGCTCGGCGACCAGGCCGCCGAGCCGGCCGCCGCCGGCATCACCGAGGCGTTCCTCGCCGAACACGGCTTCCTCAAGGGCTGAGCCGCCTTTCCACCACGAATTCACAAGGGGGTGCCCATGGCACTCGACAATATCGCCGATCTGGTCGAAGACATCCGCCAGGGCAAGATGGTCATCCTCATGGATGACGAGGATCGCGAGAACGAGGGCGATCTGATCATGGCCGCCGAATGCGTGCGCGCCGAGGACATCAACTTCATGGCCAAGCACGCGCGCGGCCTGATCTGCATGCCGATGGACCGCGAGCGCTGCGAGCGCCTCGGCCTGCCGCTGATGGTGCAGCGCAACGGCTCCGGCTTCGGCACCAAGTTCACCGTGTCCATCGAGGCCGCCGAGGGCGTCACCACCGGCATCTCCGCCGCCGACCGCGCGCGCACCGTGCAGGTCGCCGCGGCGCGCGACGCCGTGGCCGCCGACATCGTCAGCCCCGGCCACATCTTCCCGCTGATGGCCCAGCCCGGCGGCGTGCTGGCGCGCGCCGGCCACACCGAGGCGGCCTGCGACCTGGCGCGCATGGCCGGCTTCCAGCCGAGCGGGGTGATCTGCGAGATCATGAACGACGACGGCACCATGGCGCGCCGTCCCGAGCTGGAGAAGTTCGCCGCCGAGCACGGCATCCGCATCGGCACCATCGCCGACCTGATTCACTACCGCCTGGTCCACGAGCGCACCGTCGAGCGCGTCTCCGAGCGCGCGCTGGACAGCGAGCTGGGCCAGTTCAAGCTGTACACCTACCGCGACCAGGTCGAGGGCCAGGTGCACCTGGCGTTGCTCAAGGGCGAGATCAAGCCCGACGAGGCGATCCTGGTGCGCGTGCACAACATGGACCCGCTGCGCGACCTGCTCGGTATCCAGCGTCCGGGGCGCTGGAGCCTGCGCGCCGCCATGCAGAAGGTCGAGGAGCAGGGCAGCGGCGTGGTCCTGCTGCTCAACCACGCGATCAGCGGCAACGAGCTGCTGGCGCTGGTCGAGGAGCAGCTCGGCGGTGCCAAGCCGGCCGAGCCGACTACCTACAGCACCGTCGGCGCCGGCTCGCAGATCCTCCGCGACCTGGGCGTGCGCAAGATGCGCCTGCTCAGCTCGCCGGTGAAGTTCAACGCGATATCCGGCTTCGACCTGGAAGTTGTAGAATACGTGACCTGTGAATAACTCTTCCTGTGCATAACTCTGCGGGGCGCATCGGCGCCCCGGCTCTTTATCTGGAATCCGTCCCATGACCCTGAAGACCATCGAAGGTACCTTCATCGCCCCCAAAGGCCGTTACGCCCTGGTGGTCGGCCGTTTCAACAGCTTCGTCGTCGAGAGCCTGGTGCAGGGCGCCATCGACGCGCTGGTGCGTCACGGCGTCAGCGAGAGCGAGCTGACCATCATCCGCGCGCCGGGCGCCTTCGAGATCCCGCTGGTGGCGCAGAAGGTCGCCCAGCGCGGTGAGTTCGACGCCATCATCGCCCTCGGCGCGGTGATCCGCGGCGGCACCCCGCACTTCGAGTACGTGGCCGGCGAGTGCACCAAGGGCCTGGCCCAGGTGTCCCTGCAGTTCGGCGTGCCGGTCGCCTTCGGCGTGCTGACCGTCGACTCCATCGAGCAGGCCATCGAGCGCTCCGGCACCAAGGCCGGCAACAAGGGCGCCGAAGCCGCGCTGTCCGCCCTGGAAATGGTCAGCCTGCTGGCGCAGCTGGAGGCCAAGTGAGCGAGCACGACAAGCCGGCCGGCAAGCCCGCCAAGCCGAACAAGATCGCCATGCGCCAGAAGGCGCGCAGTCTGGCCCTGCAGGCGCTGTACTCCTGGCAGATGGCCGGCCAGTCGCTCAACGAGATCGAAGCGCAGTTCCGCACCGACAATGACTTCAGCGATGTCGACGGCGCTTACTTCCACGAGATCCTGCACGGCGTGCCGCGCCTGAAGTCCGAGCTGGACGAAGCCTTCGCGCCCTGCCTCGATCGCCCGCTGGAAGAGATCGATCCGGTCGAACTGGCGATCCTGCGCCTGTCCACCTACGAGATGCGCAACCGCGTCGACGTGCCCTACCGGGTGGTGATCAACGAAGGCATCGAACTGGCCAAGGTCTACGGCGCCACCGACGGCCACAAGTTCGTCAACGGCGTGCTCGACAAGCTGGCCCCGCGCCTGCGCGGCGCCGAAGTGCGCGGCAAGCGCAGCTGATCCCGCGCCCATGGCCGGTCTCGGCGAATTCGCGCTGATCCGTCAGTTCTTCGCCGCGGCCGCCTGCGCCGCGCCGGCCTCCGGCGTGGCGCGCGGCATCGGCGACGACTGCGCGCTGCTGCAGCTGCCGCCCGGCGAGCAGCTGGCGGTATCCACCGACACCCAGGTCGCCGGGGTGCACTTCCCCGAACGTCACGATCCCAGCCTGCTCGCCCAGCGCGTGCTGGCCGCCGCCGCCAGCGATCTCGCCGCCATGGGCGCGGCGCCGCTCGGCTTCACCCTGGCGCTGACCCTGCCCGCCGCCGATCCCGTCTGGCTGGAGGGCTTCGCCCGCGGCCTCGACGTCATGGCGCGGGCCTGCGGTCTGGCCCTGATCGGTGGCGACACCACCCGTGGTCCGCTCAACATCAACGTCACGGTGTTCGGCCGGCTGCCCGCCGGGCAGGCGCTGCTGCGCGCGGGTGCGCGTCCCGGCGACCTGCTGTGCATCGGCGGGGCGACCGGCGAGGCCGCCGCGGCGTTGCCGCTGGTGCTCGGCGAGCGCGGGGCGCACGGTGCGGCGGATGCGCAGCTGCTGGCGCGCTACTGGACGCCGCAGCCGCAGCTGGCCCTCGGCCAGACCCTGCGCGGCCTGGCCAGCGCGGCGCTGGACGTCTCCGACGGCCTGCTCGCCGACTGCGGGCACATCGCCGAGGCGTCGGGCGTGCGCCTGCTCATCGAGGCCGCGCTGGTGCCGCTCAGTCCCGCCCTGCGCGCGGCGGCCGGCGAGCGGCGGGCCCTGCAGCTGGCGCTGAGCGGCGGCGACGACTACGTGCTGGCCTTCACCCTGCCGCCGGCGGCTCTGCCGGCCCTGGTGGCCAGCGGCCATGACTTCCATGTGATCGGCCACGCCGAGGCGGGCAGCGGCGTGCGCCTGGTCGATGGCGCGGGGCGCGACATCACCCCCGCCGCCGGCGGCTACCAGCATTTCGGAGGCGGCGATGAGCAAGCCTGAGCGCCCCGACGTGGCGCCGGACTCGATCTGGCGCGACCCCTGGCAGTTCATCGCCTTCGGCTTCGGTTCCGGGGCTATGCGCAAGGCGCCGGGTACCTGGGGCACCCTGGTCGGCCTGCTGTTCGTGCCGCTGCTGCAACTGCTGCCGGACTGGGGCTACGCGCTGATCCTGCTGCTCGGTTCGCTGTTCGGCTGCTGGCTGTGTGGCAAGGTGTCCCGCGATCTCGGCGTGCACGACCACGGCGGCATCGTCTGGGACGAGATCGTCGGTATCTGGATCACCTGCTGGCTGGCACCGCCCGGCTGGCTCTGGCTGCTGGCCGGTTTCCTGCTGTTCCGCCTGCTGGATATCTGGAAGCCCTGGCCGATCAGCTGGGCCGATCGCCACGTGCACGGCGGCGTCGGCATCATGCTCGACGACCTGCTCGCCGGCGTCGGCGCCTTCCTGCTGCTGCAGGGACTGGCCGGGTTGCTCGGCTGAAGCGCCGCTGACCGGGAGAGCGGCGCGTCGGGCCGTTTCTCTCCCCCAGCCGTTCCGCACGGCGGAGCGGGAGACAAAAAGGAGATTTGTCATGCGAGGTTTACTGGCGTTCTGCCTGCCCCTGCTGTGCGCCGCACCGCTGGCGGCCGCGCCCCTGGTCCAGGTCGTCGGCCTGTTTCCCGGTGCCGCGGTGGTCAGTGTCGACGGCCAGCGCCAGCTGCTCAAGGTCGGCCAGCCGGGGCCGGCCGGCGTCACCCTGGTCAGCGCCGACGCCCGCGGCGCGGTGCTGCGCGTGGATGGCGTGGACAGGAGCTACGGGCTGTCGCGCGAATACAGCGCCGATGGCTACGCCGAGCCGCAGCGCCAGCAGTTGAGCATCGCCCGCGGCATGGGCGGCCACTACTGGACGGCGGGCTCGATCAACGGCCAGAACGTGCAGTTCCTGGTCGACACCGGGGCCTCCTCGGTGGCGATGAACGAGGCCCAGGCCAAGCGCCTCGGCCTCGACTACAAGAGCCGTGGCCAGCCGATGCAGGTCAACACCGCCGGCGGCGTGGTGCCGGCCTGGCGCCTGACCCTCGACCGCGTCAAGGTCGGCAGCCTGGAGGTACTCGGCGTCGAGGCGGCGGTCATCGCCGGTGGCTCGCCCACCGACGTGCTGCTCGGCATGAGCTTCCTCAACCGCGTCGGCTGGCGCGAGGAGCAGGGCGTGCTGCGCCTGCAGGCCAAGCACTGAGGCCGGCCGCGCCCCCGCTGCGCCTGGTCTGCCGGCTCCCGCACGGGAGGCGGGAGGGCTTTGGTCGACTTGCCGCCTGCGCCCGTGCGGCGGCATAGTCGGGGAACCGACATCCCCAGGTTCGCCCCATGGAAAACACTCCGCCGATCGCCGCCAGCGCCTGCGAATGCGCCGAGGCGACCCTGCAGCTGCACCGGGTCGCCATCGACACCTACCGCGAGAACGTCGCCTACCTGCACCGCGACTGCGCGATCTACCGCGCCGAGGGCTTCCAGGCGCTGTCCAAGGTCGAGGTGCGCGCCAACGGCCGGCGCATCCTCGCCAGCCTCAACGTGGTCGATGACACCGCCATCGTCGATTGCGGCCAGCTCGGTCTGTCCGAGGATGCCTTCGCCCAGCTCGGCGTCGACAACGGCCATCCGGCCAGCATCTGCCAGGCCGAGCCGGCCTCGTCGATCCCCGCCCTGCACCGCAAGATCGCCGGCGAGCGCCTGTCCCGCGAGGACTTCCGCGCCATCGTCCGCGACATCGCCGAGCACCGCTATTCGAAGATCGAGCTGACCGCCTTCGTGGTCGCCTGCAACCAGGGCGAGCTGGACCGCGAGGAGGTGTACTTCCTCAGCGACGCCATGACCGCCGTCGGCCGCCGCCTCGACTGGCACGAGCACCCGGTGGTCGACAAGCACTGCATCGGCGGCATCCCCGGCAACCGCACCTCGATGCTGGTGGTGCCGATCGTCGCGGCGCACGGCATGCTCTGCCCGAAGACCTCGTCGCGGGCGATCACCTCGCCGGCCGGCACCGCCGACACCATGGAGGTGCTGGCCAACGTCGAGCTGCCGTTCGCCAGTCTCGAGGGGATCGTCCGCGAGCACCGCGGCTGCCTGGCCTGGGGCGGCACCAGCGAGCTGTCGCCGGCCGACGACGTGCTGATCTCGGTGGAGCGGCCGCTGTCGATCGACTCGCCGGGACAGATGGTCGCCTCGATCCTGTCCAAGAAGGTCGCCGCCGGCTCCAGTCACCTGGTGCTGGACATCCCGGTCGGGCCGACCGCCAAGGTGCGCTCGATGCCCGAGGCGCAGCGCCTGCGCAAGCTGTTCGAGTTCGTCGCCGCGCGCATGGGGCTGACCATCGACGTGGTGATCACCGACGGCCGCCAGCCGGTGGGCAGCGGCATCGGTCCGGTGCTGGAGGCGCGCGACGTGATGCGCGTGCTGGAGAACGATCCGCGCGCGCCCAACGACCTGCGCCAGAAGGCCCTGCGCCTGGCCGGGCGCATGCTCGAGTTCGATCCCGACGTGCGCGGCGGCGACGGTTTCGCCATCGCCCGCGACATCCTCGATTCCGGCCGCGCGCTGGCCAAGATGCAGGCGATCATCGCCGCCCAGGGCGGCCGCGGTTTCGATCCCGACGCTCCGGCGCTGGCGCCGCTGTCCTTCGAGGTGTGCGCCGAGCAGGACGGCGTGGTGATCGCCATCGACAACCTGCACCTGGCGCGCGTCGCCCGTCTGGCCGGCGCGCCCAAGGTGCAGGGCGCCGGCGTCGACCTGCTGCACAAGCTCGGCGAGCGGGTCGAGGCCGGTGCGCCGCTGTATCGCGTGTACGCGGCCTTCCCCGCCGACCTGGAGTTCGCCCGCCAGGCCTGCCAGCGCAGCGCCGGCTTCGCCATCGGCAGCGCCGCCGAGCTGTCGCACCTGTTCGTGGAGTTCTGATGAGCTGCCAGCTGCTGTATTTCGCCGACGAGGCCGCCCCCGCCCTGCGCCTCGCCACGGCAGCCGGCTTGCCGGCCGCCTGCATCGCACGCCACCGCTTCCCCGACGAGGAGCTGCGTCTGCGCCTGCCGCTGGGCGCGGACGGCGCGCTGGCCGACACCCTGGTGCTGTACCGCAGCCTCGATCGGCCCAACGAGAAGCTGGTCGAGCTGCTGCTGGCGGCCGGCGAGGCGCGCCGCCTCGGTGCGCGGCGCCTGCTGCTGGTGGCGCCCTACCTGGCCTACATGCGTCAGGACATCGCCTTCCATCCCGGCGAGGTGGTCAGCCAGCGGGTGGTCGGCGAATTCCTCGCCAGGCTGTTCGACGCGGTGATCACCGTCGATCCGCACCTGCACCGCATCGCCAGCCTGGGCGAGGCGATCCCCCGTGGCCAGGCGCTCAGCCTGTCCGGCGCACCGCTGCTGGCCGGGTTGATCGCCGGCAAGGTCGCCAATCCGCTACTGATCGGCCCGGACGCCGAGTCGCGGCAGTGGATCGAGGCTGCCGCCGCCGGGCATGGTTTCGACTACGGCGTGTGCAGCAAGGAGCGCCACGGCGACCGGCAGGTCGACATCGCCCTGCCCGCGCTGGACGTGCGCGGCCGGGCGGTGGTACTGCTCGACGACGTGGCCAGTTCCGGACGCACCCTGGCGCGCGCCGCCGAGCTGCTGCTGGCGGCCGGCGCCGCCTCGGTGGACGTGGCGGTGACCCACGCGCTGTTCGCCGCCGACGCGCTGGCCAGCGTGCACGCAGCCGGGGTGCGCGAGGTGTGGAGCAGCGACTGCATCGTCCATCCGAGCAACGCGGTCAGCGTCGCGCCGCTGCTGGCCGGAGCGCTGGCGCAGCTGGGCGTCGGCACGGCGTGACGAGGCGGGGCAACTCGCGCGGCGATTGTCCGCCGGCCGGCTTGCCAGGGCTGGCGGAAAACCACGGCGCGGCTTTTCGACCCTGGCCGACCGCTCTCCACCGGCATGTCTGCCATGCAATTCCCGACTGACCGCCTCGGCGATGCTGCTGTTACAATCGACGCCTTACATCTCGCAGGAGTGTTCCGGTGTCCGTCGTCTTTGTCGCCGCTTCGAAGCTGCCAACCCCGTTTGGCGTGTTCACCATGCATGGCTTTCTCGACGAAGCCACCGGCAAGGAGCACGTGGCCCTGACCATGGGCGACGTGGCCGACGGCGCACCGGTGCTCGGCCGCCTGCACTCCGAATGCCTGACCGGCGATGCCCTGTTCAGCCTGCGCTGCGACTGCGGCGCCCAGCTCGAGGCGGCGCTGCGCGCCATCGCCACCGAGGGCCGTGGCGTGCTGCTCTACCTGCGCCAGGAGGGGCGTGGCATCGGCCTGCTCAACAAGATCCGCGCCTACGAGCTGCAGGACGGCGGCGCCGACACCGTGGAGGCCAACGAGCGCCTGGGCTTCGGCGCCGACCAGCGCGACTACGCCATGTGCCGGCCGATGCTCGACCACCTGGGCATCCGCGAGCTCAAGCTGATGACCAACAACCCGCGCAAGCTCAAGGCGCTGGAGACCTACGGCATCCAGCTGGCCGAGCGCGTGCCGCTGCACAGCGGACTCAACCCGCACAACAAGTTCTATCTGGCGACCAAGGCCGGCAAGCTCGGCCACCTGCTCGGCAACCTGCATCAGGCCGAGGACGAATGAGTGCGGTGCGCCTGCAGCGGCTGAGCTTCGCCCGTCGCTGGTGGGGGCTGCTGGCGCTGGCCATGCTGCCGCTGTTGCTGCTCGGCGCCTTCGGCCCGGCGCGGCCGCCGCTACCGGCCGCGCTGGCCATGCCGCTGTTCATCGCCGCGCTGCTGTCGATGTTCGTCGGCCTGCCGCTGTTCCGTCGTTTCAAGCTGGCGCTGATCGCCTGCGCGCGCGTGCTCGACACTCCCGACGAAGCCGCCGGCTGGGCAGCCTTGGCCCGCACCCAGCGCAACGGCCTGCTCGGCGCCATGCTGCCGGCCTGGATCGCCGCCCTCGGCCGTCTCGCCGACCTGCACGGCGTGCCCGTGCTGCTGCTGGCGCTGGCCAGCGTGGTGATCGCCATCCTCTACCGTCTGCCGCGCCAGCTCGGCTGATGCGCCCGCTGCTGCTCGCCGTCCTGCTGCTCGCCAGCGGCCTGGCGCAGGCGGCGCAGCAGGGCGCGCAGCGGGTGGTGGCGCTGGCCCCCTCGCTCAGCGAGATCATGGTCGAGCTGGGCGCCGGCGAGCGCCTGGTCGGTGTGCTCGACGCCGGGCCGCGCCTGCCGGCGCTCGCCCACCTGCCGTCACTCGGCCGGCATGGCCAGCTCAATCTGGAAGCCCTGCTCGCCCTGCAGCCGGACCTCATCCTGCTCTGGCCGGACAGCGTCGGCCCGGCCATGCACGCGCAGCTCCGCGCGCTGGGCATCCCGCTGATCGAGACCCAGCCGCACAGCCTCGACGAACTGGCCGGCGAGCTCGAGACCATCGGCGCCGCGGTCGGCCATGCCGGGCAGGGCACCCGCCTGGCCGCCCGGTTGCGCCAGCGCCTCGCCGATCTGGCCGCGCGGCATGCCCGTGCCGAGCCGCTCACGGTGTTCTACCAGGTGTGGGATCGCCCGCTGTACACCCTCGGCGGGCGGCAGATCATCAGCGACGCCCTGCGCCTGTGCGGCGCGCGCAACGTGTTCGCCGATCTGCAGCTGCCGGCGCCGCAGGTCAGCGTCGAGGCGGTGCTGGCCCGCGACCCGGCGGTGATCCTGGTCGGCGAACCGGGCCAGGCCGCGGCCTGGCAGGACTGGCCGCAGCTGACCGCGGTGCAGCGCGGTCAGGTCTGGGAGGTGCCCGACGAGGGCATCGAGCGGCCGAGCTTCCAGATGCTCGC
This sequence comes from Pseudomonas oryzae, assembly GCF_900104805.1. Classification (NCBI taxonomy): domain Bacteria; kingdom Pseudomonadati; phylum Pseudomonadota; class Gammaproteobacteria; order Pseudomonadales; family Pseudomonadaceae; genus Pseudomonas; species Pseudomonas oryzae. Next base: position 3,463,117 of record NZ_LT629751.1, on the reverse strand, counting down.
CGCCACCGAGAAGCTGTGCGCGCTGCTGGATACGGCGCGCTGAAAACGACGAGGCCCCGCAGTGCGGGGCCTCGTCGTTCCTGGCCGGACTCAGAAGCGGTAGCCGACGCTCAGCTGCACGTCTTCCTCGGGGGCCGGGTAGAGCGCCTTGTTGCCTGGCGCCCACACGGAGTAGTTGGCGAAGGCGTCGTACTGCTTGCCGGTCAGGTTGTTGACCCGCAGCTTGCTGGTGAACTGGCGATAGTCCCAGCTCAGCGCAGCGTTGAACACCGTGTAGCCGCCCTCGCGGGGCATGGCGTGGGCGTGGTCGCCGGACAGGTAGCTGGCGCCGGTGTACAGTGCTTCCAGATGGCCGTTGAGGCCCGGCAGGATCAGGTAGTCGAGCTGGGCACCGGCGCTGTGCCGCGATACGCCAGGTACATCGTTGCCCTTGAAGCTGCCGGCGCGGTACTCGGCGTCGGTGAAGCTGTACTGGCCGCTGACGCTCAGGCGCTCGGTCAGCTGACGCTGCGCCTCGAGCAGCAGGCCGTCGCGGCGGGTCTGGTCGAGGTTGATGTTGGCACCGAGGCCGAAGGGGCCGGGAGCGCTGGGGTCGTACATCAGCTCGTCGTCGAGGTCGAGGCGGTAGACGCTGAGCTGGTAGCGCTGCACGCCGTCGTCCCATTCCACGCCGCTTTCCCAGGACTCGCCGGTCTGCGGCGCGAGGAACTCGACGCCAGGGCTGGTCCAGCCGTTCTCGTCGATGTTGGCCCAGCGCAGCACGTCCTCGCGCCTGAGGAACACGCGGGTCTGTGCGTCGGCCTGCCAGCTCAGGCCGACGCTGCTGCTGCCTTCGCGGTCGGTATGGGTCTTGCCGACCGCATGGTTGCGATCCTCGGCCTCGCTGGCGCGGTAGCCGAGGGTCAGGGTCAGATCATGGCCGAGTGGCTGGCTGAGCTGGGTGTACCAGTCGCGCAGGGTCTGACGGAAGTCGGTGCCCCAGGACGCCTGGTAGTCGCTGGTGATGTGGTCGTGGCCGAGCAGCCACTCGCTGCGCCCCAGGCCGCTGTCCCAGCGCGCGGTCAGGCGCGGACTGAAGCTTTCCACGCGGGTGCCCTGGGTGAACGGCGAGCTGCCCCAGGCGCTGTTGTAAGCGCCGACGCCATCCTGGTCGCTGTGGCTGTAATCGAAGTCGGCAGCCCAGATCTCATCCAGGCGCTGCTCGGCGGCGAAGCGGTGCACCTGGGTCTGGCTGTCGTTGAAGCCGTTGGTATTGGCAGCGTAGCTGGCCTTGCGATCTGCGCGGCGCTCGGCCTCGCTCAGGTATCCGGGCAGGCGCAGCTCGTCGTCCACCGTCTGGTATTCGTACAGTGCCCAGCCCCGGGCGTGATCGTAGCGCAGGCGGCCGAAGGCGTTGCTGTAGTCGGCGTTGTTGTGGTCGCGGTAGTTGTCGGTGTGGCGGGTTTCGCCGCTGGCGTAGGCGGAGAAGCCGCCGCCGAGCTGCTGGAACACGTGGCCGCGGTAGGCCTCGAGGTCGTGGCTGCCCTGGGTGGTTTCCACGTAGGCCTCGTTGCGGCGTGGGGTGCGGGTGATGATGTTGATCACCCCGCCGACCGCCTGGTCGCCGTACAGCACGGTGCCGGCGCCGCGCAGGATCTCGATGCGCTCGATGTTGGCCAGCGGCACGCTGTTGAGGTCGGCGCCGGCCAGCGCCGGCTGGTTGAGACGGCGGCCGTCGACCAGGATCAGGGTGTTGTTCACCGCGTTTTCGCCGAAGCCGCGCAGGCTGGGAGTGGCGCGGCTGCCGTCGCCGATGACGTCGCGCAGCTGCACGCCGGCCTGGTTGCGCAGCACGTCGACCAGGTGTTGGGCGCCGCTGCGTTCGATCTCGGCGCGCTTGATCACCCGCACGCTGGCCGGGGCCGGCTGTTCCAGCGGGGTGGCGCGGGTGACGATCAGCGGCTGGACGTCGTCGGCGGGCTCGCCGGCCAGGGCCAGGGTGGGCGCCAGGGCTACGGCCAGCGCCAGACGGGAAAGCTTCATGGGAAGTCCTCAAAAGTGGAAGGCAGACTTTCGAGGAGGGCAGGAGACAGAGACGCGCCGCGGCGCGCGACTGACGGTGCGGCCCTCCGCAACACCTGTCGAATCCGTCCGGGCCGGTCTCCGGGCTGTCGACCCTTGGCCCGCCTTCCCGGGAAATCCCAGTGGCCGTTGGGCAAGGTTGCAGGCCTCGGGCCTGCGGTCGATTACCGTTGCGGGGGCAGCGCCGGCCTTGCTCGCATGGAGCGCACCGGCTTCCCGTTTAACGCAGGCTGATGGCCCGCGCACCCTGACGAAAAGCAAAACGCCGCGCACCTTAGTGCGCGGCGTCCTGAAACTCAAGCATCTTTCAGACCGCTTGTCTTGAATTTCCTTCAAGCAGCGCCAGCCGCGTCCGCACCGCGGTTTCGATGCCGGCGGCATCCAGGCCGCACTCGGCGAGCATCTCCGCCGGCTTGGCATGCTCGACGTAGCAGTCGGGCAGGCCGAGCTGCAGCAGCGGACGGACGATGGCCTCGCGGGCGAGGAACTCGGCGACCGCCGAACCGGCACCGCCCATGATGGCGTTCTCCTCGACGGTGACCAGCAGCTCGTGGCTGGCGGCCAGCTCGCGCAGCAGCGCTTCGTCCAGCGGCTTGACGAAGCGCATGTCGACCACCGTGGCGTCGAGCCGCTCGGCGACCTGCAGGGCCTCGCTCAGCTGCACGCCGAACACCAGCAGGGCGACGCGGCGGCCCTGGCGGCGCAGCACGCCCTTGCCGATCTCCACCGTCTGCAGCTCCGGCGCGATCGGCGTGTTGGGCCCCGAGCCGCGTGGGTAGCGCACCGCCGCCGGGCCGCTGTACTGGTAGCCGGTGGTGAGCAGCAGGCGCAGCTCGTTCTCGTCGCTGGGGGTCATGACGAGCATGCCGGGGATGCAGCGAAGGTAGGAGAGGTCGAAGCTGCCGGCGTGGGTCGGCCCGTCCTCGCCGACCAGGCCGGCGCGGTCGATGGCGAACAGCACGTCGAGGTCCTGCACGGCGACGTCGTGGATCAGCTGATCGTAGGCGCGCTGCAGGAAGGTCGAATAGATCGCCACCACCGGCTTGGCGCCTTCGCAGGCAAGGCCGGCGGCCAGGGTCACCGCGTGCTGCTCGGCGATCGCCACGTCGAAGTAGCGCTCGGGATAGCGGTCGGCGAAGGCCACCAGGTCGGAGCCTTCCTTCATCGCCGGGGTGATGCCGATCAGCCGCGGGTCCTGCTCGGCCATGTCGCACAGCCACTGGCCGAACACCGCCGAGTACTTCGGCCCGGACGGCTTCTTCGCGGCCTGCTGGCTGCCGATCTCCAGCTTGCTGATCGCGTGGTAGCCGATCGGGTCGGCCTCGGCCGGGGCGAAGCCCTTGCCCTTCTTGGTGACGATGTGCAGGAACTGCGGGCCCTTGAGCTCGCGCATCTTGCGCAGGGTGGCGATCAGGGTCGGCAGGTCGTGACCGTCGATCGGGCCGATGTAGTTCCAGCCCAGCTCCTCGAACAGGGTGCCGGGCACCAGCATGCCCTTGGCGTGCTCCTCGGTGCGCCGGGCGATCTCCCAGGCGCCGGGAATGCGCGAGAGGATCTTCTTGCTGCCCTCGCGCATGCTGGCGTAGGTGCGGCTGGAGAGGATCTTGGTCAGGTAGTTGTTCAGCCCGCCGATGTTGCGCGAGATCGACATGTCGTTGTCGTTGAGCACCACCAGCATGTCGGCCTTGACCTCGGGCGCATGGTTGAGCGCCTCGAAGGCCATGCCGGCGGTCAGTGCGCCGTCGCCGATCACCGCCACGGTGCGCCTGTCGTTGCCCTGCAGGCGGTTGGCCAGCGCCATGCCCAGCGCGGCACTGATCGAGGTGCTCGAGTGGCCGACGCCGAAGGTGTCGTACGCGCTCTCGCTGCGCCGCGGGAAGGCGGCCAGGCCGCCCTTCTGGCGCAGGGTCGCCATCTGCTCGCGGCGCCCGGTGAGGATCTTGTGCGGGTAGGCCTGGTGGCCGACGTCCCACACCAGGCGGTCTTCCGGGGTGTGGTAGACGTGGTGCAGGGCGATGGTCAGCTCGACCACGCCGAGGCCGGCGCCGAAGTGCCCGCCGGTGCGCGCCACGGTGTAGAGCAGGTACTGGCGCAGCTCGTCGGCCAGGGTATCCAGCTCGGCTTCGCTGAGGGCGCGCAGCGCGGCGGGGCTGTCGATACGGTCGAGCAGGGGCGTGTCGGGCCGCTGGCGGGGGAACTCGTGCAGCGTCTTGGGCATCGGACGTACTACGGCAATCGGCAAAGGATGGGCGAGTTTACCCGAAGCGGCCGGGGCGCCCAAGCAAGCGAAGGTCGAGGAGTGACGGGATTGTTACACGGCGTGCGCGGTGCGGCGGCCGGCTGACGGCGCCGCCTGCTCCGGCGCGGCCTGCGGTGGAAATCCGCGGCGCGGTTTCCACCCGCTCGGACGGGCCTCAGTGGCGACGTTCGACGATGTAGCGGGCCAGCTGGCGCAGGGCGTCGGCGCGCTCGTCGAAGTCGGTCAGCGCGGCCAGCGCCTGGTCGCGCAGTTCCAGGGCGTAGGCCTTGGCGGCGTCGAGGCCGAGCAGCGCTGGGTAGGTCGGCTTGTCGTTGGCCTGGTCCTTGCCCTGGGTCTTGCCGAGGGTGGCGGTGTCGCTTTCCACGTCGAGGATGTCGTCCTGGACCTGGAAGGCCAGGCCGATGGCGCGCGCGTAGCGCTGCAGGGCGGCGAGGCTGCTGGCGTCGCTGCGCCCGCTGGCCAGGGCGCCGAGGCGCACGCTGGCCTCGATCAGCGCACCGGTCTTGTGCCGGTGCATGGTTTCCAGCGCGGCCTGGTCGAGCTGCACGCCGACCGAGCCGAGGTCGATGGCCTGGCCGCCGACCATGCCGGCGGGGCCGGCGGCGCGCGCCAGGCTGGCGATCATGTCCAGGCGGGTCTCGGCGTCCTGCGGGTTGCGCGCGGTGTCGGCCAGCACCTCGAAGGCCAGCGCCTGCAGGCCGTCGCCGGCGAGGATGGCGCAGGCCTCGTCGAAGGCGATGTGGGTGGTCGGCTGGCCGCGGCGCAGGTCGTCGTCGTCCATCGCCGGCAGGTCGTCGTGGACCAGCGAGTAGGCGTGGATCAGCTCCACCGCGCAGGCCGCGCCGTCGGCCCGTTCGGCGGCGCCGCCGAGGGTCTCGCAGGCGGCGTAGGCGAGCAGCGGGCGCACGCGCTTGCCGCCGTTGATCACGCTGTAGCGCATGGCCTGGTAGAGGCGTTCGAGCTCGCTGCGCGGGGCGACGAACAGGGCGTCCAGGGCGGCGTCGACGCGCGCCTGGCAGGTGGACTGGTACTGCTGGAGGCTCATGCCTGCTCGCCCTCCACCGCGAAGGGGGCGGTCTGGCCGTCCTGGCCGAGGAGGATCTGCACCTTCTGTTCCGCCTGGCTGAGCGCGCCCTGGCATTCGCGGGTCAGGCGGACGCCCTGCTCGAAGGCGGCCAGCGAGTCCTCGAGGGACAGTTCGCCGCTTTCCAGGCGCTCGACCAGGGTCTGCAGTTCGCTCAGCGACTGCTCGAAATCGGGGGCGGTTTTCTTGCGGGCCATGGCGGCATTCTCGGACGGCGGAAAACGGGCGCGACACTAGCAGAGCCGCGGATGGCGGGCAAATGGCAGCCGAGTGGCAGGGGCGCCTGTTCCGGTGCGCCATGCGCACCATGGGCGGCTCAGTGCGCATAGGTGGCCCAGAAGTAGTAGAGGGTCATGCCGCTGCCGACGGCGATCACCAGCACGCGCAGCCAGCGCGCCGGCAGGCGCTGGCCGAGCGCGCCGCCGGCGTAGCCGCCGAGGGTGGCGCCGGCGAGCAGGATGGCCAGTTCGCTCCAGCTGACCCGTCCGGCGACGATGAAGGTGACGCTGGCGACGCTGTAGATCACCGCCGAGATCAGGTTCTTCAGCGCGTTGGCGCTGGCCAGGGCGTGGCCCTCGATGGAGAAGGCTGCCAGCTGCAGGATGCCCATGCCGGCGCCGAAGTAGCCGCCGTACACCGACACCAGCGCATGCGCGCCGAGCGACAGCGGGCCGTGCGGCGGCACCGCGCTGGCCTCGCGGCGGCGCGCGGCGAGGGCGCGGCTCAGCCAGGGGCTGGCGGCGAACAGCGCGGTGGCGGCCAGCAGCAGCCAGGGGATCAGCACGCGAAATACCTCGTCGCCGCCGGCCAGCAGCAGCAGGCCGCCGCCCAGACCGCCGGCCAGCCCGGCGCCGAGCAGCGGCAGCAGGTAGTCGCCGAGCGGGCGCAGCGAGCTGCGCGCCGCCCAGGCGCCGGCGATGCTGGCCGGCCACAGGGCCACGGCGTTGGTGGCGTTGGCGGTGACCGGCGGCAGGCCGGTGGCCAGCAGCGCCGGAAAGGAGAAGAAGGTGCCGCCGCCGGCCAGGGCATTCATGCCGCCGGCGGCGAAGCCGGCGAGCAGCAGCAGGAACAGGTCTGACAGGGGCATGGCGCGATCCTCGCACGAAAATGGTGCGTCAGCTTAGCAGGTCGGCCAGCCGGTTCAGCTGTTCTCGGCGCAGGTCGGCGCGAGGGGCTGGCCGGCCTCGCTCCAGATGGCGGCCGGCTGCGGCCGCCCGTAGAGGAAGCCCTGCTGGTGGTGGCAACCGTTGTCCAGCAGGAAGTCGGCCTGGCGGACATTCTCCACGCCCTCGGCGACCACGCGCATGCCCAACTGCTCGGCGATCACCAGGATGCCGCGCACCAGTGCCACCGATTCGCGGCAGGCGGGCAGGCCGGTGACGAACTGGCGGTCGATCTTCACCCCGTGGAACGGGAAGAACTGCAGGTAGGCCAGCGAGGCGTAGCCGGTGCCGAAGTCGTCGAGGAACAGGGTCAGGCCCGCCTGCTTCAGCGCGTGCAGGGTATCGTGCACCTGCTGGTCGGCGTCCAGCAGGGTGGTCTCGGTGATCTCCAGCTCCAGGCGCTGCACCGGCGGGCGCTCCTCGGCGAGGATCGCCAGCAGGGTGCCGGCCAGGTCGCTCTGGCGGAAGTCCAGCGGCGACAGGTTGACCGCGATGCCCCAGTCGCGGCCTTCGTCCTGCCAGCGGCGCAGCTGGCGGCAGGCCTGGCGGAAGATCCAGCGGGTGGCCTCGATGATCAGCCCGGTTTCCTCGAGCACGGCCATGAACTGCGCCGAGTTGACCAGTCCGCGCTGCGGCGAATGCCAGCGCAGCAGCGCCTCGAAGGTGCAGCGGCCGCCGCGCAGGTCGACCTGTGGCTGGTAGTACAGCTCGAACTCGTCGCGTGCCAGGGCGTTGCGCAGCTCGGCCTCCAGGCGGTGGCGCTGTTCGGCTTCCTCGGCCAGGCGCTGGTCGAAGTGGGCCAGCCGGTTGCGGCCGCGGCTCTTGGCCTGGTAGAGGGCGAGATCGGCCTGCTTGAGCAGCTGCGTGGCGTCGCCCGGCGCGCCGGGCGGCTGCTGGGCGATGCCGATGCTCGGGCTGGTGAACAGCTCGTACTGCTGGATGTGGAACGGCTGGCGGAAGTCCTGCAGCAGCTGCTCGGCGAGGGCCTGGCCGTGGCTGGCGAATTCGGCCGTGAGCAGCACGACGAACTCGTCGCCGCCGAGGCGGGCGAGCATGGCGCGCGGCGGCAGGCGCTTGCGCAGGTGTTCGGCCACCGCGCGCAGCAGCTGGTCGCCGATCGCGTGGCCGAGGGTGTCGTTGATCCGCTTGAAGTGATCGAGGTCGATGAACAGCAGGGTCTGCGCCTCGCCGCACTGCAGGCCGAGCTCGAGGCGGGCGAGCAGGTGGGTGCGGTTGGCGGTGCCGGTCAGCGGGTCGAAGTGGGCCAGGTAGTGCAGGCGGTTCTCCGCCTGCTTGCGGTTGCCGATGTCGCGCGCCAGCAGCAGCTGCAGGGTCTGACCGTCGCGCTGGAATGGCGTGCACGAGGCCTCCAGCGGGAAGCTGCCGCTGCTGCGGCGGGCGGCGAACTCGAGGTTGCGGTTGGGCTGGGCGAGCAGGCGCGCCCAGGCGTCCTGGCCGAGCAGCAACTGGTCGATGCACTGCCCGCCGAGGGGCTCGCCGCCGCGCTCGAAGAGTTGTACGGCGGCCGGATTGGCCGACTCGATGCAGCCGTCGCGGTCGACCACCAGCATGCCGATGGGCGCGGCGTCGATCAGGCTGCGCAGCAGCTGCTCGCTGTCGCGCAGGGCGTGGCGCTCGTCCTCGAGCTGGCCGATCACACGGTTGAGGTGGCGGGCCAACTGGCCGATGGCATCGTCGCTGACGTCTGCGCCGCGCGCCTGGCTGTCGCCGGCGGCGAAGGCATCGGCTGCCGCGGCGAGGGCGTTGAGGCGCCGGCTGTCGCGCCGGTGCTGCTGCAGCCAGAGGCCGCCGAGCGCCAGCAGCAGGAGGGCGAGCGATGCGAGCAGTCCGTACAGCAGAGACAGGGGCATGGGGCGGACGAGTCCAGCGTTGAGACCGGTCACCTTAGCTCAAAGGTGCGCGCAGGAGAATCCTGGATAAAACGATCGGGCATAAAAAAGCCGGCTTGTGGCCGGCTTTACCGTAGCGGGTTCGACTTACTTCTGGTAAGCCGCTGCCGCCTTGAGGATCACTTGGCGGGCCTCTTCGGCGTCGCCCCAGCTTTCCACCTTGACCCACTTGCCCGGTTCGAGGTCCTTGTAGTTCTCGAAGAAATGCTTGATCTGTTCGATCAGCAGGGCCGGCAGGTCGGTGTAGTTCTGCACGTCCTTGTACAGGACGGTCAGCTTGTCGTGCGGTACGGCCAGCAGCTTGGCATCGCCGCCGCCTTCGTCGGTCATGTGCAGCACGCCGACCGGGCGGCAGCGGATGACCGAACCCGGAGCCACCGGGTAGGGCGTCACCACCAGCACGTCGAGGGGGTCGCCGTCGTCGGCCAGGGTGTGCGGGATGAAGCCGTAGTTGGCCGGGTAGAACATCGGAGTGGCCATGAAGCGGTCGACGAACAGGCAGTCGCTGTCGTGATCGATCTCGTACTTGATCGGCGCGTGATTGGCCGGGATCTCGATGGCGACGTAGATGTCGTTCGGCAGGTCCTTGCCGGCCGGGATCTTGCTGTAGCTCATGGGTGACTCCACAGGGTTGGGGCCAAAAAAGTGGCGCGTATTATAGGCGCATTCGACGGGATGCGCCACGTTGTCGCAGCGCCGGCGGCGCCGTGTGCGACCGCCGGCAGGACGGGCGCGGCTACGCGCCCTGCTCGTGCGCCATGCCGGCCTGCAGGGCGGCGGTCAGCGGCGCGAGGCGGGGCAGCGGATCCTGGCGGTAGAAGGCGGCCAGCTGCGCGTACACCGCCGGGAAGGCGGCGGCGAGCAGGTCGGGGGCGCTGAAGAAGTATTCGCTGGTCACCGCGAAGAACTCGGCCGGGCTCTCCGCGGCGTAGGGGTCGATGGCGGTCGCGGCGTCGGGGTCGCGGTCCAGTTCGGCGTTGAGCGCGTCGTAGGCCTGCTGCATGGTCGTGGCCCAGGCGTCGATGCGCATGTCCGGGTGCAGCGGCGGCAGGCCGTTGGCGTCGCCGTTGAGCATGTCGAGCTTGTGCGCCAGCTCGTGGATCACCAGGTTGTAGCCGTCCAGCGTGCCGCTGGCCTGCACCCCCGGCCAGGCGAGGATCACCGGGCCCTGGTGCCAGGCCTCGCCGCTGCGCTCGTCGTCCCAGACGTGCTCGACGCCGGCCTCGTCGCGATGGCGCTGCGGGCTGAGGAAGTCGTCGGGGTACAGCAGCAGCTGGTGGAAGCCCTGGTACCAGTCCAGGTCGGGCAACTTGAGCAGCGGCAGGCAGGCCTGGGCGGCCAGGCGCAGGCGTGCGCCGTCGTCCAGCTCGACCCCGGGCAGGCAGGTCAGCTGCTTGTCGTGGAGGAACAGCAGGCTCAGCTCGCCCAGGCGCTGGCGCTCGGCCAGGTCCAGGCCGGCGAGCAGCGGCAGCTCGGCGCACACCGCGGCCCACAGCTGCGGGTCGAGCGGGTGGCGGGCGAGCAGGCGGCGGCGCCGCCAGTTGCGGAAGAACACGGCAGGTGGTTCCTGGGGCGACGGACGGGAGCGCGATTGTACGCCATCGCCACCCGGCCGCGGTGCCCCGCTGGCGCTGCGGCTACTTGCGCCGCCACTGGCCGTCGATGCGGATGTACTGCCCGGCGGGAGTCTTGTCGATGGCCTTCTTGCCGGCCAGCGCCTCGACGTCGCCGAGCTTGATGCCGTTCTGGGTGGCGAGCTTCTGGTATTCGGCCCGGCGTGCCTGGTTGATCAGGCGGGCGATCTCGCCGGCCTGGCCGCCGGGCCGGACCACGCCGAGGTAGCCGTCGGTTTGCTCGCCGAGCTGGCCGGCGGCCTTGGCGGCCGGCAGGGCGGTCATCGCTCCGGACAGGTCGAGGGCCAGCGCCTGCAGGCTGAGGCCAAGGGCGAGCAGCAGGGTGACGATGCGCTTGGTCAGGGTCATGGCGGGCTCCTCAGAACAGGCCGCTGGATTGGTCGAGAATGCCGTCCAGCGCCTTGTCGACCTTGATGTAGATCTCGTGTTCGATCTTCACGTTGAGATTGATGTTGATCGGCTCCTTGGGCGCGGCCAGTTGCACCGTGGGGGTGCAGGCGGCCAGCGGCAGGCCGAGCAGCAGGGCGCAGGCGAGGGTGCGCAGGCGCATGGCGCGTCTCCCGTGTCAGTCGCGCCGCTGCAGCCGTTGCTGCACGCGGCGCTGGATGGCTTCGTTGACCCGGCCGGACAGCTGCAGGCTGGTCAGCAGGGCCGGGACGTTCTCTTCCAGGTTGATGGTGAAGTTCACCGGCCGACCGCCTTCCAGCGCCGGGTTGCGCCCGGACAGCTGCAGGGTCAGCAGCAGGCGACCGGAGGGTGCGTAGTCGACCTGGCCGTCCAGCCGATCGTAGCGGAAATCCTCCAGTGCCGTGGTGGCCAGTTGCAACGCGGGATTGCTGCGGCCGAAGGCGCGGATGCGCTCCGAACGCAGCTGCAGCACGCCGCCGGGGGGGCGCGCCGTCAGCCGGCCGCCGTCGACGTGCAGGCCGTCGTCGGCCAGGCGCAGCGGCAGTTCGCCGTCGAGCAGGCCGCTGCCGGTCAGCCCTTCGGCCGGATAGACCTTGAGCAGTTCGGCCAGTTCCAGGCCGTCGGCCTGCAGGCGCAGGGCCAATGGCCGCTGTGCCACGGCGAAGGCCTCCGGGCGGGCGCGCAGCCGGCCGCCGAGCAGCGTGCCGTCCAGCTGGTAGAGGATCAGGGTGCCGGCCTGCGGGGCGTCCAGCCCGGCGACGTAGCTGGCGCGTGCCGCGAGCGGGCCGAGCGGCACGCCGGGGTTGAGGCGGGCCAGGCGCAGGGCGGGCAGGCCCAGGCGCAGCTCGCCGTCCTGCAGGCGGGCCTCGAGACGGGCGTCCAGCGCCTGCAGCTCGGCGCGGTCGTAGATGCCGGTGGCGCCGACCAGCTGCAGGTCGAGGCCGGCCTGCGGCTGGCCGCCGGCAACCAGGCGGAGCTGGCCGCTGGCGCTGAGCGAGCCGGCGGACAGCTCCAGCAGCGCCGGCCAGTCCGTCAGGCTGCTGGCCAGCGGGTTGGCGCCGGCCAGCGCCAGCGCGGGCAGCTCGGCCTGCAGGTCGAGCCTGTCGCCGGCCGCGCGGGCGTCGAGGCGCAGGGTCAGGCCGGCGGCGTTGTCCAGGCGGCCGGCGAGACGCTGTTCGCCCGTCGCGGCGTGCAGCGTGCCGCGCCAGTCCCAGCGTTGGGGCTTGAGGCGGGCGTGCTGCAGGTTGCCGATGCGCACGGCCAGCGGGCCGCTCAGCCGCATTGCGCCATCCGCCGCCTGCTCGAGTTGCAGACCGGCGAGGTCGGCGCGCAGCGCGTCGAGGCGCACGGCGGCCGCCGCACCGTCCAGGCGGCGGGCGGCGATCTGCGAGCCGTCGGCGAAGCGCAGGCGCAGGGCCGGCGCCTGCCACTGTCCGCTCAGGGTCAACTCGGCGCTGGGCTCGTGCAACGCCATGTCGCCCTGGCGCCACTGCGGCAGGCGGGCCTGCAGGCGCAGCCGGTCGATCGCCAGTTGCGCCGGCAAGCCCTGCTGCGGCTGCCAGGCGGCGGGCAGGCGCACGGTCCATTCGCCCTGCAGCGCGAGGTCGTCGGGCAGTTGCGCCAGCGGCGCGGCGGCGGCGCCGAGCATCTGCGCCAGCCAGGCGTGCAGCCAGGCGGCCGGCGGGCGCGCCGGCAGCTGCAGCGTGCCGTGCAGCGCGCGGCCCTCGGTGTCGCCGCTCAGGCTGGCGGCGATGACGAGGTGCGGGCGCTCGTCGAGTGCGAGGGTCAGCTGCAGCTCGGCGGCCTCCGGGCTGCCGCGCAGCGCGCCGGCGAGCAGCAGGCGGTGTTCGCCCTCGTGCAGTTCGAGCCGCAGGCTGGCCGGCAGCAGCGCGGCGCCGGGCTGCTGCAGCGCGAGGCTGCCGCTCAGCTGGCAGGCGGCGGTGGGGCAGGGCAGGCGGGCGTCGATGCGGGCGACGTGCAGCTGGCGCGGCAGCCAGGCGAACAGGCGGACCAGCGCGTCGGCGGTGGGCAGGCGGCTGGCCTCGCCGCCGGGGCTGGCGGGCGCCTGCCAGTCCAGGCCGAGGCGCTGCACGGCGATGCGCTCGAGCACGGCGCCGCGCCGTTCGAGCGACCAGTCCAGCTGCAGCGCCTCGGCCACCAGGTGCAGGCGCCGGCCATCGGCGGCCAGCTGCCGCAGCTCCAGGCGCGCCAGGCGCAGGCCGGCAGGCGACAGCTCGAGCCCCTGCCAGTCCAGGCCGACGATGCCCTGCTCGGACTGCACGCGCTGCCACAGCCAGGCGCCGTAGCCGCCGGCGCTCAGTGCGGCGGCCAGCACCAGCAGGGCGCTCCAGCCCAGGAGACGGCGCCAGCGGCGCGGGCGTGCCGGCATCGGGAGGTCCTCATCGCGGATGTCCTGCGCCAAGGGTGCGGTGCGCTGCCGGGCAAGGCAAGCGGCGGCATGCGCAAGGTCCCGGAATTGGCGGTCGCGTCTGTGGTCCATCGGGGGCTGTGCTAACCTGCGCGACAGTTTTCCGGGCCTTGCCTGCCCGTATTCGAGGACACCCATGCATATCCATATTCTCGGCATCTGCGGCACCTTCATGGGCTCGCTGGCGGTGCTGGCCAAGGAACTCGGCCACCGCGTCACCGGCTCCGACGCCAACGTCTACCCGCCGATGAGCACCCAGTTGGAAGCCCAGGGCATCGAGCTGCTGCAGGGCTACGAGCCGGCGCACCTCGATCCCGCGCCGGACCTGGTGGTGATCGGCAACGCCCTGTCGCGCGGCAATCCGGCGGTGGAGCATGTGCTCAACGCCGGCCTGCCCTACGTCAGCGGCCCGCAGTGGCTGGCCGACCACGTGCTGCAGGGGCGCTGGGTACTGGCGGTGGCCGGCACCCACGGCAAGACCACCACCAGCAGCATGCTGGCCTGGGTGCTGGAGGACGCCGGGATGAGCCCGGGCTTCCTGATCGGCGGGGTGCCGCAGAACTTCGGCGTCTCCGCGCGCCTGGGCGGCACGCCGTTCTTCGTGGTCGAGGCCGACGAGTACGACAGCGCCTTCTTCGACAAGCGCAGCAAGTTCGTCCACTACCGTCCGCGCACCGCGATCCTCAACAACCTGGAGTTCGACCACGCGGACATCTTCCCCGACCTGGCGGCCATCGAGCGGCAGTTCCACCACCTGGTGCGCACCGTGCCCGGTCAGGGGCTGATCGTCCGCCCGGCCGCCGAGCAGGCGCTCGGCCGGGTGCTGGAGATGGGCTGCTGGACCCCGGTGCAGACCACCGGCCACGGCGGCCAGTGGCAGGCCCACCTGCTCGCCGAGGACGGCTCGCGCTTCGAGGTGCTGTTCGAGGGCGTCGTGCAGGGCACGGTGGAGTGGGAGCTGAGCGGTCGCCACAACGTCGCCAACGCGCTGGCCACCCTGGCCGCGGCGCGCCACGTCGGCGTCACCCCGGCGCAGGGCTGCGCGGCGCTGGGATCGTTCAGGAGCGTCAAGCGGCGCATGGAGAAGGTCGCCGAGGTCAACGGCATCACGATCTACGACGACTTCGCCCACCACCCGACCGCCATCGCCACCACCCTCGACGGCCTGCGCAAGCGCGTCGGCAGCGCGCCGATCATCGCGGTGGTCGAGCCGCGCTCCAATTCGATGAAGCTCGGCGCGCACCGCGAGGGTCTGGCGGACTCGGTGAACCAGGCCGACCGCGCCATCTGGTACGCGCCGGCCAACCTCGGCTGGGACCTGGCCGCCACGGTGGCCGGCGCCACGGTGCCGAGCACGGTGTGCGACTCGCTGGAGGGCATCATCGCCGCGGTCAAGGGCTGCGCCATCCCCGGCACCCAGGTGGTGATCATGAGCAACGGCGGCTTCGGCGGCCTGCACGGCAAGCTGGCCAAGGCGCTGGCCGGATAAGGAGCAATGGCGATGAGCGGTCCCGAACGCATCACCCTGGCGATGACCGGCGCCTCCGGCGCCCAGTACGGCCTGCGCCTGCTCGACTGCCTGGTGCAGGAGGAGCGCGAGGTGCACTTCCTGATCTCCAAGGCGGCGCAACTGGTGATGGCCACCGAGACCGACGTCGCCCTGCCGGCCAAGCCGCGGGCGATGCAGGCCTTCCTCAGCGAGTACACCGGCGCGGCGCCCGGGCAGATCCGCGTGTTCGGCCAGGACGACTGGATGGCGCCGCCCGCTTCCGGTTCCAGCGCGCCGGCGGCCATGGTGGTGGTGCCCTGCTCGACCGGCTCGCTGTCGGCGATCGCCACGGGGGCGTGCAACAACCTGATCGAGCGTGCCGCCGACGTGGCGCTCAAGGAGCGCCGCCAGCTGATCTTGGTGCCGCGCGAGGCGCCGTTCTCCACCATCCACCTGGAGAACATGCTCAGGCTGTCGAACATGGGCGCGGTGATCCTGCCCGCCGCACCGGGCTTCTACCACCAGCCGCAGACCATCGACGACCTGATCGACTTCGTGGTGGCGCGCATCCTCAACCTGCTGAACATTCCCCAGGACATGCTGCCGCGCTGGGGCGAGCACCACCGGGTCAGCGAGGACTGATGCGCCGCTTCCTTCCCCTGCTGCTGGCGCCGCTGCTGCTGGGCGGCTGCGCCAGCGTGCGCACCCTCGACGCCGCCCAGCCCGGTGCGCCGCTGATCTACGCCGGCACCCGCCTGGACTGGTACGCGCTCAACGGCGGCTGCTGCCCGCGCGACCACTTCGGCGCCGAGGCGCCGAAACACCCCGGTCTCGACCTGCCGGCCAGCGCGCTGCTGGATACCCTGCTGCTGCCGTTCTCGATCGCCGCCGAGCTGGGCATCGGCCTGCAGGTGCGCGGCGGCAACTGAGCGCGGCGTGTGCCTTAACACGAGTGCAACACTTGTCGCCTAGGCTGAACCCAGCTCAAGGATGACCGACCGTTGCACGGAGTGCAGCCGACAGGATGTCAGCCGGCAGGACGCCGGCCTGGTCTAGAAAACCCGCTTCGGCGGGTTTTTTGTTGCCTGCGCAAATGGCGGTCGCCGCTGGCAGTCGGCGGCCGCATGGCTGGGCGACACTACTCCGCCAGCCCCACCACCTCGCCGCAGCTCTCGCTCAGGCCGTACTTGCCCCTGGCATCGCGGCTGACCCGGCCCATGGCCACCTTCGGATCGTGGGTGAACACCAGCCGGCCATTGCGCGCCAGCAGGTCTTCCAGCAGTGCGGTCTTTTCCTCGATCAGCCCTTCCGGGAAGCGGTCGTAGCCCATGGTGATCGGCAGGTGCACCCAGGGCGCGCCGGGGATCAGGTCGCCGGCGAACACCACCGGGCCGCCGGGCATGGCGACCTCGGGGAGGAACTGGCCTGGGGTGTGGCCGTCGCTGACATGGAAGCGCCAGTCCGGGCCGAGGGTCGGCGAGCTCTCGCCGTCGGCGAGCAGCTCCAGGCGGCCACTGGCCTCCAGCAGCTCGAGCAGCTCGGGGATGTACGAGGCGCGGTCGCGGGCGTGCGGCGCCATGGCGCGCTGCCACTGGCGGCGGCCGGTGACGAAGCGCGCGTTGGGGAACAGCAGGCGCGGCGGCTGGCCTTCCTCCCAGGGGGCGAGCAGGCCGCCGGCGTGGTCGAAGTGCAGGTGGGTGAGCAGCACCACGTCGATGTCGGCGTCGGTCAGGCCGAGCTTCGCCAGGTTGTCGAGCAGCACGTGGCGGTCTTCCTGCACGCCGTAGCGCTCCTTCAGCTCCGGGCTGAAGAAGGCGCCGATGCCGGTCTCCACCAGGATGTTGCGGCCGTCCTCGCGCACCAGCAGGGCGCGGCAGCCGAGGTCGATGCGGTGCAGGGCGTCGGCCGGCATCCAGCGCTCCCACAGGGCGCGCGGCGCGTTGCCGAACATGGCGCCGCCGTCGAGCTTCTGGCTGTTGCCGGACAGGGTGGTCAGGGTACGCATGGTCAATCCTTGTTGTTCTTGTCGGGGGACGATACCGCCAAGGCTACTCCCGCCCCGGGCATCCCGCAGCAGAAAAAAGGCCGCGGCGGTCGGGCAGGCGACCGCCGCGGCCAAGGGGACTCAGAACTGCTCGTCGTCCAGCCCGTACAGCGGCGCGCTGCCGGCGCGGATGCTCGCTTCCAGGCTGTGGATGCGCGGCAGCAGCTTGCGGAAGTAGAACTGCGCGGTGGCCAGCTTGCCGGCGTAGAAACTTTCATCGTCGGCGCGGCGCAGGCTGGCGACACTGGCCATGCGCGCCCACATGTAGGCGTAGGCGACGTAGCCGAACAGCTGCAGGTAGTCGACCGCGGCGGCGCCGACCTCGGCGGGGTTCGCCGCGGCCTGCTGCTCCAGCCACAGGCTGACGCTCTCCAGGCGTTCGACGGCGGCGAGCAGCTCGCTGGCGTAGGGCTGCGCGGTACCGGCCGGGCTGTCGACGAAGGCGCGGATCTCGGCGGCGAACAGGCGCAGGCTGGCGCGCTGGTTGCCGAGCACCTTGCGGCCGAGCAGGTCGAGCGCCTGGATGCCGTTGGTACCCTCGTAGATCTGCGCGATGCGCACGTCGCGCACCAACTGCTCCTGGCCCCATTCGCGAATGTAGCCGTGGCCGCCGAACACCTGCTGGCCGAGCACGCAGCTCTCCAGGCCGGTGTCGGTGAAGAACGCCTTGGCCACCGGCGTGAGCAGGGCGACCAGCGCTTCGGCGTGCTCGCGCTCGGCGTCGTCGACGGCGAACTTGGCCAGGTCGAGCTGCTGGCCGACCCAGGTGGAGAAGGCGCGGCCACCCTCGGTGAGCGCCTTGATGGTCAGCAGCATGCGCCGCACGTCGGGATGGACGATGAGCGGGTCGGCGCTCTTCTGCGGCTGCACGGCGCCGGCCGGCGCGCGGCCCTGCAGGCGCTCGCGGGCGTAGGCCACGGCGCTCTGGTAGGACGCCTCGGCGCAGCCGATGCCCTGGATGCCGATCGACAGGCGCTCGTAGTTCATCATGGTGAACATCGCGGCGAGGCCGCGGTTGGGTTCGCCGACCAGCCAGCCGGTGGCGCCGTCGAAGTTCATCACGCAGGTGGCGGAGGCCTTGATGCCCATCTTGTGCTCGATCGAGCCGCAGGTGACCGGGTTGCGCGCGCCGAGGCTGCCATCGGCATTGACCAGGAACTTGGGCACCAAGAACAGCGAGATGCCGCGCGAGCCGGCCGGGGCGTCGGGCAGGCGCGCCAGCACCAGGTGGACGATGTTCTCGGTGAGGTCCTGCTCGCCGCCGGTGATGAAGATCTTGCTGCCGCTGATCGCGTAGCTGCCGTCGGCCTGCGGCTCGGCGCGCGAGCGCAGCAGGCCGAGGTCGCTGCCGGCGTGCGCCTCGGTCAGGCACATGGTGCCGGCCCACTCGCCGCTGTACAGGCGCGGCAGGTAGGTCTGCTTGAGTTCCTCGCTGGCGTGGGCGTCGATGGCCAGGCAGGCGCCGGAGGTCAGCGCCGAGTACAGGGCGAAGCTGGAGCCTGCGGCGTAGAGCATCTCCTCGAACTGCACGGCGAGCATCTTGGGCATGCCCAGGCCGCCGTAGGCCGGGTTGCCGGCCAGGCCGACCCAGCCGCCCTCGATGTAGGTGGCATAGGCCGCGCGGAAGCCCGCCGGGGTGGTCACCGAACCGTTGTCGAAGCGTGCGCCTTCCTCGTCGCCGCTGCGGTTGAGCGGGGCGAGCAGGCCGCCGGTGACCTTGGCGGCCTCCTCGAGGATGGCGTCGGCGATGTCGCCGTCGATGGTCTCGCTGAGCGCCGGCAGGCGCGCCCACAGGCTCGGGGCCTGGAAGACTTCGTGGAGGACAAAGCGCATGTCGCGCAGCGGGGCGTTGAACTCGGGCATGGGGAAACCTCGATGGATCGGGCGCCGGGGCGCCGGGTGGTTCGCGCGCTCCGGCCGCCGTCGCCGGCCGCCGGAGCGCTGTTGCAGGACGGAAGGTCAGTGGGCGACCGCGGCGGCCGAGCCGAGGCCGGTCTGTGCGCGCACGAACTGGTCGTCGAAGGCGGCGCGCTCGCGCGCGGCGCGGGCGCTGCGGTCGAGTTTGGAGACCACCACGATGACCAGGAACGCCAGCGGCATGGAGATCAGCGCCGGGTGGTCGTAGGGGAAGATCGCCTTGGCGTTGCCGAGCACGGTGACCCATACCGCCGGCGACAGGATCACCAGCAGCATGGCGCTGACCAGGCCGGCGATACCGCCGCACAGCGCGCCCTTGGTGGTCAGGCCCTTCCAGTACATGGCCATGATCAGCACCGGGAAGTTGGTCGAGGCGGCGACGCCGAAGGTCAGGCCGACCAGGAAGGCGACGTTCTGCTTCTCGAACAGGATGCCGAGCAGGATGGCGACGATGCCCAGGCCCACGGTGGCCAGGCGGGTCATGCGCATTTCGTCCTTCTCGCTGGCCTGGCCCTTCTTCAGCACGGTGGCGTAGAGGTCGTGGGAGATCGCCGAGGCGCCGGCCAGGGCCAGGCCGGACACCACCGCGAGGATGGTGGCGAAGGCCACCGCGGAGAGGAAGCCGAGGAACAGGTTGCCGCCGACCGCCTTGGCCAGGTGCATGGCCACCATGTTGCCGCCGCCGATCAGCGCGCCTCTGGTGTCGCCGCCGACGAAGTACTGCGGGTCGCTGCCGACGATGACGATGGCGGCGAAGCCGAGGGTGGCGACCACCAGGAAGAAGAAGCCGATGAAGCCGGTGGCGTAGAACACCGACTTGCGCGCCTCCTTGGCGTTGGGCACGGTGAAGAAGCGCATCAGGATGTGCGGCAGGCCGGCGATGCCGAACACCAGGCCGAGCGACATCGAGGCGGCGTTGAACGGGTCGGCGAGCATGCTGCCCGGGCCCATGATCGCCTGGCCGATGGCGTGGGTGTCGACGGCGCGGGTGGCCAGGGTCGAATAGCTGAAGCCGAACTCGGCCATGGCCAGCAGGGCCAGGGTGGTGCCGCCGGCGAGCAGCAGCACCGCCTTGATGATCTGCACCCAGGTGGTGGCGATCATCCCGCCGAAGATCACGTAGACCAGCATCAGCGCGCCGACCACCATCACCGCCACCGGGTAGTCGAGGCCGAACAGCAGCTTGATCAGCTGGCCGGCGCCGACCATCTGCACCACCAGGTAGCAGCACACCACGGTCAGCGAGCCGAACGCGGCGAAAGTGCGGATGCGCGTCTGGTCGAGACGGTAGGAGACGATGTCGGCGAAGGTGAAGCGGCCGAGGTTGCGCAGCCGTTCGGCCATCAGGAAGGTGATCAGCGGCCAGCCGACGAAGAACGCCACGGTGTAGACGAAGCCGTCGTAGCCCTTGGCGAACATCAGGCTGGACAGGCCGAGCAGGGTGGCGGCGGACATGTAGTCGCCGGCGATCGCCAGACCGTTCTGGAAGCCGCTGATGCCGCCGCCGGCGGTGTAGAAGTCGGAGGTGGAGCGGGTCTGCCGCGCGGCCCACCAGGTGATCGCCAGGGTGGCGAGGACGAACACGAAGAACATGCCGATGGCGTGCAGGTTGAGCGGCTGCTTCTCGGCGGCGGCCACCGTGGGGCCGGCGAAGGCGGCGACGGGCAGCAGGGCGAGGGCGGCCAGGCCCAGGCTGGCGAGGTGCGGGCGCTTCATTGGCGGCTCTCCTGCACGAGTTCGGCGCTCAGGGCGTCGAAGCGGGTGTTGGCGCAGCGCACGTACCAGCCGGTGAGCAGCCAGGAGAACAGGATCACCGCCGCGCCGACCGGCAGGCCGATGCTCAGCGGGCTGCCCGCGGCCAGCGGCCGGTGCAGCAGCTCGGGGGCGAAGGCGACGATGGCCATGAACAGGAAGTAGGCGCCGAGCACCGCGGCGCTCAGCGACCAGGCCAGGCGCGAACGGCTCTGCGCCAGCTGGCGGAACTTGGGATTGTTGCGGATGTGGTCGTAGCTCTGCGCGTGACGGGAAACGCTGAGGTCCATGAGAGGCTCCGGATTGTTGTTGTAGTCGGGGATCGCCATGACGCCCGCGGCGCTGCCGGGCAGGCCGCGGGGTGGCGCCGTCGCGGTGGGCGGCGCCGTCATCCGTGTCGACCGGGGGGCGGACTAGAGCGCCCGCGCCCAGTCGCGCAGCACGTACTTCTGGATCTTGCCGGTGGAGGTCTTCGGCAGGGCGTCGAACACCACGGTCTTGGGTACCTTGAAGTGCGCCAGGTGCTCGCGGCAGAAGGTGATGATCTCCGTCTGGCTGGCCGCGTGACCCTGCTTGAGGGTGACGAAGGCGCACGGCGTCTCGCCCCACTTCTCGTCCGGGCGGGCCACCACCGCGGCCTCGAGCACCGCCGGGTGGCGGTACAGCACGCCCTCGACCTCGATGGTCGAGATGTTCTCGCCGCCGGAGATGATGATGTCCTTGAGGCGGTCCTTGATCTCCACGTAGCCGTCCGGGTGGCACACGGCGAGGTCGCCGGTGTGGAACCAGCCGCCGGCGAAGGCTTCCTCGGTGGCGCTGGGGTTCTTCAGGTAGCCCTTCATCACCGTGTTGCCGCGCATGAAGATCTCGCCGAGGGTTTCGCCGTCGCGCGGCACCGGCTCGAGGGTCTTCGGGTCGCCGACCATCACCCCCTCCAGGGTCGGGTAGCGCACGCCCTGGCGCGCCTTGATGCGTGCGCGCTCGTCGAGCGGCAGGGCGTCCCACTCCTCGTGCCAGGCGCACACGGTGACCGGGCCGTAGACCTCGGTGAGGCCGTAGACGTGGGTGACCTTGATGCCCATTTCCTCCACCGCGCCGATCACCTTGGCAGGCGGCGCGGCGCCGGCGACCATGGCGTGCACCGGGTGGTCGATGGCCGCCTTGGCCGACTCGGGCATGTTGACCAGCGCGTTGAGCACGATGGGCGCGCCGCACAGGTGGGTGACGCGGTGCTCGCGGATCAGGGTGAGGATCTTCTGCGGGTCGACCCGGCGCAGGAACACGTGGGCGCCGGCCAGCGCGGTGATGGTCCACGGATAGCACCAGCCGTTGCAGTGGAACATCGGCAGCGTCCACAGGTACACCGGGTGGTGGCCCATAGCCCAGGTCATCTGGTTGCCCATGGCGTTGAGGAAGGCGCCGCGGTGGTGATAGACCACGCCCTTGGGGTTGCCGGTGGTGCCGGAGGTGTAGTTGAGGCTGATCGCCTGCCACTCGTCGTCCGGCCACCGCCAGGCGAATTCCGGGTCGCCCTCGGCGAGCAGCGCCTCGTAGTCCAGCTCGCTGAGCGCCGCGCCCTCGCCGTACTCCGGGTCGTCGACGTCGACCACCAGGATCGGCCGGCCGAGCATGCCCACCGCGGCGTGCACCACCTCGGCGAACTCGCGGTCGGCGATCAGCACCTTGGCCTCGCCGTGCTGCAGCATGAAGGCGATCGCCTCGGCGTCCAGGCGCACGTTGAGGGTGTTGAGCACGGCGCCGATCATCGGCACGCCGAAGTGCGCCTCGAGCATCGCCGGGATGTTGGGCAGCATCACCGCCACGGTGTCGCCCTGGCCGATGCCGCGACCGGCCAGCGCCGAGGCCAGGCGCCGGCAGCGCCGGTAGGTCTCGCGCCAGTTGCGGCGGATGGCGCCGTGGATCACGGCGAGGCGTTCGGGGTAGATGCTGGCGGTGCGCTCGATGAAGCTGAGCGGAGTGAGGGCGAGATGATTGACGGGGGCGGGCGCGAGGCCCTGCTCGTAGATCGACATGACTGTATCCGCTGGCTGATTGTTAGCTCTGTTCTTGTTGGTGCATCGACGCGGCGCAGCCGGATCGACGACCTGCGGCACCACATCCCTGTGGTGACTTGTCCCGAGCATAGATCGGTTTTGCGGAAATGTGTATAGGTTTTTATCTAACCTCGTATGGTATAAGTACTATAAAAATCGAGGGAGGCCAGAGATCATGCCGCATTCGGACCGCCAGGCCGCGGCCCCGTCACGCGAACTGCGCGAGCTGCTGCGCCTCGCCGGCGCGGGGGTGAGCCGCGACGAGTTGGCCGATGCCCTGCTGCGCCTGGCGCAGGCGCGGGCGGAGGTGGCGCAGGCCTACTACCTGGCCTGGCAACCGGCGGCCGGTACCTACGCCGAGCTGGGCAGCGCGCGGCGCCTGCCGCCGGGTGCCGGCGACCTGGCACAGGCCAGCGACGCCGCGCTGTTCGCCGCGCTGGCGGCGCACGGCCAGCTGCAGGTCGAAAGCCTGCGCGCGCTGCCCTGCTGGCTGGCCGGGCGGCTGCGCCGTGCGGCGATCCGGAACGGCGTGGCGCTGGCGCTGGAGCTGGCGCCCGGCGAGCCCGGCCTGCTGCTGCTGGTGTTCGCCGAGGGCGTCGCCGCGGGGCTGGCCGGCTGGCTGGGCGAGCTGCTGCGGGCGCTGCTCGGTCAGGCGCGCGAGCAGGCGCCGCCGGCGCCGCTGCTGCAGGCCGACGACGCGCCGAGCCTGCTGCTCGATGCCGACGAGAGCCTGCTCGACCTCAACCGCGCCGCCCACCGCCTGCAGCAGGACTGTGCGCTGGCGGTGCCGCTGGCGCTGCTGCCGGTCAACCACCGCCAGCTGGCGCAGGCCTGCCGCACCCAGCAGCGCGCGGTGGGGCCGGTGAGCGCCGAGGTCGGCGGGCGCAGCCTGCTCTGGCAGTTCATTCCCGCCGATGGCGGCCGCGTGCTGGCGCGCGGCCGCGATGCCAGCGAGCAGTTGCGCGGCGAGCGCGAGGCGGCGCAGGCGCGCCGGCTGTACCGGGTGATCACCGAGAACACCACCGACCTGATCTCCCGGCACACCCCGGACGGCCGCTTCCTCGACGCCTCGCCGGCGTCCTGGACCCTGCTCGGCTACTGGCCCGAGCAGCTGCGCGGCCTGCGCGTGCGCGAGCTGCTGCATCCCGACGACCTCGAGCAGATGCGCCAGGCGCGCGAACAGCTCGAGCGTCTCGGCTATCACACTATGAGCTACCGCCTGCGCCACCGCGACGGCTACTACCTGTGGTTCGAGACCGCCGCGCGGGCGATCCGCGAGACCTACACCGGCACGGTGGTGGAGATCGTCAGCGTGTCGCGCGACATCACCGCGCGGGTGCGCGGCGAGGAGGCGCGCCGGCGCCTGGCCGAGGTGATCGAGGCGACCACCGACCTGGTGCTGTTCACCGACCGCGCCGGCAATCTCACCTATCTCAACCAGGCGGCGCGGCGCACCCTAGGCCTGGGCG